>JBKPFS010000067.1:0-12010 GCA_046728935.1 Actinomycetota bacterium | reverse complement strand
GTGCACCACCCGCAGCGACGCGCCGGGCCACCAGCCCCGGATCCGCGGCGAGCCGGTCAGCCACCTCCCGCATCAGCTCCTCCCGCGTAATCGAATCGGACATCGCGCTGATCACCGGCACCGCCTCATCGAGCGCCCGATCCCGCCCCGCCGGACTCCCCAGATCCGCCTCCTCTAGCAGCGTGCGAACGTGGAAAACGGGCAGCTCCTCCGCCGCCTCGATCGCCGCTCCGAACCGCTCCGCCGCCGCCGTACGCCCCGCCTCGTCGCCCCCGGTGAGCAGATCCGCGGGGTCCTCTCCGTCGGGCAGCCGCGCCACCCGCAACCGCACCCGCTTCCCGCTTGCCACCGTCTGCGCCCGCAGCATCGCCTCTCGCCCCGACCGGTCGGCGTCCAGCGCCAACACCACCTCGTCCGTATAGGCCGAGAGGATCTTCACCTGCTCGGGCGTGATCGCCGTCCCCATCACCGCGACCGCATGCGCGATCCCCGCTTGATGACACGCGAGCACATCGGTATAGCCCTCCACCACCAGCGCCCGTCCCGACTTCGTGATCGCCGGACGCGCCCGATCGATTCCGAACAGCGTGCGCCGCTTCCGATATAGCTCCCCCTCCGGCGAATTGACGTACTTCGGCCGCTGATCGGCCCGCAGCGCGCGGGCGCCGAAACCCTGCACCCGCCCCCGCGCGTCGCGCACCGGAAACACGATCCGTGAGCGAAACCGGTCGTAGTGGCCCCCGCGCCGACCCTTCTGGATCAATCCCGCCGCCTCCATCTCGGCGAGGGAGTAGCCAGCCTTCTGCCCCCGGACCAGCACCGTGTCCCACTTCCCCGGCGCGACCCCGACCCCGAACTCCTCCAGCACCTCGCGCCGCAACCCGCGCTCGGCGAGGTAATGGCGCGCCTTCTGCGCCTGCGGCGAATCCCGGAGGAAGCTGGCATAGAACGCCGCCGTCCTCTCTAGCAGCTCGCCCAGCCGCGTCCGCCGCTTTCGCGCCTCCTCGGCGCGCGGATCCTCCCGCTCGCGCTCCAGCTCCACCCCGTAGCGATCAGCCAGCGCCTCCACCGCGTCCGGAAACGAGAGCCCCTCCTTCTCCTCAACGAACTTGATCACGTCGCCCCCGACCCCGCAGCCGAAGCAGTGGTACAGCTTGCCAGCCGGATCGACGGAGAACGACGGCGTGCGCTCGTCGTGGAATGGACACAGGCCGGTGAACCGCGTTCCCGAGCGCCGCAGGTCGGTGTACGCGGAAACCACCTCGACGATGTCCGCCGCCTCCTTCGTTCGCTCGATGCTCTCGGGGGTGAACTGCGCCATCGCTAGGCCACCCCGCGCGCTCGGGGGCGTGAAGCGCCCATCTAGAGCCGCGACTCCTCCGGCAGCGCCAAGCGCCGGAACGTCGCGATCGCGAACCGATCGGTCATCCCGGCCACGTAGTCGATCACCCGCTGGGTCGACTCGCCGCCAGGCGCCGTCTCGGGAACCAGGTCGGGATGCTCCAGGTAGTGCTCGAGCAGGCCGCGCAGCGTGCGGCGCACCCGCTCGTGCTCCGAGCGCGCCTCCGGGCCCAGGTACACCCGCTCGAACATGAACTTCCGCAGCCTCAGCATCGCGCCGCCGACCTCATCCGACTGCGCCACGTCACCAGCCTCCCGCGAGGTTGCCACGATGTCGCGCACCAGCGTGTCGATCCGCGCCGACCCGGTGGCGCCCAGCAGCTCGATCTCCTGGGCCGGCAGATCGTCGGCGACGATCACCCCGCCGCGTAGCGCGTCGTCGATGTCGTGATTGATGTACGCCACCCGGTCGACCAGCCGCACCACCCTGCCTTCGAGCGTGGCCGGCTGCCCCGAGCCGGTGTGATTGAGAATCCCGTCGCGCACCGCCTCCGTCAGATTCAGCCCGCGCCCATCACGCTCCAGCACATCAACCAGGCGCAACGAGTGCCGGTTGTGCTTGAACCCCGCGCCGCCGTGCTCGCGCAGCGCCTCGTCCAGCGTCTCCTCGCCGATGTGGCCGAACGGCGGGTGCCCGAGATCGTGCCCGAGCCCGATGGCCTCCGTCAGATCCTCGTTCAACCCCAGGGCCCGCGCGACCGTGCGCGCGATCATGCACGTCTCGAGCGTGTGGGTGAGCCGGGTCCTGTAGTGATCGCCCTCCGGGGCGATGAACACCTGCGTCTTGTGCTTGAGGCGCCGAAACGCCTTCGAGTGCACGATCCGATCGCGATCGCGCTGGAACGGCGTGCGCACGGGGCTGTCGGGCTCCGGCTCGGGCCGAACCGCCGGGTACGACGGCGTCGCCAGATCCCACAGGTACTCCGCCTCCCAGGCGCGCACCCGCTCCTCCAGCGACCTGGCGGCGGTGGCGGCTTCGGCGGCTGTCTCGGGCACCTCGGAAGAGCATAGGGTCAGTCGATGCGCGAAACCACGCGCTGACACACTCCCTTTGCAAACTCCCCGGGAGGCGCGCGGGCACCGCCACCAAGCCACTCGGGCCCGGTGCTGCGGCGCGAGCGCAGCGTCGACGTTCGCCGGACGAAGCCGGCCGCCGCCGTCCGCTGGTCAGCCGCTCTCTACCGTCAGCCAGGCACCGCGAAGTAGGTTACGCCGCTCGTCGCAGCGGTCAACCCGCCTACGCCGCTGCGCGCAACCTGACGTGGGCGTGGTGCTCGAGCGTCTCGGAGATCGCCCGCTCAGCCTGCCGTAGCGCCCGCTCCGGGGCGCTCGGCGCCTGCACCAACGGCCGGCCGAGCGCCTCGACCATGAACGCGTGCGCGTCGCCGGACAGCGCGAACCCATCGCGCTCGCAGGCCGAGCAGACGACGCCCCCGGCTGCGCCCGAGAAGCCCACCAGCTCTCCCGTCTCGCTGCAGCGGGCGCACGACCCCAACTCGGGCGCGAAGCCGGCGGCGAGCGCCAGCTTGAGCCGGAACGCGAGCGCCGCGGCCAACCCCGCCGCGCCGTCGATCTCCACCTGCGACGCGTCGCCGTCGAGCATCGCCAGGTATCGGCAGAGCAGGTTGTAGGCCGCCGGATTCGCCTCCTCGGCGTCGAGCAGGCGAAGCACCGCGTCGCAGGCGCGCGCCGCCGCCGTCAGCGCCGGCCCGCTGGCTCGCAGATGGGGGTGGGCGGCGACCGTGTGCGCCGCCGTCACCGTCGCCAGGTCTCCCCGTCCCTCGTACAGCACCAGGTCGAGCCGGAAGAACGGCTCCAGCCGCCCCCCGAAGCGCGAACGCGGCCGCCGCGAGCCCTTGGCGATCGCGCCGATCCGCCCCCGCGTCGCGCTGTAGAGGTGCAGCACCCGATCGGCCTCGCCGTAGCGAATGCTGCGCAGGACGATCGCCTCCGTCTTGTAGCTACCCGCCACCGCCATAGATTGACGCCCGGATCGGACGTCCACGGGCCTCAGTCGCCGCTTGCGTACTCGTCGGCCCCGAGGAAGTGCAGGGACACGTAGGGCTCGTCCCCCACCACCCAGCTGTCGTGGTCGGGCGGCACGGCGAAGACGTCACCCGACTCCATCACCTCGTCGTAGTCCGGGCCGACGACGGCGGCTCGACCCGAGAGCACGATCCCCAGGTGCTCGACCATGCACCGCTCCTCCGGCGACGAGCCGACGTGCTCGCTCCACTTCCAACCCGGCTGGTACGTCGCCCGGCCGATCGTCATCCCGCCCACTCGAACCAGCTCGAACCGGCCCAGCGGAAACTCGCGCACCTCGTCCGGCTCCTCGAAACGGCGAAGCAGGAACTCGTCGATAGCCATCTCCGTCCAGAGTGCCAGACGCTACGCGGCCACCGAGTCCCGGATCGCCTCCGCGGTCACCGTAGCGGCGACGGTGCCGAGCGCGGTCAGCGTCCACGACGCCGCCGGGCTCGGCGGCGGCGGAGCGCCCTCGCCCGAGGCGAGGCAGAAGACAACGTCCCCGTCCACGGGGCTGAACACCGGATCGACGGCGCGCGCGACGCCCGCGCTCGCCATCCGCGCCACGATGCCGCAGCCGCGCTTGTCGAGCGTCGCGTCCGTCATCACGCAGACGAGCGTCGTGTTCCCCTCGCCCTCGTCGCTTCGCATCGCCCAGTACGGCGGCTCTCCGATCGCCGGGATCAACTCCGCGCTTCGCAGCCTCTCCCCCTCCTCGCCCCGCGGACCGCCGAGCACCTCACCGCCGGCGCCGATCACGTCGCCCGCTGCGTTTGCGACCGCCACTGCGGCCACCACCGTCCCGTCCCCGAGACGGCCCGCCGCGTAGCCGACGCCGGCACGGGTCGCGCGCTCTCGTCCCATCACCTTGCCGACGGCCGCCCCCGCGCCCGCGCCGATCGGCCCCCCCTCCGGCACGCCCTCCCCCGCCGCCTCACAGGCCGCGTAACCCTGGTCGGGCCCCGGGCGAACTCCAGCGTCGCCCTCGGCGAGGTCGAACACGACCGCCGCCGAGACGAGCGGCACCGGACCGAGCGGCGTCGCCCGCCCGAGCCCTCGCTCCTCGAGCCAGCGCACGACCCCATCCGCCGCCGCGAGCCCGAACGCGCTGCCGCCGGTGAGGAGCACCGCGGTCGGCCCCTCGGCGTTCGCGAGCGCCGCCAGGACCTCGATCTCGCGAGTTCCCGTGCCGCCGCCGCGGACCTCTGCCGCCCCCCTCGTGTCCGGCGGGGGGATCACGACCGTGCACCCGGTTCGGGCCTCGGAATCCGTCCAATGCCCGATGCGAAATCCGTCGGGAGGCGGCAACAGCTCGGCGCTCATCGCCTGGCCCCACTGCGCGAGCGCCCGCGACGCGAAGCGCGCCTTCGCCGGAGCCGTACCTGGCATCCCGGGCAGAAGTACGTCGAGCGCCCCCCGACCAGGATCCGCCTGATCTCGGTCCCGCAGCGCAGGCACTCCTCGCCCTCGCGCGTGTGGACGACGAACTCGTCCTGCATCGAGCCGCGCTCCCCGCGCAGATCCCGATAGTCGTCGATCGACGAGCCGCGGTTCGCCAGCGCCACCTCGAGCGCCTCGACGATCCCCTGTCGAAGCGCCTCGCAGTGCTCGCGGCGCATCGAGCCGGCGGGCGAGAGCGGATGCAGCTCGGCGCGCCACAGCGCCTCGTCGGCGTAGATGTTCCCGATCCCCGCCACGGCCGCCTGGCCGAGCAGGAACGACTTCAAGGGCGCCTGGCGGCCTGCGGCCAGCTCGCAGATCGCCTCTGCCGTCAGCGCGTCGGTGAGGGGCTCAATCCCCGCTCGCGGAGCCAGGTACTCCTCGAGGTCGTCGGCGTCGAGCACCACCCCGGTCCCGAACCTGCGCGCGTCCGTGAACAGCAGCTCGGATCCGTCGTCGAACTCGAGCCGCGCCCGCAGATGCCTGGGCTCGGGACGCGACTCGTAAAGGCGAGGACCACCCAGGCGATCCGACTCCATCAGGTCAGCGACCGCGCCCGAATTCGCCGGGCGCAGCAGCAGGTTGCCCGTCATCCGCAGGTGCATCACCAGCACCTGGCCCTCATCGAGGCCGACGATCAGGTACTTGCCCCGCCGCGACACCGACTCGATAGTGCGCCCCTCGAGCGCCCGCTCGACGGTCCGCGGGGGCTCCGGTCGGGTCCAGCGCTCATCGAGCACCTCGGCGCGGTCGATCCGCTTCCCGAGCACCTCCGGCTCGAGCTGGCGGCGAACCGTCTCGACCTCGGGCAGCTCAGGCACTCCCAAGAAGTTAACGGCGGCCGGCTCCGATCCCTCGTGGCGGACCGAACGATGGCGTGACCGCATGAGTCGGGGGCGGCGCGCGATCGCACGCCGCCCCCGAATGGCATGAGAGGCGAGGATCAGCCGGTCGCGGCGGGCCGAGGGTGGCCCTTGCGGTAACCGACGACGAGGAGTCCGCCGCCGACCGCCACCAGCGACAGAGCGAGCATCGCGCCGGCGCCGATGCCGGCGTCGCCCCAGTCGAAGCCGCTCTCCGAGCTCACGCGCTCGACGGTGACCTGGCTCGCACTAGGAGCCGTCGACCCAGTGATCGAGTTCGGCGACCGATATTCGCCGCCGTTCTCGGCGGGTTGCGCGGACTGCGCCGGCTGGGTGGCCGGCCCGACCTCGTCGATCGGACGCGCCGAGGCCGAAGGCACGGCGAGCGCTAGAGCGGCGAGGATGCTGAGCACGATGATGCGGTGAGGCTTGTGGGTCATCTTGGGACCTCCGGGTGGTTTGCCGATCGCCCGTTGCGATCGATTCGCGCTGAGCCTCACGCATGCCGGTAAACGGCCAACCGCTACCGGTTATAACCCGGTAAATCCCCCGGAAACCGCGCATACTTGCAACTCCCTGAACGGCCGGTTAGCCTCGGTTATCGGCGAAGGATCGCAGTTGCTGGAGTTCCGCATCCTGGGACCGCTGGAGGTGCTCGAGGGCGGCACGCAGGTGCGCCTTGGTGGTGCCAAGCAGCGGGCGCTCCTGGCGCTCCTGCTGATTCACCGACGCGAGGCCGTCTCGACGGACCTGCTCGTCGATCAGCTCTGGGGCGCGCGACCACCGGCGACGGCGGCGAAATCAGTTCAGGTCTACGTCTCGCAGCTGCGCAAGCTGCTCGGCCGGGACCTGCTGGTCACGCGCGGCGGCGGGTACGCGCTGGAGGCCGACAGCCACGCGGTCGATGCCGACCGCTTCGCGGGGCTCGCCGAGGAGGGTCGGCGCGCTCTCGAGTCGGGCGAGGCCGAGCGCGCGGCAGAGCTTCTGCGCGAGGCGCTCGGGCTGTGGCGCGGGCCACCGCTCGCCGACTTCGCCTACGACGACTTCGCCCGGCCGGCGATCGACAGCCTCGAGGAGGCGCGCCTTGCCGCGCTCGAGGACAGGATCGACGCGGATCTCGCCCTCGGCCGTCATGCGGCGCTGATCTCGGAGCTGCGTGAGCTGGCGCGCGAGCATCCGCTGCGCGACCGCCTGCAGCGACAGCTGATGCTGGCGCTGTATCGCTCGGGCAGGCAGGCGGAGGCGCTCGAGCACTACCGGTGGCTGCGCCAGACCCTCATCGACGAGGCGGGCCTCGAGCCGAGCCCTGCGTCGCAGGAGCTCGAGCGCGCGATCCTCTCGCAGGACCCGGGGCTGGACGCCCCGCGACAACCGTCGTTCGCCGAGCGGCTGGTTCCCGCCGCGCCCGGAGGCCGCGGGGCGCTATTGATCGCCACCGGTGGTCTCCTCCTCCTCGCGCTGGCTGTAACCGTCGCGATCCTGAGTCTCGGCGGTGACGAGGCCGGTGTCGAGGTCAGGCCGAACTCGGTCGCCGTCATCGATCTAGACAGCAACGAGGTAGTCGCCGACATCCCGGTGGGAGTCAGGCCGGGCGACATCTCCGTGGGAGAGCGAGCCGTGTGGGTGGCGAATCTCGACGACGCCTCCGTCTCTGAGATCGACCCGGAGACGATGGGAGTCCTCGGGACACGATCGCCGGGAACCAGCGTCGACGCCTTGGCGGCCGGAGAGGACGGAGTCTGGGTCACGGACGTGCAGCGCTCGATCCTCACCCGGCTCGACCCAACGTTCCAAGAGCCCGTCGCCACCCTCCGCATTGGGAACCAGCCGACGTTTGCGCGGGTGCTCGCCCCGGTCGCGACGGGCGTGGGGGCCGTGTGGGTTGGCAGCGGCGCAGCCAAGGTGATCAAGGTCAGCCCGGAGGACAACCGGACGGTCGCCCGGGTGGACGTCGGAAACGAGCCGGCCGCGATCGCGGTGGACGAGTCGGAAGTGTGGGTCGCCGACGACGCGGACAACACCGTCACCCGCATCGACGCCCGCAGCGCGGCCGTGACTGGCACGATCCCGGTAGGGCAAGGCCCGTCGGCCATTGCGGCCGGCGCCGATGAAGTCTGGGTGGCGAACACGCAGGAGGGCACGGTCACTCGCCTCGATCAGCGCTCGGGCGCCGCCACGGACACGATCGACGTCGGCGGTCGTCCCACCGGCGTGGCCGTCGGGGCGGGTGGCGTCTGGGTGGCCGACAGCTTGGAGGGCAGGGTCCTGCGCATCGACCCGGCGACGGGGGACGTGTCGGCAACGGTGGAGACCGGCCAGAGCCCGCAGGCACTCGCGGTGGTCGATGGAAGGGTATGGGTGAGCGCGCAGGCGGAGTCGGCACCGCCGGAGGTCAGTAGCGCCGAGGGAGAAGACGTGCTGCGCGTGCTCGCGTCGGAAGATCCCGGCGGGGTCCACCCCACGTTCGCTTTCGGGTCCCAGCTCTCCTACGCCACCTGTGGGCTGCTCGAGAACTACCCGGATCAGCCGGCACCGGCGGGCGAGGAGCTCGTGCCGGAGGTGGCGGACGGCCCGCCCTCCGTCTCGGCCGATGGCCGCACCTACACCTACACGATCCGACCGGGGTATCGGTTCTCGCCTCCCTCGAACGGACCGGTGACCGCGGCCGCGTTTGAGCGCGCGATCGAGCGCGCTCTCGGCCCGGAACTCGCCACGGGCATCCTGCCGGAGGTCGTGGGCGCGAAGGCGTTCGCCGCCGGACACAGTGAGCACCTGGCGGGCGTCGATGCAATCGGAGACCAGCTGAGAATCGAGCTGGTCCGGCCGGCGCCCGACCTCCGGGCGCGCCTCGCGGTCCCCACGTTCTGCGCCGTTCCTCCGGACACGCCGATCACGCCGGAGGGTCACGCGGTGATCCCCTCCGCCGGGCCGTACTACGTCGCCTCGTATGCGCCCGACCAGAGCATCGTGCTACGGCGCAATCCGAACTACGACGGCTCACGGCCAGCGGAGATCGCGACCATCCAGTACGAGATCGGGGTGCCGCCGGCGCGTGCGATCGAGATGGTCGAGGCCGGTGCGGCCGATTACTACAGTGGCGAGCTCCCGGTGCCGACTCAGGATCGGCTGGCGGAGCGCTACGGCCCGCACAGCGAGGCGGCGCAGGCCGGCGCACAGCAGTACTTCGTCGTGCCGGAGCTGAGTGTCTTCTCCCTGGTCTTCAACCCGCGCCAGCCGCCCTTCGACGACGTGCGGCTGCGCCGCGCGGTGAACTTCGCGATCGACCGGCCAGCGCTCGCACGGTCTGCTCCCGTGCAGACCGGGCGGCCGACCGACCAGTACATCCCGCCTGGGGTTCCGGGGTTCCGGGACGAGGCCTTCTATCCGCTCGGCGGCCCCGATGTCGCACGCGCGCGCGAGCTCGCGCCGGACATCAACGGCCACGTCGTCTTGTACACGTGCAGCGGCCCGTCCTGCGCGCGGTCGGGGCAGGTCGTGCGGCAGAACCTGGCTGCCATCGGGCTGGACGTGGAGGTGCGTCAGTTCTCGTTCGGAGCGCTCTTCGGGCGGATCGCAGACCCAAACGAGCCCTACGGCCTCGCGTTCTACGGTTGGTTCGGGGACTATGCCGATCCCTTCAACTTCACGAACGCCTTCCTCCTTGCGGGCCCGAGCCCTCCGCCGCTCGACGATCCCGCTCTCGAGCGCCAGATGAGCGCCGCCGCGAAGCTCTCGGGTGAAGCCCGCTCGCGCGCCTACGCAGCCGTCGAACGCAGCCTCGCCAGAGCCGCACCCGCGGCCCCGTTTGCCAACGGCACGGGCATCCACTTCTTCTCACCTCGGATCGGCTGCCAGATCCAGCAGCCGATCTACGGGATCGACCTCGGGCGCTTGTGCCTGCGCGATTGATCGCCCTGCGGATCCAGCTCAGCGCGCCGTCGCCCGCGGGTGCGCCTTGAAGTAGACCTCTTTGATCCGCTCCCGCGAGAGGTGCGTGTAGAGCTGGGTGGTCGCCACGTCGGCGTGGCCGAGCATCTCCTGGACCGACCGCAGGTCGCAGCCCCCCGAGAGGAGGTGGGTTGCGAACGTGTGGCGCAGCGTGTGCGGGCTCATCTTGTCGTCCAGGCCGGCCTTCTTCGCGTGGCGCTGGATGATCTTGTAGAGCCCCTGGCGCGTGAGTGGCCCGCCGCGGAAGTTGACGAACATCTTCGCCTCCCGCTGCGCGCCGACCAGCTCCGGGCGGCCGGATCGCAGATAGCGCGTGACCGCGGCCGCCGCCTCTCGCCCCAGCGGCACGATCCGCTCCTTGGAGCCCTTGCCGTGAGGGCGGACAAAACCGCGACGAACGTCGACGTCGCCGACCTCGAGTCCGATCGCCTCGGATGCACGCAGGCCGCATCCGTACATCACCTCGAGCAGCGCGCGGTCGCGCAGGGCGATCGGGTCGGTGCCTTTCGCGCCCTCCAGCAGCCTCTTCACCTCGCCAAGGCTCAGGACCTGCGGCAGCTTGCGGCTCTTGGCCGGCGGGTTCAGCGTCGCCGTCGGATCCTCGTCCACCAGCTCCTCGCGGCGCAGGTGCCGGTAGAACGAGCGCAGGCACGCCGTCTTGCGGCTGATCGTCGCCGACGAGCACGGCGGTCGCTCGGGCCCTCCGGTCGCAAGGTCCGCGAGGAAGTCCGCCACGTCGGCGCGCTCGATCGCCGTCGCGGAGCGGCCGCGTCCGGCGAGGAAGCTCCCGAACTGGAGCAGGTCCCCGCGGTAGGCGTCGAGCGTGTTGCGCGCCAGCCCGCGCTCGAACTCGAGGTAGGCGAGGAAGTCGAGCACCAGCGCCTCGAAGCGGGCGTCGACCTGGCGCTCCTCGGGCTTCTGGACGGCGACGGCCATGCCGCCAGCTTCGCCCGCC
This sequence comes from Actinomycetota bacterium, assembly GCA_046728935.1. Classification (GTDB taxonomy): domain Bacteria; phylum Actinomycetota; class Thermoleophilia; order Solirubrobacterales; family 70-9; genus DATAFO01. The sequence goes on along the minus strand of JBKPFS010000067.1, from coordinate 1,375 downwards.
GGACGCGCAGCCCTGCCGGTGCACGGCGCGCTTCACTCCGTACCGGCGCCTCGGCGCCTCGCGCCGCTACGAGCCGAGGCGCTCCTGCAGCAGGAGCAGCCCCACCAGCGACTTCGCGTCCCGGCATGCCGCGATCGCCCCGTCGAGATCCGACAGCGGCCACTCCACGACCTCGATCCGCTCGCCCGGCCCCGGCTCGCCGTCGGCGTCACGCAGATCGGTGGCGAGGAACGCGGTCACCTGCTCCTCCGCGAAGCCGGGGCTGGTGTAGAAGCGCTTCAGCTCGGTCCACCGCTCGGCGCCCTTGCCGATCTCCTCCCCCAGCTCGCGCCGGGCGCACTCCAGGGGACTCTCCCCCGGAACGTCGAGCTTGCCCGCCGGGAGCTCCAGCAGGGCGTCCTCCCCCACGGCCTCGCGCGGCTGGCGGACCAGGTACAGGATCTGCTCGTCGTGGGCGACGATCGCCACCGCGCCGGGATGGCCGACCACCTGGCGCTCCGCCGTCGACCCGTCCGCGTAGCGGAACTCGTCCACGCGAACGCTCGCGATCGGCCCCTCGTACACGGTCCTCGACGAGATCCGCTCCACGCCGCACCTATACCCGCGCCGCCGCCTCGGCGAGCGCCCTGCCCGCGGCGAGCGCGGCGGCGAAGAAGAGCGGGTCCTCCGCGATCGTCCTTCCCATCGTCGTCGCCGACAGCCCGCTGTCGGCGTAGCCGTCGAGATCGATTCGCTGGACCGCGATGTCGTGGCGGCCGCCGCACAGCTCGATCAGCGAGTCGAGCGCCGCCTGGGGCGACCCGCCCTCGGGCGCCTCGATATCGAGGAGCGGCCAACCCTCCACCTCGGCCTCGGGCACCGGCACGCGAACGGTCCCCAGCAGCAGCTCGAGCACCGAGGCCGAGTGATGCGAGAGTCCGCGATGGCGCGGCCTCGGGTCGGAGCTCGAGAGCCGCGGCGAGAGCAGCGTCGGGAGGCCGAGCGCGAGCGCCGCGTGCGCGGCGTCGAGCGCGGCGATCCCGCCGTGCCCGAACCGGCGCTTCGAGCCGAGGATGCCCGGCCCCGGGCCTGCGATCGCCGCCTCCCACCCAAGCGAGCCCGCCGCCGCGTCGAGCGCCCCGACCATGTTGATCGCCTCCCCCTCGCCGCCGAAGGCTGCGCCGGCGGTGACGTGGCCGCAGATCAGATCCCGCGCGCGCAACTCGGCGACGTCCTTCGAAAGGGCCCCGGGCAGGGCCCCGCCGACCCCCTGGACGAACCCGACCCGCAGCCCGTCTCGCGCCGCCGCCGCGGCCCAGGCTGCCGGTGCGAGATGTCCGTGGAGGGGGATCACCAGCCCCGGGATGTGCCGGCGCTCCGCGTCATCGGCCTCGAC
>JBKPFS010000066.1:0-14306 GCA_046728935.1 Actinomycetota bacterium | reverse complement strand
GCCCGCGGACTGCAGTTGGGGCCGGGCGTCGAGGTGATCGCCCTCACTTCGGTTGCGGCCAACCTCACCGCGATCGTCGGCGGCATCCTGGTCTTCCGGGACCCGGTCGGTACTGGGGCCCTGGAGATCACCGGGCGGATGCTGGCGTTCTGCCTCGTCGTCGCGGGAGCGGCACTGATCCCGGCTCCGGTCCGCGCTATGGACGCATCGTCCGATGCCACCGTGAAGCCAGGAACGAGGACACCAGCGTAGAACCGATCAAGGAAGATCCGCACGCACGCAAAGTCGCGTCGGGGGCGCTTTCGCTGTCGATGCAAGCAGCACTTTCCCGTCCGGAATGGAGCCCGGACGAAGTACCGGAGTCGAAATCCTGCCTCACTTCGCTTACCGATCAGGCGCGTGTTCCCCCGCCGCCGCCCGACCCCACCCCCACAACAAGTGTGTGTGACTGGGGTCGGGCGGCGGCGGGGAAGAGCAGTTTGGTAAGGGATGAAGGCAGGGCAGGTGGGAGCGGGTGTTTTCAGGGGAAGTAGTTGAAGGTGGTTTGAGGAAGGGAGGGGACGAGGGGAGCGCATACAAATCCGGATCGGTTCCGACTAGGTAGATGAGGGGAGTTTGCGGAGCCGATGGGACGCGACAGAGAGCTGGTCGGGTGGGTCGCTCGGATGGGAGCGGTCGGGATCGGACACCTCCAGGAGCGATTCGGCGTCTGTCGTTCGGTGAGCTACGCGGCCGTCGCGAGGCCGGTCGAGGCGAGGCTGATGGAGCGGGTGGCGACGCTGCCGGGCGATCCGACACTGCTGTGCGCGACGCGGCAGGGGATCGCCTACGCCGGCCTCGGCCTGCCGCCGGCGCGGGTGACCCCGGGAGCGGTCGACCACCGGCTCGCCTGCGCAGATGTGGCGCTTTGGGCCGAGCGCCACTGGGGAGCGGATTCTGTGATGTCGGAGCGCGAGCTTCGCTTCGCCGAGCTCGGCGCTCAGAAGCCGATCGCCAGCGCCGTCGTGGACGAGCTGCCGAATGGACGGCTACTGCTCCACCGCCCCGACCTCGTCGTTCACGACGACGGGCGCACGCTGGCGATTGAGGTCGAGCTGACGCCGAAGGCACCGCGGCGGCTGGAGCGCATCGTTCGCTCTTGGCGGCGGGCGCGCTACGTGGATCAGGTCCTCTACCTGTGTCCACCCGGCCCCACCCAGCGGGCCGTGGAGCGGGCTGTGGCGGCCACGCATGCGCAGGAGCGGGTCCAGGTCGCGACTTGCGAAGGATGTCGTGAGAACGATCGCTGGGCAGGACGCGACTGAGCGCCGGCAGATCGCTCTGTCCGTCGAGGAGGCGGCAAGGCGCTCGGGGTCTCGCGAGACAGCTTCGAGCGGCATGTCATGGCGAAGCTGCGCCTGGTTCGGATCGGCAGGCGCCTGCTCGTCCCGACGCGGGAACTAGAGCGATGGATCGAACGCGAGATGGCCATCCCGCTCGTTGCGGAGCTTTCACATCCCCGGACGGAACAACCGTTCTTTGAGGAGCGCGGAGCGGAGTAGGTTCCGCTCGCGATGGCGAGGCCGAGACGGGTGCCGGAAGGGATCAGAGTCCGACACTCGCGATCCTGCAGCTCACGCGAGTGTGGGCGCTGTGATTGCACCCCCAGCTTTGAGGCGTCCGCGTACGCCAGGCTCGATGGCAAGAAGGTGCGACGCACGTTTGCGACCGTCACGGAGGCGAAGCGCTGGCGCACGGCAATGCTGAAGCTCTCCCACGAAGGCGGACTTCGAGCGCCGGCGGCGACGACTCTGCTGGAGGCTGCTGATATCTGGATGGCATCCGCCGAGCGCGGAGCAATCAGGACCCGCTCCGGCGACCGCTACAAGCCGAGCGCCCTCCGGGGTTACGATCAGGCTCTCAGGCTCCGGCTACTACCTCCGCTCGGTGCCCACAAGCTTTCGGACATCGGACGCGCTGATCTTCAGCGCCTAGTGGCGCGCTGGCAGGAGGAGGGCCTGAGTCCCAGCTCGATCCGCAACACGGTGAACGCCCTCCGCTCTATCTACCGAAGCGCGGACCTATTGACGGATGGAGCCGTGGCTGCGAACCCGACGATCGGTCTCCGACTGCCCGCGGTCCGGGGGAAGCGTGATCGGATCGCACCGCCCGATGAGGCGTCGCAGCTACTAGCTGCCCTGCCGGCGGGCGATCGGGCGATCTGGGCAACCGCGCTCTACGCCGGCCTCCGCGCGGGGGAACTGCGCGGACTTGCCTGGGAGCACGTTGACCTCGGCGGAGGCACGATCCACGTCGTTCGCAGCTACGACCCGAAGGCGGGTTTCGTGGAGCCGAAGAGCCGCGCTGGGGTACGTCGCGTGCCGATCGCTTCGGCGCTGCGGGAGCAGCTCATTGAGCACCGGGTCCTCACGGGTCGGCAAACAGGTCTCGTCTTTGGCCGCACCGCGGAGACGCCGGTCCAGCTCACGACGATCTACGGCCGCGCCGAGCGCGCGTGGCGCGAAGCCGGGCTTGAGCCGATTGGCCTTCACGAATGTCGCCACACCTGCGCCAGCTACTTCATCGCCGCTGGGGTGAACGCCAAGACGCTGTCAACGTTCCTGGGCCACGCGAGCATCACCGTGACGCTGGATCGGTACGGGCACCTGTTCCCAGGCTCCGAGGCGGAGGCGGCCGGATTGCTCGACGCGTATCTCGCACGAGCCGACTCCGGCGCACGTATCGCCCAGCTCGATGCTGGACCCTATGGCTGAGATCCAGCGAGCAACTCGTCGAACGCCTGCTCTCCTGCGCCGTTGAAATAGTGCGCGTGAGTCTGCCGGATGGTCTCAATCGAGTCGGCGCCCACGAGCACGATCTCAAAGCCCTCGCGGTCTCGGTACTCGGCCTCATACCGCGAATATTCGGCAGCCGCGGCTTCGCCGTCGTCGCCGAGATCGAGCTGCTCCGCGAGCCGGCCACGTTTGAGGTCGTAGATCAGTAGGAAATGATGCAACGGCATGTGGCCACCTTAGCTTGAGGGCCCGAGGTAACGCGAAACGGCTGTACGGAGCGTGCGGTAGCGCTCGTATCTCTCGATCACGTCCTCCGCGGCCGGCCCCTCCGTCTCTGTTAGCGCAATCAGATCCGCGGCTGTGCGGAAGAACTCGAGCAGGTCATCAGGCCCCTTGCCATCCTTGAGCCCAAAGCCGGTTTGGGCTGCCACGCGCTCGACCTCCTCCGCCCACAGGTGCTGTCCGCGAGTTCGGAGCTGAACCTCGATGAGGCGCGGCTCGTCGTCCTCCGGGGCCTCGCGTTCGACGATCAGGTGGACCGCCCGATAACCCGTCGTTGCCTCTGGCGCATCGCGGTGATCACCTTCTCGGGCTACCCGCCAGTTGCGGCGGATGCGGGCCGCTACCGCGTCGACCTCCCGGGCATCGGCGAGAACCGCCCGGCAGCCGCCGATGTCCTGCATTCGCGCCAGCTTCATGCGCGGGAACCGGACGAGCTTCTGGAGGATCCGATCCATCCGCTTCAGGCGCTGGCCGACGACGACAGTCTCCGCCTCACTCTCAACGAACTGGCGTAATCCGACCGTCACCAGGGTCAGCGGGTAAGCGTGCGTCTGACGGCACGAGGCGACCAGGTCGAGGGCCTCGGCGACCTCGGGGTCAGCCAGCCTCTGGCCTAGCCAGAACCGTCGCAGGAGATCGCCGGCCCGATTGATCCGCGTCTTGCTGGGCTGCATAAGTCGGCTTCTACCGTGGCGACCGGTCGTTTCACCGGGATGTGCGCGCCCGGTGCGCGCCAGTTGGGCGCCCGTTCGTGCGGCCTCGGGCGGTCTCCAGCGGTCCGGAGATCGGGCCGAAGCTGGCGTGCCCCTAACTAGAAACTGCCCGCAAACGGGCGGTTTCCGACCTGACGAGCGGAGGGGGAGGGATTCGAACCCTCGAGCCGCCTAATCGACGACTAACGGTTTTCGAGACCGCCGCATTCAACCACTCTGCCACCCCTCCAGATGGCGGGGACAAGGCTAGCGTCGCGAGGGTCAGCCCGAGATCGCGTAGCGGAGGATCTCGACCACCTGCTCCGGCGTCTCCGCGGTCGCCATCGCCGCCCGGTCGACCTCCTTCAGCGCGTGCGTGAGCTCGCCGTCGTGCAGGGTGACGATGGGCTTTCCGAGCGCCGCCGCGTATCCGGCCTCGAAGGCGGCGTTCCACTGCCGGTACCTGTCGCCGAAGCGGACCACGACCACGTCGGCCCGGCGCAACAGGGTCTGTGTGCGAACCGCGTTGACGCCTGCCCCCTTGTGGTCCTTCCAGAAGGAGCTCTCCTCCGGGCCGAGGATGTCGACGCCGACGCCATCGGAGGCGGCGTGATCGGTGACCGGCGCCAGCAATTCGACCGGCAGGCCGGCCTCGCGCACGCCTTCCGCGATCCGCTCGCGCCAGTCGGAGTGGATCTCGCCCGAGAGGTAGACGTTCCAGGTGCGGTCGTCGGGCATGGGTTCAGGTGAGCGCCTTTAGGGGCGAAAGCAGCACATGCATCGCTCTCGATCATAGAATCGCCGCGGGCCCGGCCTACACGAGGAGAGCGATGCCCGGCGAGACGACCAAGTTCCTGCTGCCAGAGTCGGAGATCCCCACCCACTGGGTGAACCTCCTCGCCGACCTCGGGCCGCCGCCCAACCCGCCGCTTCACCCCGCGACCGGCGAGCCGTTGGGGCCCGATGACCTGGCGCCGATCTTCCCCATGGGGCTGATCGAGCAGGAGGTCTCGGCTGAGCCCGAGATCGAGATCCCGGGCGAGGTGCGCGAGGTCTACAAGCTGTGGCGGCCGACCCCGCTCTACCGCGCGCGACGGCTGGAGCGCGCGCTCGACACCCCCGCCCACATCTACTACAAGTACGAGGGCGTCTCACCCGCGGGCTCGCACAAGCCCAACACCGCGGTCGCGCAGGCCTACTACAACCGCGAGGCGGGCGCGGCGAAGCTGGCCACCGAGACCGGGGCGGGCCAGTGGGGATCGGCGCTCGCGCTCGCTTGCCAGCTGTTCGGCCTCGAGTGCGAGGTGTTCATGGTGGGGGTCTCCTACGACCAGAAGCCCTACCGGCGGGCGATGATGGAGACCTGGGGCGCGACCGTCCACCGAAGCCCGTCCGAGCTCACCGAGGCCGGTCGCTCGCAGGCCGAGCACTCCTCCGGGAGCCTCGGGATCGCGATCTCCGAGGCGGTCGAGATCGCCGCCGGGAACGAGGACACCAACTACTCGCTGGGCTCGGTGCTGAACCACGTATGCCTGCACCAGACGGTGATCGGGCAGGAGTCCATCGCACAACTCGAGGCGGCTGGCGAGTACCCGGACGTGGTCGTCGGCTGCGTCGGCGGCGGCTCGAACTTCGCCGGCCTCTCATATCCGTTCGTGCGCGCGAACCTGCGCGAGGGCAGGCCGACGCGGTTCGTCGCCGCGGAGCCCGCCGCCTGCCCCACGCTCACCCGCGGCGCCTACGCGTACGACTTCGGCGACACGGTCGGCATGACTCCGTTGATGCCGATGTACACGCTCGGCCACGACTTCGTGCCTCCGCCCGTGCATGCCGGCGGCCTGCGCTACCACGGCGACGCCCCTAGCCTCTGCGCGCTGGTCAAGCAGGGGATGGTGGAGCCGGTGGCGATCGCGCAGACCGCCGCGTTCGACGCCGCGGTCCGCTTCGCGCGCTGCGAGGGGATCATCCCCGGGCCAGAGCCGGCGCACGCGCTCCGAGCAGCCTTCGACGAGGCCGATGCGGCGCGGGAGAGGGGCGAGGAGCGGGTGATCCTGATTGGGCTCTCGGGCCACGGTCACTTCGACATGTCCGCGTACGACGCCTTCCACGCCGGCGAGCTGGAGGACCTCGAGTTCTCCGAGGCCGACATGCAGGCCGCTCTCGAGCGTCTCCCGGAGGCGCCGGCGCTCACGTAGCGCGGCTATCGTCAACTGCGCTCGGAGAGGTGACCGAGTGGCTTAAGGTGCGCGACTGGAAATCGCGTGGGCGGGTCAAACCGCCTCGTGGGTTCGAATCCCACCCTCTCCGCTTAGGCTCCATGCCGTCGCTCGCCGAACAGCAGCTCGAGCTCATCGGCGAGCTGGCAGCCCTCGATCCGCCCAGCTCGACCCGGTGATCGAGGATCTGGGCAGATGAGCCTTCCCGATCCGAACGATCCCGGCCTGCTGAGCGCGCCGGAGACGGCGCTGCTCACGGACCAGTACGAGCTGGCGATGGCGGCCAGCTACCACCGGCGGGGGATGAACGAGCCGGCGATCTTCGAGCTGTTCGCTCGCCGCCTGCCGCCCAACCGCGACTGGCTGCTCACGGCCGGGCTCGGTCCCACCCTGGCGCTCGTGGGCGAGCTGCGCTTCGGCGAGCGCGAGCTCGGCTACCTCGAGTCCCTGAGCTTGTTTCGGGCCGACTTCCTCGACTACCTGGCCGGGTTTCGGTTTGCCGGCGACATCGACGCGATGCCCGAGGGCACCGCCTGCTTCGCGAGCGAGCCGATGCTCAGGGTTACCGCGCCGCGGATCGAGGCGCAGCTGCTGGAGACCCTGCTCCTCAACCAGATCAACTTCCAGACCATGGTGGCGACAAAGGCGGCGCGGGTCGTGCTCGCGGCCGGGGGCGGCAAGCCCGGAGCGGGTGAGCGCGTGGTCGACTTCTCGCCCCGTCGCGACCACGGGATCGACGCGGCGATGAAGGTCGCCCGTTCGGCGGCCGTCGCCGGCTGCGGGGGAACCTCGAACGTCGCCGCCGCGAAGCGCTACGGCCTGATGCCAGTCGGCACGATGGCCCATTCCTACGTGCTCTCGTTCGAGCACGAGGAGGAGGCGTTCGAGGCCTTCATCGAGGACTTCGCCGCGAACACCACGCTGCTCGTGGACACCTACGACACGATCGACGGAGTGCGAAACGCGATCCGGGCGGCGCGCGCCCGCCAGAGCGGGCTCCGCGGGGTGCGGCTGGACTCCGGCGACCTGCTCGAGCTGTCGCGAGCGGCACGAGAGCTCCTCGACGATGCCGGGCTGACCGGCACCCGGATCGTCGCCAGCGGCGACCTCGAGGAGCACAGGATCGCGGAGCTGGTCGCGGCCGGGGCCCCGATCGACCTCTGGGGCGTCGGCACCGAGCTCGGCACGAGCCGCGATTCGCCGGTGGTCGACGGCGTCTACAAGCTGGTCGCCGATCTCGCCGGGGCGACGTGGCGCGGGGTGCGAAAGCTCTCGCCGGACAAGCAGACGCTCGGCGGGCCAAAGCAGGTCTTTCGGAGCTACGAGGGCGAGACGATGACGGGAGACGTGATCGCCGCGGCAGATGAGGAGATCGAGGGCGTGCCCTTGCTGGAGCCGGCGATGCGCGGCGGCGAGGTCGTGCGGCGGGAGTCGCTGGGGGAGATTCGCGAGCGTGCCCAGGATCAGCTCGCGGCGCTTCCCGAGCGCCTGCGCCGAGCGGCGCCGCATGAGGCGCCGGAGCCGTATCCCGTCCGCTACTCGAGGCGCCTCGAGAGCTGAGCGCAGAGTCCCTCGCTAGCGCCGGGAGCGAAAGAAGGCTTCGAGCAGCGCCGCCGACTGATCGGCGAGCAGGCCGCCGTCCACCCTGGGCCGGTGGTTGAGCCTCGGCTCGCCGAGGACGTCGAGCACGCTCCCCGCGGCGCCGGCCTTGGGGTCGGCGGCCGCGTAGACAACCCTCGGCACGCGGGCGAGGATGATCGCGCCCGCGCACATCGCGCACGGCTCGAGGGTGACGTAGAGGACGGAGTCCGGCACGCGCCAGCCCCCCAGTCGCTCGGCGGCGGCTCGTAGCGCCAGGATCTCGGCGTGGGCCGTCGGGTCGGAGCGCAGCTCGCGCTCGTTCCCCGCCGCGCCGATCACCTCGCCCTCACGCACGACGACGGCCCCGATCGGCACGTCGTCGTGGCCGGCCGAGCGCTCAGCCTCGATCAGCGCCTGGCGCATGTACTCCTCGTCGCGGGCGAAGAACCTGGCCTCGGCCATGCGTGCAGTATCGCCCGCGAGACTCCTCTCAAGATGCAGGCAACTTCCGACGGTCCCCAGTGTTCGGAATTCCGGATGGCCCAACCGCCCGCCAACATCCGCGCACTCCGCCGCGCGCTCGGCGCACTCGCTGGCCTGGTCGCCGCGGCTGCGATCTTCGCTGCGCCTGCCGCGGCCGGCGCGGAGGCGGAACGCGCGTTCGTCCCCGGCGAGGTCGTGGTGGCCACCCGCGCCGGCGACCCGCGGGTGGTCGAGCTGCCGGCTGGGGTCGGCGTGCGCGAGGCGATCGACGCCCTGCGCGAGGACCCACGGATCACCTACGCCAACCCCAACTGGGTCGCCACGGCGGCGCTGACACCGCTCGATCGCGGGAGCTCGGGAGAGGTGAGCGGGTGGCGCGAGGACCAGTGGAGCTTCCGCGGCAGACCGGGCGGCGTCCGTGTCGCGAAGGCGTGGGATCGCGCGCAGTCGGGGGGCGCGGCCGGCGGCGCCGGCGTCACGGTAGCCGTGGTCGACAGCGGGATCGCCTACGCCGGACCACCGCCCGACGGCTTTGCCCGCAGCCCGGACTTCCGCGCCGACCAGTTCGCCGACGGCGTCGACCTCGTCGACGGCGATCCTTATCCGGTCGACGAAAACGGCCACGGCACCCACGTCGCCGGGACCATCGGCGAGCAGGTGACGCTCGGGCAGCCGGTGGAGAAGACCGACGACGACTTCCTCACCGGCCTCGCCTACGGCGCCACGCTGATGCCCGTGCGGGTGCTCGACCGCAGCGGCGCCGGAACCTCTGAGGACGTCGCGGAGGGGGTCGAGTGGGCGGCGCGTCACGGCGCCGACGTGATCAATCTCAGCCTCCAGTTCGCTCGCAAGGTGAAGCGCTGCAAGCAGGTCAAAGCGCTCTGCAAGGCCACCCGCAAAGCGAGGCGGCGAGGCGCGCTGGTCATCGCGGCCGCCGGGAACGCGACCGGGCGCGGCAAGGGGCGGTCCCTGTTTCCCGCCGCCGCCCCGGGCGTGCTCTCGGTCGCGGCGGCGACCAGGCATGGCTGCCTCGCGGCTTACTCGCACTACGGCAAGGGCGTCGACCTGACGGCACCCGGCGGCGGTCGGCCGCGCGGCGAGGCCTCGCGCAAGCGCTGCCGGAGCGACTCGGACCCCGTGAAGCAGCTCAGCTTCGAGTGCTTTCCGGACCCGTGCCTCAGCTTCGACCAGTTCGCCATCCGGCCCGACCTCGGGACCTCGATGTCAGCCGCGCACGCGAGCGGCGTGGCGGCGCTGGTGCTGGGGAGCGGCGCCGCCGGCCCCGACCCGTCGCCGAAGCAGCTTCGCAGCCGGTTGCTCTGCAGCGCGCGCCCCGCGAAGCCGCGGCGCTTTTACGGCGCGGGGCTGCTGGACGCCGCCAGGGCGACCCGATCGGGCCCCTGCGAGGCCTAGGGCCTCACGTCGTCCGGACGATGTAGACGCTGCAGGGCGCGTGGTGGGAGATCTTGTTTGGGACGCTTCCCAGCAGGAAGCGCCGGGCGCCCGTCATCCCCTTGTTTCCGACCACGATCAGGTCCGCCTTGGTCTCCTCGGCGACGTCGAGGATCGCGTCGGCCGGGTCGCCCTCGCGCGCATAGGTCTCGGCCTCGATGCCCTCCTGCCTCGCCTTGCCGGCAGCCCCGTCGAGGATCGTGTTCACGTCCTCGCGAGGACCGACCGCGTGTGCCACGTCGCCCGGAACCTCCGAGCCCTCCTCGCGTAGCCGGGAAGAGGGAACCGGCTCGAAGGCGCTCACCAGGGCGAGCTTCGCGCTGGCCATCCGCGCCAGCTCGGTCGCCTGGCGCACGGCCTCGCCGGCCGTCTCTGAACCGTCTGTGCCTACGACAATGCGCTCGAACAAGGCCGCTTCTCCTTTGGCCACGGTTGCGCGCCCATACTATCCCGGCTGGTGCCCCGCAGCTGGATCTACGGCATGGCGATCCTCATCGTCTGCCTGATCGCCTCGATGGTGATCGCGACGATCAAGCTGATCTGACGCGAATAGGATCAGCGACCCGATGCCAACGGTCGAGACGGTCACCGGAGCGATCGACGTCGACGAGCTCGGCCCGACCCTCGTCCACGAGCATCTGATCTTCCGCGACGAGGCCGTCCACGCGCAGTGGCCGCACCTCGCCATCGTGAAGGAGGTCGACCCCCTGAAGGAGATCGGACCGGACGAGCTGCTGGGAGCGGCAGTCGAGAGCGCGAACGAGGTCGTCGATCGGGGCGTCCGAACGATCTGCGAGCCGACCGGGATGTTCGGAGGACGGGACGTGGCCTTCTCGCGCCGCGTCTCTGAGCAGACGGGGCTCCAGGTCGTCCCCTGCACCGGGATCTACACCTACGACTACCTCCCGTACTACTTCCTGACCCGCGACGCCGACGCGATGGCGGACTGCTTCGTCCACGACGTCACCGAGGGGATTCAGGGCACGGAGATCAAGGCGGCGTTCATCAAGTGCGCCGCGGACGAGCCCGGGGTGACCGAGAACATCGAGAAGGTCCATCGCGCCGCCGCGCGAGCGAGCGTGCGGACCGGCGCCCCGATCATGGCCCACTCACGCCCGGCGAGCGAGACCGGGCCACGCCAGATCGAGATCTTCGAGGAGGAGGGCGTCGATCTCACCGGGGTCCAGATCGCGCACACGGGCGACACCGACGACCTGGACTACATCGAGCGGGTGCTCGACAAGGGCGTGTTCATCGGCATGGACCGCTACGGACTGGAGCTGTTCCTTCCCTTCGAGCGCCGCAACCCGACGGTGCTCGCGCTCCTCGAGCGCGGCTACGCCGATCGAATGTTCCTGTCGGGGGACTTCTGCGTCACCCTCGACTGGTACTCGGTCGAGACCTCGCAACAGATCGTCGACGCCGGCGGGGCCAAGGACTGGAGCCTCACGATCGTCCCCGACAAGGTTCTGCCGGCGCTCCGCGAGAGCGGGATGACGGAGGATCAGGAGCGGACGATGATGGTGGAGAACCCCAAGCGGTGGCTCGCTCGAACCTGAATTAGTCGCTCGGGTCCGTGGGCTGGATGCGCACGTCCGCGCTGCCGAAATCCAGGCCCCACGCGGCGATCCTACCCGCGAGACGCCGTCGCGCTCAGAGTTCGTCGGCCGAGAAGGTGTCGCAGGCGGCGGGGTCGGCCGACTCGTACCCGGTCTCGAACCAGTGCCGGCGCTGCTCGGAGGTGCCGTGGGTGAAGGAGTCCGGGTCGATGCGACCGCCGGCTTGCTCCTGGAGGCGGTCGTCGCCGATCGCCTTGGTGGCGGTGAACGCCTCGTCGAGGTCGCCCTGCTCCAGGTCACCCTGCGCGTAGACCGTGCTCGCCCAGACCCCGGCATAGCAGTCCGCCTGGAGCTCCGTACGCACCGAGAGCTCGTTTGCGTCGTCCGGGTTCTGGTGCTCGAGCCTCGAGACCTGGTCGTTCGTGCCCACGAGGTTCTGCACGTGGTGTCCCATCTCGTGGGCGATCACGTAGGCCCAGGCGAAGTCGATCTCCGAAGAAGCGCCCACCAGCTGCTGCATCTCGTCGTAGAAGCTCAGATCCAGGTACACGCGCCCGTCGGCCGGGCAGTAGAACGGGCCCACGGCCGAGGTCGCGCCACCGCACCCGCCGGTCTGGACGGCGTTCGAGTAGAGGACGAGCTGGGCGTTGTCGTATCCCTCGCCGTCCTGCGTTAAGGTGCCGCGCCAGGTGTCCTGCGTGTCCTCGAAGACGTAGGTCGAGAAGTCCTTCAGCTCGCGCTGCGGGTCCTGGCCCGGCGGGATCGGCTCCGGATTCAAGGCCCCAGGCGCCTGGAGCGAGGGACCGAAGATGTCGCCGATGTCGAAGCCTTCACCGCCGTCGCCGCCGCCAAAGATCTGGAGCGCGAGGATCACCAGGACGACGACCACCCCCGCGCCGCCGCCGATCCCCCCGATCCCGCCGGGGATCGGCAACCCGCCGCCCAGCCCGCCCGTGCGCCCGCCGCCTCGGGGCGAGGCGCCGCGGACGTCGATCACGTCCCTGCTGTTCGTTCGCCTCCACCTCACCGGCTCGCGGAGTCTAGGCTCGGCGTGGGCTCGGGAGCCGCCAACTGCGCCGCGCTGAGGCGTCGCCGCGCTACGCTGCGGCCCGCCATGTCCGAGGCTACGCTCCACACCAGCGCCGGGCCGATCGCCGTGCAGCTGCACGACGAGGACGCTCCAAAGACGGTGGAGAACTTCCGCAAGCTGGCCGCGGATGGCTTCTACGACGGGCTGATCTTCCACCGGGTGATCAAGGACTTCATGATCCAGGGCGGTTGCCCCGAGGGCACTGGCACCGGCGGGCCGGGGTACACGTTCGAAGACGAGATCAACCAGCACAAGGTGGTCCGCGGTGCCCTGGCGATGGCGAACGCGGGCCCGAATACGAACGGCTCGCAGTTCTTCATCGTCACCACTGACGCGGCGTCGTGGCTCGACGGCAAGCACACGGTGTTCGGCACGGTGACGAGTGGAATGGACGCCGTGGACGCGATCGAGGCGACCGAGACCGACGCGAGCGATCGCCCCGTCGAGCCGCAGAGGATCGAGCGGATCGAGGTCTCGTCTTAGGGGGAGGGGGCGGGGATGTCGATTGGGGAGGGTAAGGACGGAGTGAGCTCGTGCCGCTAGAGGTCAAGGCAGCCGTCGATCAGCTGCGAGAGCTGATCGAGTCGATCCCGGCCGTGATCTACGAGGGACCCGTGGCCGAAGCCGGCGGGCCCTGGCGCTACGTCAGCCCACAGATCGAGTCGCTGCTCGGCTACACGGTCGAGGAGTGGCTCGCCGACGGGCACCTCTGGGAGCAGCGCCTACATCCCGCCGATCGCGAGGAGATCATGGCGCTCGAGCGTAGCGAGGTCGAGCTCGCCCGAGGTGGGCACGTGACCCTCGTGAGCGAGTACCGGATGCTCCACCGCGACGGGCACGTTGTCTGGGTGCGAGACGAGGCCCGCCTGGCCGAGCCTGCCGACGAGCCTCCCTACTGGCGTGGCGTCCTCATCGACATCACGGCCGAGCGGACGGCCGCGGCGGACAACGGGCAAGCGCCCGACGTCTACCGGATCACCTGCCCTAGCTGCGGCGCGACCTCGGCGGCCGATCGGGTCGAGGCCTGTTGGAAGTGCGGCAACACCGACGTGCAGGCGGTGTCCCTAAACGCCACCCTCGTGGAGCTGGCGGCGGCACGCCGGCGGGCCGACGGGCTCCTCGAGGGGATCCACCGACACCTGGAGGCCCTCGCCACCACCCTGGGGCGAGTCGGGCCTCCCGAGCGGCCTACCGACGAGGGCCGGATCGTCACCCGCGAGATCACCTAGGACGCGAGCGCCTAGGTATTCACCGCCCGGGCGGCCCGTTTACCGCGGCTCTGGGCCTTGGCGGGCGAATCCTTGCGCTCGAAGGACACCCGACCCTGCGCCGAGAAGGCCTTGGCGGACGGAAAGCCAAAGTCACAGGAGGATCCGATGCGGATCAGGGCCGTCGGGGGGTTGTGTGCGTGCGCGTTGGCGCTGTTCGCGTCCGCGCCGTCGGCGCGTGGCGAGGCGCCACACGTCGTCCAACCCGGCGAGACGCTGTGGGGGATCGCCTACGCGAATAACCTGACCACACGGACGGTCGCGGTCTACAACGGCCTCTCCGAGGACGCCGGACTCGTCGAGGGCACGACGATCAAGGTCCCCACGGTCGCCGAGGGTGCCGCGGCGCTTGCCGCCGCGGCGCCGGCGTCGACGGGCGATGGAAGCGGGTCGTCCTCGAGCTCGGCGACGACCGCGAGCGGCTACACGTCGGACCGCGCCTCGCTGACCCAGATCGTCGAGGCCCCGGGAATGGGCCACGTCTGGTCGCCATGGGGTTACCTCCATCTGCGCCCGGACGCCGCGGATGCCTGGAACGCGATGCGCCAGGAGTGCCTCGCCGTCTACGGGATCGACATCTACCCCGGCGGGGTCGTCTCCGCCTATCGGACCTACGAGCAGCAGGCGGCGCTCTACGACCTCTTCCTCAGCGGCGAGGGCGCCCCGGCGAATCCGCCCGGCACCTCATCGCACGAGTTCGGCACGGCGGTCGACGTGCCCACGCAGGACATGCGCTGGGTCATCGACCAGATCGGCTGGAGGTACGGCTGGGGCAAGATCCACGCGCCCGACGAGTGGTGGCACGTGGACTACCTGGGCTGACCCCGCCCGAAGCGCCCGTCCGCGTCGACGCGCGTCCCCCGGTGCGAGTCCGGGTCAGGCCCGGCGCGCCCGGATGATCGCCGAGCC
>JBKPFS010000065.1:0-9929 GCA_046728935.1 Actinomycetota bacterium | reverse complement strand
CGCCGCCCGACAGGATCGAGCCGAGGCCGTACTGCGTGATCGGCGACGTGTCGTCGAAGACCTGGTAGCGCTCGGTCTGTGTCATCTGACCGACCTTCTCCTCGAGCGTCATGCGCGAGAGCAGGTCGTCCACGCGCTCGCTGACGGGCAAGCTCGGGTCCTCATACGGAAAGATGTCCGCGGCACCGGCGCTCGATACACCCAGCCCGGCGGCGATTGCCACGGCGAGCGTGGCGGCGCTCAGCAACGCGAGCCACTTCGTAGTGCGCATATCCGTCCCCTCCTCCTGCTACGCGGTCACAGCCCACATGCTACGCCGCGAGATCGCCCGGGCCCTCGGTCGCTCCCACACGACGATCACCCGTGAGATCAGCCGCTGCGGCGGCCGGGGCGCTACCGCGCCCACCAAGCAGACCGCGAGGCCGGGCGCCGCTCGCGGCGGCCACGACCGACGAAGCTCGAGCTCTGCCCCGAGCTTCGCCGGGCGGTCGCCGAGCGCATCCAAGAGGACCACTCCCCGAGCAGATCGCGGGCTGGCTCCGGCTCCGCTACCCCGACAATGAGGCCTCTGGGCGCTCGGCCCACGTGAACAAGCGCATGGTCACTCTGGACAGTCTGCCCGCTCCTCCGCCGTTCCTCCTGGGAGCACCGGTCGAGGGAGGGGTCGCTCTCGCTTCGCGCGGGGACCGAGAGCCGTCAGGATTCCCCACCGCTGCTCGCCCCAAGCGCGGCGAGCCCTGGCGCGAGCGCCATGCAGGCCGGTGGGCGCTCCACGCGAGAACAACAGCGCCATTTCCCCCGTCCGTCAGACTGGGGTCACGACAGCCAAGTCAATCATTCGGAAGGGCGAGAGATGAAGGTGGAAGCCACCGTGGTTTTCAAGCTCCAGGCGAGTTCCCTTGCCGAGACAGGCGCCGTCCTCGACGACGTCTTGGGGCGAGCACGCGAGCGGGACGATGTCGAGGTCGGGCAGGTCAACGTGATGACGCCGCCCGGCGCGACACCAGTCAGCCTTCCGGCGGTTATGACCGGACGCGAGTACGCGCCGGGCGTCCCGCGGTCCGGAGGCATGGACGCGTCGTAACGGCCGGCAGGAGCGAACCGGCGCCATCGTCGGCGATCGACTGCGGTCGGGGTGACGTTGCGCGTGTCGGGCTCCGCTTCTGCATTGCGCGACGAGCGACACCCCGCCCTCCCGCTTCGACGCGCGCGAACGGAGCAGCGCCGCCACGCGCCGACGCCAGCCCCGGGACCGATACTTGCCCGACGATGTGGCCCGAGACGCCACCCGAACTCATCCGCCTCCAGCGCGAGCTCGCGAGCCGGCGCCCCGCGCCCTGGCGCCCGTCGGGTCCGCGGCCACTCGTCGCCGGATGCTTCGTCTGCTTCTCGCGCGGCGCCTCCGGACCCGGCCGCGCAGGAGAGCCGGCCTGGGCCGGAGCCGCGCTCATGCGCGCCGACCGCCACCCCGTCGGAACCGCGGTGGTCCGGGGCAAGGCAGGGGCCGCTTACGAGCCGGGCCTGCTGGCGCTGCGCGAGGGCCGATTGCTTGAGGCGGCGGTTCGGGCCCTACCCGGGCGGCCGGAGGTCGTGATCGCAAACGCCACCGGACGCGACCATCCTCGCGGCGCCGGTCTCGCCCTCCACCTCGGCGCCGCGCTCGATCTTGCGAGCGTCGGCGTGACCGACCGGGCGCTCCTGTCCGAAGGCACGGAGCCCGGGCCCGGGCGGGGGGCGACGAGCCCCCTGCTGCTCAACGGGGCGGAGGTCGCGCGCCTGCTCCGCACGCGCGTCGGCGCGCGGCCCCTCGTCGTCCATCCAGGCTGGCGCACGAACCTCGACACGGCGGTGTCGGTGGTGCTCGCCGCGATCCGGCGGACGCGCACGCCGGAGCCGCTGCGGCAGGCGCGGCGGGAGGCGCGCCGGGCGCGGGCAGCGGAGGAATACGGCCTCGGGTGATCCGTTTGCTGCTCAACTCGCTGCTCTACTTCCCCTCCCGGGCGATCATCGAGACGCCGGACGGGGCGGGGCTGGGCTACCGCGACCTGCGGCTCGAGACCGACGACGGGCAGCGGCTGCACGGCTGGTGGATCGGCGCCCGGCAGGACTCGCTCGGCCACCTGCTGCTCTGCCACGGCAACGCCGGCAACGTCGGCGACCGCGTCCTCCACGCCGCCCTGCTGACGGCCATCGGATTCGACGTCCTGCTGTTCGACTACCGCGGCTATGGCCGGAGCAGCGGCAGGCCGAGCGAGGAGGGCACCTACCGCGATGGGCGCGCGGCGCTGGCCTATCTGCTCGATCAGCCCCGGGTGGACCCCGCGCGCGTCTTCTACCTCGGCGAGTCGATCGGCGGCGCCGTCGCGCTCGATCTCGCGCTCGAGCGCCCGCCCGCGGGTCTCGTGCTGCTCTCGGCCTTCACCGGCGTCCGCGAGCTTGGCCGTCTGCACTACCCGTTCGTCCCGGCGGCCCTCGTCCCCGACGCCTACCCGACCCTGCGCCGCATCGGGCAGCTGCAGGCTCCGCTCCTGGTCCTCCACGGCGACCGTGATGACATCGTGCCGCTCTCGCAGGGCAGGGCCCTGTTCGAGGCCGCGCCAGGGTCGAAGCGCATGCACGTCTTCCCGGGCCTCGGCCACAACGACCTCGTGCCGCTCGCCAGGGCCGAGCTCGCCCGGGTGATCGCCTCCTGGGTACGCGGACTTCACGGGCCGCCACTCGCCGATTGATCGCCTGGGGGGCGAGCATCGCCACGCTTGAAAGTTCGTCGCCCCAGTCGTCGATCCAGACCGGAAGATCTGCGTCGGTCCGGCTTCACACCGATAGGGCGGTCGTCCTTATCAATCATCGGGCCGACTCGGCGAGTTCTCCAGTACTTCGCTCAACGGACTTGGGCGGCCCCAGCTGCGGCCGACCGTGTTCCTGCATGTCGTAGGCGGCCGGGGCGTGGAGCCAGAGCGGATCGAGCTAGTCAGCCCACCAGTCGCGCTGGCCCTCGACGTCTTCGCGCGGAGCCTCGCCGAGATTGGGCGCGCCGATGACGATGATCTCGAGGCCCCCCGGCCCGGCCTCGTAGCCTCGCCACGTACCGGGCGGGACGCGCACCGCGTCCCACTCCTTGAGCTCGACGATCTCGTCGTCGAGCTTCATCCGCCCGCTCCCGCGCACGACCACGTACACCTCCTCCTGCTTCTTGTGCGTGTGGCCATACGGGAAGCGATAGCCGGGCGGGACGCGCTGGTGGCTCAGCCCGGATTTCTCCAGCTCGAGCGCCTCGGTCGCCAAGCGGAACTCCAGATCCGGCGCGCCGTCGAACCTGGACCCGATGTCCTCCAGGTCCTCCTTGAGGTTCCTGAGCGTGAACGGCACGTGTCGCAATCCTATGGTGCCCTGGCTGGGTCGCCGATCTGATGCGTCAAGCGCCGCGGTGCCAGGTTCCTTCCCGGCGGCGCTCCGCGCCTGCGTTCGCTAGGCGACCGGGAGGCGAACCTTCGTCACGACGGGTGGTCGCTTTCGACTTCGTTCAGATCCCAGAAACGGCCCGGCCGGGGTGCTCGCCTGACCCGTCCCTCGCCGTCAGTGACTCGCCGGGGTCAGCCAGCAGACAACGCTTCCCACGCAAAGCGGCTATCTCGGATCAACAGCTTGAAGGGGAACTGCCGGGTAGCGCGCTTTCTATCTCGCCTGCTGCCGCCTCGTCGGTCCCAAGGAATTAATCGCTCACAATCATCGACCTACCCCCCTGCCTCGCCTCATCGGAACCTTGGTGGTCTTGCTCCTCACCCAGGGACGGGAAGCGATCACTGGTGGTGGGGCAGGAGCCCGTGCTTACGGCGATGCTCGTGGCGCTCTTCGCGGGTTGAGGCATCGGGCAGCCAGAAAGCCTGGTACCGGCGCACTGGCCAAGTGTCGCCGCGCAGCCGATCGCCCTCGCGGCAGACGAACGGAGTCCCGTCCGCGTCGAGGGCGCTGAAGGTCTGACACCGTCGGCGGAATAACCCGTCGTCGGCTCTATGAAGCCGCGTCCTCCTTGGCCGCCGCGTCGATCTCGCGCTTGAGCTCGTCGGCGTCGGCGTCGATCTGCTTCTCGATGAGCTTATTGGCACGCGTCACCGCCTTCTCGAGCTGCTCCTCGATCCTCGATTCGCCGATCACGATCACCGCGGCGTTTCCCGCTTCGAGCTCGTCGCCGAGGTCCTTGAGGTCGTCGCGCGAGATCCCTCCCCGCAGATGCCCAATCAATCCGCCGGCACTTGCGCCTACGATCGCGCTGCCGAGGATCGCGGGCGGGAAGATGATGCCGACCAAGGCTCCGACCCCGGCCCCGGTCCAGGCGCCGTGCTGGGTTGGCTTCTCGGTCTTCGTCACCCGAACCTTGCCGTCTTCTTCCTTGCGGATCACGGCGGAGTCGAAGGTTCCGATCGTGCCCGCGGCGTGGAGGTCGAACACGGCCTCGTAATCGGCCTCGGCATCGTCGATCTCGTCGTAGATGGCGGCGTAAAGGAACACGGGTCTGTCTGCCATTTGTGGACTCCTTTCCGGAGTGTCGCCGTGGCGACGCATGCTACTCGGCGGCTTCCCCCGCTCCTCGGGATCACCGCGCGTGCCGCGCTGGACGAAGGCCCGGCATGCACCTTAGGAAACTGCTCGCTATTGCGCCGGCAACCGTTCCGCTTTGGACAAAAAGGAGCACTTTCGCTTCTCGCGCGATGCGACAGTCGCTGATGGTGCAGGGGATTCCTGGGACCATGGCCCTCCGTGATCCGCAAGCGAGGAGGCTGAGATGGAAGTGCACCCGGGGGTGTTCGTTTCCAACGTCGCGACGGAGGAGTGGCGGACCGACCCCGAGATCGGAGGGGGTGCCGAGGAGCATGTGCTTTTCGACACCGGAACCATGCGAGCTGGGTTGTCGCGCTTCACAACGGAGGCCGATCAACAGCCGCCGGACTGGACGCTGCCGGCCACCCAGGTGCTCCTTGTGCTCGAAGGTGAGGCGCAGGTCCAAATTGAGGATGGACCTGTGTTGGAGCTGAAGCCTGGCGACATGGCGTGCCTGCCAAAGGGAGCGGTGACGACCTGGCGTCTCACTCTTCCGTTCAAGGAGATGTGGGTGCTCGCCGGGTAACCGGCGGTCCGTCGATCTCCCTCGCGCTGGCTCTTCCTGTTCGCGCCATGCTGAAGTGCTCCACCTGCCCGGCTCGGCCGACCGCGCTCTTCCCCAAATGCCGACGAACCTGCCCTCGCGCCGCCCGGCGCGTCCAGTGCGGCTGCTGTGCCTCTAGGGGCAGCTCGCGTGCTGCACGTCGATGTAGGCGAAGCGGTTGTTGAAGATGTTGGCCGCGAACTCGTCCCACCGATAGGACTGAACCGCTGTTCCGTCGAGGGTGCCCGTCATCGAGGCGTGCCTGAACTTCTGGTGGCCGTTAGCGACGAAGCGTGGCACGGGTCGACGACAAGGTGCGGCAGCCCCGTCGCCGGTCCGTCGCTACCGAACACGAAGCGGTCCGAGGTGGCGGTCCACGCTCCCGCAAAGTCGAAGGTGCTTCCGTCACTCATCGGTATCGCGATCGTCAGGAACGCACGCTCGAGGGTGACGGTGTTGACCGTCAGCGCCGCGTCCTCGAACTCGCCGAAGCCGGAGCGCAGCAGCGTTACTTCCGGGTCCTCGGGCCCCGTGAACTCGAGCCGCACGGTCTCGGCGTACGCCATTAGCGGGGCGTTAACGGGAGACAGGGAGCCGCCGGACGTGCGGACGTAGCCATGAAAGGCTTGGGCTCGACGACCAAGTACGTCGTGGTGAGATCTGGCCCGGACTCCTCCGGAGGTTCCTCGGCGATCGACACCAGCCTGCCGCCGGGTCCGACGACCGCGGGCGAGCGCGCCAGCCGATCCCCGCCGACGGTGTCGAAGACGAGGTCAACCGGCTCGATCGCATCCTCGAAGCGGACGCTCGAGGCCTCGATCACCTCGTCGGCTCCATGCGCTCGGGCGGCCTGGACGCCTGCGCCCATGGCGGTTCCGATCACGTGGGCACCGCGCCTGTGGGCGAGCTGGGTTGCAAGGTGGCCGACGCCGCCGGCGGCGCCGTGGATCAGTACCCGCTGCCCTTGTCCCAGCTTGCCGTGGTCGAAGAGGCCCTGCCAGGCGCTGAGCCCGGCGAGCGGGACCGCGGCGCTCTCGACGTGGTCGAGCATGCGCGGTTTCGGCGCCAGCACCTCCTCCGGGACGACGATGTACTCGACGGCTGCGCCGTCGCGGTTGAAGCCGCTGAGCGCGTACACCGATTCGCTGACGTCAACCTCCCCGACAGCGGCGCCGATTGCCGCGACGACGCCGGAGAGCTCGTAAGACGGCGTCGCCGGCAGCCGATCCTCGGGCCACTCGAGCTCGTCGCGTGTGATCGCCGCCGCGTGGACGCGGACGAGCACCTCGCCTGCGCCGGCCCGTGGCGTCGGCATCCGCTCGTGCTCAAGCTGTGCGGGATCGCCGAGCGCGTGCAGGCGCACGGCGTTCATCTCCTCTTCGATCATCGCTTCTCCTCTCTCCTCGATTGGTTGACGAGATGACCCCTTCGCTTCGGGCGGGCCCTCGTCCGCCGAGCGCCACGAGCGCCTCGAGGAAAGCCTCGCGCTCGTCGCCCACGGCGGCGAAGTACTCATCATCGGCGGCCTCGACGTCGGCGAGCGCGCGCGCTACGAGCGCAAGCCCCGCCGAGGTCAAATGCAGGTGCCGCGCCCTGCTGTCGGCGGGATCGGGCGCTCGCGTGAGCAGGCCGCGCGCCTCGAGCCGGCGAAGCACCTGGCTGGTCATCATCGCCTTCTGCCGCGACGACCTGCGCCGCTATCCCGGCCTGCGACCGGGTATTCCTCCGCCGGGGCTCCGAACTCGGGGCATCACAGCAGCCCGTTGCAGTGGAGAGTTCCGAGTGGTAAGCAGCCCTCCCGCCCGACATGGCTGGAGTCGCAATCGACGAAGGGAAGCAATGCTCCAAGACGGCGATGTATCGGCCAGACTCCCCGCCCAGGACCTCGAGCGGGCGCGGACCTTCTACGCGGAGAAGCTCGGCCTTGAGCCCAGCGAAGAGCGGCCGGGTGGACTGCTCTATCGGGGCGCGAGCGGCGAGTTCGCGTTGTTCGAGTCAGCCGGCGCCTCGCCCGGCACGTTCACGCAGATGGCGTGGTATGTGGACGACATCGACGCCACGGTCGCGGAGCTGCGGCGACGGGGCGTTGCGTTCGAGGAGATCGACCTGCCCGGACTAAAGACTGTGGATGGAGTAGCAGAGGTCGCCGGCAATTACCCGAGCAAGGGCAGCGGCGAACGGGCTGCCTGGTTTCGGGACAGCGAGGGCAACATGCTCGGGATCAGCGAGTTGGTCCGCTGATCCCGGTTCACGGTCCCGGAGGGAGTGACGCAGTCCCGCTAGCCCTCCACGTGCCCACGGCACGCCTCGCCGCTACGAACTGACGGATGCACGTGAGGCTCCGATCCGCTCCCAGATGTGCACCAGCTGCTCGATCTCTCGCTCTCCAAGCGGATCGAGCAAGAGCGCTCGGATCGTCGACAGGTACGTGCTGCCGGCCTCACGCAGCTGTTTGCGGCCGGACTCGGTGATCGTGGCTCGTGTGGAGCGCGCGTCCTTCGAGCTGCGCTGTCGTCCGACGAACCCCTGGCGCTCGAGGGCGATGACGAGCCGCGAGACGTGGCTGGGGCTGAGCCGTATTCGCTCGGCGAGCTCTGAGATGGCGATTGTGCCCTCCTCCGCGTGCGCGATGTGCATCAGCGCCTCGAAGGTGCTCAGCGGCATCTTGTGCTCGGCGAGCAGACGCTCATCGAGCGCGCGAAGGAGCGCCTCGTGGGTGTCGACCATGCCAGTCCAGGCGCGCTCCTCCTCCTCGGAGAGGAAGGCGCGAATGAGCGCGCGTGCCTCCTCGGGGGCCGTTCCCGCCAACTCGCCGGCCGTCGAGCTTTCCGGGCCGCGTCCATTCACGTCGACGCCTCCGGGAGGGACCTGGCCGGCGAAACGACATCCCCCTCGGTGCGTGACAGGGCGAACATGGCGACGACCGACCCTGCAAGCGAAACCGCGGCGGCGATCAGGAAGGCGAGCTGGAGGCCGCCGACCTGGGCGGCGAGCGGCGCCGAGCCGGAGGCGAGCAGCTCGCTTGAGCGCTCGCTGGCCGCGGCAACGAGCGCCGCGACGCCGAGAGCGCCGCCGAGCTGGACGGCCGTGCTCAAGAGCCCCGACGCGAGCCCCGAGGATTCGTCGTCGACGCCCGCGAGCGCCGCGGTTGTGATCGAGACGAACGAGAGGCCCGCCCCGAGCCCGACGACGACCATCGCGGGGAGGACGTCCTTGAGGTACTCGCCGGCGACCGGGGCGCGCGCCAAGAGCGCGATCCCGATCGCCGCGATGGCGAGCCCGGCGATGGCGAGGGGCCGCGGGCCGAACCGCGCCACCAGGCGGTTCGCGATGGCCGTCGCCGAGGCGACTCCACCAGCGAGCGGCAGGTAGGCGAGGCCCGCCTCAAGCGGCGTGTACCCGAGCACCTGCTGGGTGTAGAGCGTCAGCAAAAACAGCGTCGAGATCGCCGAGATGCCCAGCAGCAGCTGCAGCACGTTCGGGACCAGCGCAGTGCGCCGGTGCAGGAAGCCGGTCGGGATCAGCGGAGATGAACTGCGGCGCTCGATGATGGCGAACACCCCGAGCAGGACGAGCGCGGCGCCGACCAACACGTGTGTCTCGAGTGAGCGCCAGCCATAGTCGGGCGCCTTGACCACCGTGTACACGAGGGTGGTCATCCCCGCGGTCACGGCCATCGCGCCCCCGAGGTCGAAGCCCCGCTGTCCCGTAACCCGGCTCTCGGCAATCAGCCGCGGCACGACGGCGAGCGTCGCGAGCGCGACGGGAACATTGATCAAGAACACCCACCTCCACGAGGCGACCTCGGTGATCGCGCCGCCGACCAGGATGCCGACCGCAAAGCCGAGGCCCGAGAGCGCGCCCCAGATGCCGAGCGCCTTTGCCCGCTCGGCTCCGGCAGGAAACAAGGTCGTTACAAGGGCGAGCGCGGCCGGCGTTGCCAGTGCGGCGCCGACTCCCTGCAGCGCCCGGGCGCCGAGCAGCATGCCCTGGGATAGGGCAAGACCGTCTAGCAACGAAGCCGCTCCGAAGACAGCCGTACCGACCAGGAACATGCGCCGGCGGCCAACGAGGTCCGCGGCTCGCCCGCCTAGCAGGACGAGGCCGCCGAACACCACGATGTAGGCACTCACCACCCAGGCAAGGGTGGCCTCGGAGAAACCGAGGTCGACCTTGATCGAAGGAAGAGCGACGTTCACGACTGTCTCGTCCAAGAAGACCATGAACTGGGCCGCGGCCAAGACCGCAAGGGCAAGCCAGCGGCGAGAGCTTGGAGGCTGGCCTCGCCTGGCCGTGGTCCCCCCTCCGCGAGCTTCTCTGTCGTTCGTGCCCTTCTTCATCGTGACCTCCGTAGGACTAGTTTATGTGTGCGCACGCACGATTATACATGCGCGTGCACGTATGTCAAGGCAGGTCGTGTCGAGCTCTTGCTCGAGCTGCCGGATCGCTAGACCTGCCAATACGTGGCCGGTCTAGCGCCAGACGCCAACGGTGTTGCGCCCCCCAGCGCTTCGGGCGAATCCTGGACTGTGTCGGAGCTCCGCCTCATCGCCTCGAGCAAGCGGCTGCGCGTCTCGTCCATCGCTCGCCTTCGTGGTGTGAATGGCCGAGGTACGGGATCGGCGAGAGCCGAATCGAGATCGACGTGCTTCGATTCGCGCTGCGGCACGGAAGGCGATCGAGATCTGGCCTGCGCCTGAGTGACCGCGGATACCCGGCAGCCCGGACGCGCCTGTCCCACGATGTCCGCGCGGTAGTCCAAAAGAGGAGGCGGGCCTATCGGGGC
>JBKPFS010000064.1:0-5639 GCA_046728935.1 Actinomycetota bacterium | reverse complement strand
GAAGGACGCCCTGCGCGCGTACGTGCAGGACTGGTTCGACACGTTCGACGACCTCAGGCAGGAGCCTGTCGAGCTGATCGACGCAGGAGCGGACAAGGTCATCCCGGTCTTCAGGGTCACCGGACGCGCCAAGCTGAGCGGGGTCGAGACGGATCTGACCTACGCCGCCCTCTACACGTTCCGGGGCGGGAAGATCGCGATTGGTCGTGAGTACTTCACGCGTGCCGAAGCCCTCGAAGCCGCCGGGCTGCGGGAGTAGCGAACGCATCAGCACTGCCCTGAGCGACTTTCTCCCCAGAAGCATTACTCCACCGCCCAACCCAAATGGGGTAATTCGAGCGCCGCGCGCTTCCTGGCGCGCTCCAGCTTCCGCGCGGTTGTAGGTTCCATCCGTAACCCTACTAACGGGAGGATCGGTCATGAAGCGGTCGTTGGTTGCAGTGCTGGCGACGTTGGCGTTGGCATTGGCGTTGGGTAGCCCCGCATCGGCGGGAACAGCGAATTCGCACGCCAGCTGTGCAGGACTCGCGGGGGCGTTCCATGCGACTCAAGGGCCAGGGACCCATGCCCAGGTTGTGCACGATGTCATCGCGGGCTCGACGAGCCAGGGGGTCCCGCCTGGAGCGACTTTCGGCGGGTTCGCCCATCTCCACGAGGGAACTGCCGAGATCTGCCTCGACTAGTAGCAACTGCAAACCCTCGAAGCGGCCGGGCTGGCGGAGTAGGGCTCTCATCCGGCTCCCGTCCGTAACCCCGACGGTCGAGTCAGCGCTTGTAGAAATAGGCACAGCTACACCAAATTCCACGGAGGGGAGAATGCCCATGAAGCGGTCATTTCTTGCCGTACTCGCAACGTTGGCGCTGGTGCTCGGGCTGAGTGGTCCGGCATCCGGTGCAAGTCCCCAGGCGAGCTGCCAGGCACTTGTCAACTCGAGCTTTGCCGGTCAACCCGGAGGCCGCGCCGCGGAACTGCAGGACGCCTTCGCCGAGGCGGCGGAGCGCGGCGTCCCGGTGGGAGCGGTCTTGAGCGAGTTCTCCCGGGTCCATGGTGGCTCTATCGAGGGCTGCTTCGTCGAGTAGATCTGCCAGCGGATAGCCCGTCACGCCGCAAGCGCTCCTCTGCGGGCCGCGAGATACTGGGCGGGCGTTGCAGAAGGCCCCCGGTACCCTCCGATTCGTGCGTCACATGCCCGTGGTCTGTTTGGCTGTGCTGGTTGTCGTGGCTGGCTGCGACAACGGCGACGAGACCGGCGGTCCAGGTCAAACTCCAGCCGCCAGCAAGCCGCTCCGCTGCGACCTCGATTTGCCAGCTCGTGTTCCCCGCGTCCGGGAGGTTCAGCTCCTCGGTGGCGTTAGCTGCGACAAGGCAGAAGGGCTTGTAATCTCGACCGCCTACGCTGGCCCTCTTCCTCCATGGCGTTGCCACCCGACTGGCCGTGTGCTCTTGCCGTCGCGAACTGTCCGGCTCGGGTGGCAGGTCCGCTGTGAGCGGGGGTCCAAGCAGGTGGTCTGGTCGTATCCCCACGGGCGCGGCGTCACGCCGGAGGTCCAACAATCGGGATAGGCACTTACGCGCCGAGGGCTTCTGAAGCTGCTCCGGATAGGGACCGACGATCGTTTCGCCAGGCCCCTGAAGCCGCCGGGCTGCGGGAGTTAGGGGCGCGCGCTCATTGTGCTTCCCGTTCAAGCGCGCGTGCCGTGGATAGCCCGTCTGCAGAGCGGATCGAGTGGGGTTGGAAGTCTGCGCCACACTGGACGCATTGCCGGGGCGGCTTAGGCGCCTTGGCAGCCCGCTTCGCATCGCTCCGGGCCTTAGCTTTGGCGAGCTTGCGTTCGCGGTTCTGCGCGTAGTACCGACGCGCCTTCTTGAGGTCGCACTCCTTGCAGGGGCTCCGTAGGCCGCTAGCGTGCGAGCGGTCGATGTAGAAGTCCTCGGCCAGCTTGTCCTGATGGCTTACGGGGCATCGTTTCGAGCGTGTCATTCGTAACTACCTCCGGGGGGGAGTTCTCTCCCTAGGACAGAGAAATTCCTGACTGGGACGGTCATCGTTTTGGAAGTTCCACGATTCCGAGGTAACCCCCCCTATCAATACATGCCTCTCTGGGCTGTATATGAACCGCCTGACGCCCTCCGAAGGGTGTCCTGGTGTCATCCCCTTACTACCGCCCATCGCCGCCTCAGACGCTCAGCACGCAGCTCCAACGTCTACCCGTCCGCTACCGCCCAGACGCCCAGCCCTGTAAGGAGGCGCCATAGGGCGGTAGCTTTCGGGTAACCATGGAGCACGATGGATTGCTCCCTCCGCTCCCTTCCCACTCGGGGGAGCGGAAGTGTGTTTAGCTCGGTGGCGTCCCCTCAGTCTGGTTGTAGTCGGACTGTTTGACGAACAGCTCCGGTCGTGCCTTGACTAGTGGGCTGTTCGGTGTTGAGAACACCCCGCAGCGCTTCGGCGTATTCCTTGTCGCTGCTGAACGCGGCATCGCTCTCATCGAGCAGCAGCGTCGGCGCCGACTTGTCGATCTTCCGAGTCAGCGCGGCTGCCGTCGTGCGGCCGGTGAACCAGGGACTCGCGACGAGGAGGCGCAAGACCTCCAGGAGCCGAGTCTTGCCCGATTCCATCTCCGCGCTCGAGATCGCCAGGTATGGAGTCGCCATCGCCGCCGCGAACGCGTGCGTGTGCGCGATCCACAGCGCGATCGCGGTGAGCTGATCTTCGGAGAGGACGACGAAGCGCCGGACGTAGCGTTCCGCTTGGTGCAGATAGGCGCCGAGGGCGGTTGGTTCGGCGCTCATCGCCCCCACCGCGCCCTCGAGCCGGTCGCCGGGCTCAGGTCACGTGTAAAGTTTTTTGGCTTTTCTGTCCTACGAGAGGATGTAGGGTGTGAGGTGAAGGTTGGCATGGACTACCTCGTTCGTGGTCGAATGGGTTTGGCATAGCCCGACCTTCAAGAAGACGACACGTCGGACGGCTCGGTTGCCCCCGAGCCGCCCGCGTGTCAAGTCCTCGACCAAAGAACGGGCATCCTTTGCCTAGTGTCAACGTTGGCAAACCGGTCGGATGTACTGGGGACACCCACGCGTCGAGACGGTCCTCGGTGTGCGCCGAAGTCCGCATTGCGCGAACCTTCACGGCCCGTAAGTGGCTAATGCATTAGCTACTTCATCGCGCCGGGTGGCGGCGCCATGTAGTCAACGATCTCTACCGGCTGCTCCCCACCCCCTTCCAAGGTGAGGATTCCTCACCCTCGATGAGCAAGGCTGCTGTCAAGGGTGACGGCGTCACCGTTGCAGCCGAGACCCCACTCGCGCCCGGCGAGCGCGGCGGCGCTCCAGCAGTAGCTTTGCGACGCTCCTGCGCTCGCTGAACACCGACGGCGTCGGGGCTGACTGGCGAACTTCGTGGCGGACAGAAAGTGCCCGAAGCCGAGAAACGGCTTGCTAGAGCGGTAACTAGAGGATGTAAACCGTCGTAAAGACGATGATCCACATCACGTCGACGAAGTGCCAGTAGATGCCCGGCACCTCGACGCCGAGGTGATCCTTCGGCTCGGGGCCGAAGTGTCCGCGCCAGGCGCGGATGTTCGCGAAGGCGAGCAGGGTCAGGCCGACGAAGACGTGCGCGCCGTGCAGGCCGGTGAGCCCGTAGAAGATCGTGCCGAAGCCCTGGTCGCGGGCGCTGAAGCCGATGTGGATGTACTCGTTGATCTGGATGAAGAGGAAGGTCGCGCCGAGCAGCCACGTCGCGGCGAGCCCCAGCTTCATCCCCCGCCTGTTGCCCTTGCGGACCGATTCCAGCGCCCAGTGGACGGTGAAGCTGGATGAGATCAGGATCGCCGTGTTGACGCCGGCGACCGCGACGGGTAGCTCGAATCCCTCGGGCGGCCAGGGGCCGTCGTTGGCGACCACCCGGAGAAAGAAGTACGAGGCGAAGAATGCCCCGAAGAGCATCACCTCGGAGACGATGAAGAGCAGGATCCCGAGGGTCTGGCGGTCGATCCGCGAGCTCTGGTGGGCCTCGGGCGGATGCGCGGCGTGCTCCGCGGCGGCGATCGCCCCCGCCTCCATCAGCCCTCACCTCCCCCCTCGGCGGTCGCCGCCGCCACGGGCTCGCGCCCGGCCTCGACGTGCTCGACCGGCTTGTCGGTGATCTCCTTCACCCGGTCGACGAGGCCCTCCTCGAGCCACTTCGACTGCTCGCCCGCGAGCGTCGAGATCAGGATGTCGTCGATCCGGTAGTGCACGATCGCGTTCTGGACCGCAGCGAAGGGTTCCGGGCTCATCGGCTGGCCGGTGGCGTCGATCTCCTCGCGGTACATCTCGGCGAGCGTCCGTGCGAGGTGGGCGCAGACCTCCTCGCGGCGCATCGCTCCCGAGCGCGGGCAGATGAACGTGTAGCGGTGTGGGCGCTCCTGGGCACGCTGCTTGAGGCGCGAGACGAGGTCGGGGCTGTTGACGGTCTGGGTCCCGACAACGAGGGTGTGGACGATGTCCCAGCGGACGGCGTCGTCATCCACGCGGACAGGGATGTGGGTCACGGGCGGCTCGAGGTTCTCCTTGGCCCACTCGATCAGGTCTCGGCGCAGGAGCCCGAACCGGGTCTCATACAGGCAGGAGACCAGCACCTCGCGCGGCTCGAACGCCCGCACGGCGTCGTCGAGCGCGAGCGAGGGGTCCGGATCGAGCACGACGCCCACGGCGTCGATGTCGAACTCGGCGAGCACCGCCTGCGTGACCTCCACCCGGCTCTGCGCCGCCTCCCGGACCTCGTCGCGGTCGACGATCTGGCCGACGATCGGCTGATTCTGCGGCGCCGCCACCGCCACGTGGTCGGCGCCCGCGTCGACCCGCTCGCGGATCGCCCCGAGGAGCTTGCGCCCCCCCGCGACCTCGTTCATGAATGCGAGCACGGTCCCACCCTCTGTCCAGTCGAGCGGCGAGGATGTGTCGGGGGTCGGATAGCTGGCGCTGGCGGCGTCGGTCATGCGGGCTCACCGCCCTCACCGGGCGAGCCCCCGCCCCCGCCCGCAGTGCCGACGAACGCCGGCTCGGGCGGCCTGACCTCCGCCTCCTCGCCGCCCATGATCACGTGGCGGGCGCCGGGAACGCCGAACTCGTACGGCCCGCCGACCACGCGTGGGATCTCGTCGAAGTTGAACACGGGCGGCGGCGAGGAGACCTGCCACTCGATCGTCTTCGCCCGCCACGGATTGGCGGCTGCCCGCGGACCCCAGCGCCAGCTGACGTACATGTTGTAGATGAAGATCAGCTGCGCGGCGCCGAGGATGAAGGAGGAGATCGAGATCACCAGGTTCCAGTCGCCGAACTGCGCCGAGTAGTCGGCGACGCGGCGGGGCATCCCCTCCATCCCGATCCAGTGCATGGGGACGAAGGTGCCCAGCATCCCGACCAGCGTGAGGTAGAAGTGGACCCGGCCGAGCTTCTCGTCGTACATGCGGCCGGTCATCTTCGGGAACCAGTGGTAGATGCCGGCGAAGATCGTGAACACCGAGCCGCCGAAGAGCACGAAGTGAATGTGGGCGACGATGAAGTAGGTGTCGGAGACGTGGATGTCGATCGGCACCATCCCCAGCATCACGCCCGAGATCCCGCCGATCACGAAGGTGACGATGAACCCGAG
>JBKPFS010000063.1:0-18926 GCA_046728935.1 Actinomycetota bacterium | reverse complement strand
CTCGCGGACGGGACCGTCATAGGCTGGGTGAGGGGGGCGTGGTCGGTGTCCCCCGCGGACCGCCAGGTCACCTACGCCGAGGTCTGAGCCGACGCCTGGCGCTTTTTGCACCGACGGGGGTCCATAAAGCGCCAACTAACGCCCGCAGCTACGGCGGCGGGGGCTTGCCGGATTCGAAGAGCCAGGGCTCGAACACGTCAGCGGACAGCGAGGTGTCGCCCGAGATCTCCTCCGAGAGGGCGATGAAGTCCGCGGTGGAGGCGTTGGCGTAGGCGTTCCTGCGCGCCCACTCGCGCAGGATCGCCTCGAAGTCCGCCTCGCCCACGGCCTGGCGCAGAACCTCCAGGGCCATC
The DNA here is from genome assembly GCA_046728935.1 of Actinomycetota bacterium. Taxonomy (GTDB): domain Bacteria; phylum Actinomycetota; class Thermoleophilia; order Solirubrobacterales; family 70-9; genus DATAFO01. The sequence continues at coordinate 18,573 of JBKPFS010000063.1, read as the reverse complement.
CCCCCGCGAACGTAGATCGTGCCGTCGAAGAGCTTCCTCGGGCCCGGCGGCGCGCCGGGCGGCGGGGTCCAGAACTTCTTGTCGCTCGCCGGCGTCTCGTACAGCTCCGCGAGACGCGCGGCGGTTGAAGGTCCGCCCCGCTCCTCGCTCCAGCGCCACGCCGCCCACGTCGCGAAGCCCTCGTTGAGCCAGATGTCCGGCCAGCGCTCGAGCGACACGGAGTCGCCGAACCACTGGTGGGCGAGCTCGTGCGCGAGCAGGACCTCGCTCGGCGCGCGGTGGAAGATCGGCCGCGTTTGGGTCTCGAGCGAGTAGCCGAGGCTGCGCGCGTCGTCGACGATCGCGCCCGCGTCTGAGAACGGATACGGGCCGAACAGCGACTCGAACAGGTCCAGGATCTCGGGCAGCCTTCGCAGGGTCGGCTTCGCGGCGCGGCGATGCGTCGGGTCGAGGGCGGTCAGGACGCGGATCTCGCCGAAGCGCGAGCGCTCGAGATGGAAGTGCCCGGAGGTCACCGTCGCCAGGTAGGGCGCCATCGGCTCTGCCTCTCGCCAGACCCATGTCGTCCGCCCGCGGCGCTTGATCCGCTTGCGGAGGCGTCCGTTGGCGATCGTCGCCGTCCGCCGGGGGGCGTTCACCCGGAACGAGAACGAGGCCTTGTCGGTGGGGTGATCGTTCGAGGGAAACCAGGTCTCCGACCCGCGCGGCTCGCCGGCGACGAAGGCGCCGTCGTCGGTCCGCACCCAGCCCTCGCGGGTGCCGTCGGCATTGGTCATCGCTCGCGGCCTGCCGCGGTAGCGGACCACGACCGTGAAGTCCTCGCCGGCGGCGATCCCGTGCCGAGGCGTGACCACGAGCTCGGCGCCGGCACGCCGACGCTTCGCCCGCCGACCGTCCACGCTCAGCGAGCGCACCTTGGGACCGCGGTAGTCGAGGTCGAAGCGGCTCAGGTCCTGGACGGCGACCGCCTCGATCCGCGCCCGGGCGTTGAGGTGGCGGGCCCGCTTGGAGAGGCGAAGGCGAAGGGCGTAGTGAGAGACGTCATAGCCGCCGTTGCCGGCGTGGGGGAAGAAGGGGTCGCCGAGGCCGGCGGACCCCGGCGAGAACGCGCCGGCGAGGGCGCCCGAGGCGAGCGCCGCGGCGCCCGTCGACGCCAGCCCGATGACGGCGAGGCGTCTCAGCCGTCCTCGGAGAATGGGCTCCCTGCCGTCTCGGAGGCTTCCGCCGGCTCCTGGGCGGGTCCGGCTGGCTCGGCCGGCGATCCGCCGTCCCCGCGGACCACCTGTCTCGCCTGATGGAGCTTCGCCGCCGCCTCCCGCGCCCGCTCTGCGGCCTCGCGCTCCGCCCGCTCGGCCTCTTCGAGCTCGCGCGCCGCCTGCGCCGCTCGCTCGGCGGCGGCGCGGCGCTCCTTCGCCTCGGCGAGCTTGCGCTCGACCGCGTGCTCGAGCCGGTCCCAGGTGCCGATCCGCTCTTGCTCGCTCCAGTAGGCGCAGAAGCGATCGAAGAGGACCCTGCGGCGCGCCTCGACGTGTACCGCGAGCATCTCGAGGCCCCGATACGCGGTCCGATGCGGCGCCCGGGCGCTGAGGCGCGGATCGAGATCCGGGGCGTCGCCGGCGCGGGCGTGGACGGCGCGCGCGTCGGCGTTGCGGAGCGAAGCGAGATGGGACTCGATCCGGGGCAGCGTCACGTCGCAGTCGTGGAGCTCCCCGAGGATGCCCTGGAGCTCGCGGGCCCGGCGCCGTGCGGTCTGCGCCGGCTTGCCGAAGCAGAAGTCGGTCGCCTCGAGGATGTAGCGCAGGCGCTTGGCCGCGATCCGCATGTCGTGCTGCTCGGTCGACCCGTCGGGTTCGAGCGCCGCGGGCGAGAACGAGTGCAGCTCAGCGAGGCGCACCTTGACGATCCGGGCCGCGTTCTCTACCAGCGAGGCCTCGGGGTCGAGGCCCTTGACGCGCTTTGCCTTCATTCCTCGCCCCCGGCGCCGTTCGTCGCCGGCCGCGCGACCAGCTCGGCCGACCGGATCGCCTCCCCGTCGCCCCCGACGCTCTCCTCCGCGTCCGCGACCAGGTCTGTGAGGCGGTCGACCAGACCCGCGAGGCGCTTCTCGGCCACGTACGGGCCGAGGGCCTCGTTCGCCTCCGCCTGTTCGGTGCGGATCTCGGCGATCAGGCTCTCGATCCCGCGGCGATCCGCCGCGCGCATGGCCCCGGCGAAGTCCTCCAGGGCAGCGATCGTCACGTCGCGGTCACGCCGCTCTCCGAGCGCGTCCGCCAGATCCTTCACCTCGCGCAGCGCGGAGCGGAAGCGCTTCGGCGGAAAGCAGGGCTCGAAGACCTCGAGCGCAGCCCGCAGCCGCCGGGTGGCGACGCGCATGTCGTGCACCCGCTCGATCTCGGTCACGTCCAGCACCCCCGCTGCCTGGTCGGCCAGCTCGCGGGTGCGAACGGCGACGATCTTCGCGGCGGCAAGCGCGTACGGATCGTCCTCGCTGAGGCCGGGGATCGGACGCGCCTTGGCCATCCGCCGGAGCGTATCGCGCGATGCCTAAGCCGCCAAGGTGTGCGGCGCCCCGTTGGCGGCGCCGTTCAGGAGGTCGAGGATGACGCCCTCCCGCAGGCCCCCCTTGCCGATCTGAAGCGGCTGGCCGAGCAGTTCGGAGAGCTTCTCCAGGACCAGCACGCCGGCGGGGAGGATCCGCACCCGCCGGGGGTCGAGCTCGAACATCTTCGCCACCTCGATGATGGGGTCGCCGGCGAGCACGCGGACCGCGCGCTCGAGCGTCTCGTACTCGAGCACCGCGCCGACCAGCGTGCGCAGCGAGGTCGCGCTCCCCCCGACCGCCACCGCCTGGTCCGGATGATCGACCTCGACATCCTCGAAGAAGTCGCCGATGTAGTCGCGGATCGAGCGGATCTCGCCCGCGGTCGGCGGGTCGTTGGACAGGAAGTCGTCGGCGAGGGCGCCGGAGCCGATCTTGAACGAGAGCACCTGGCGCACGCCTCCGTCGACGCTCCCGAAGATGATCTCCGACGAGCCGCCGCCAACGTCGACCACGGCCACCTCGCCCTCCACGGGGTGGCCAAGGGTCTTCGTCGCGCCGAGGAATGCCAGCCGGCCCTCCTCCTCCTCGCTCAGCACGTCCACCGGAAGCCTCGAAACCCGGGTGATCTCGGCGACCACGTCGTCGGTGTTCTTCGCCTCGCGGATCGCCGCAGTGGCGACGATGCGAATCGCCTCCGCCTCCATCTCCTGGGCGAGCCGCACCTGAGTCGCGACGACATCGGCGAGCTCGGCGATCTTCTCGGGGATGATCTTGCCCTTCCGCTTCGACACCTTGTCGATGCGGGTGTAGGCGCGCTGCTCCATCACCTTGCGGAGCTGGCCCTCCTGGGGCTCGGCCACCAGCACGCGGGTGGTGTTCGAGCCGATGTCGATCGCCGCGCACAGCATCGGTCAGCTGCGCGGGGGCGTGAAAACGCTCATCCACGCCGATCTTTTCAGACCGCGCGGATGCGCCGGACGAGCGCCGAGCGCCGATAACACGCGCTTCACAGGGCGTTCACGCACCGTTCACGGGGTCGTGCCGCCCGCGTCGTACGTTGAGGTGAGATGCCCGCCGGGAAGACCCGAGCCAGGCATGGGGAGCTCGCCGCCACGACGCGGGAGCGCGACGCGTCCTACCCCCTTGCCGGACGCCTCGGGCTCAGCGTTCCCCGGGAGTGGTGGCCGGCGGCGCCGCTCCTGAAGTCGTATGAGGCCGCGGGCTTCGCCTGGGTCCAGCTTCACTCTCCGCCCAGGTCGGTGCTCCGGGACCCGCGCCAGCTCACGCGCCACGGATCCGCGGCGGGCGCCGCGCTGGCGACCACCGGGCTCCGGGCCGCGATCCACGCGCCCGCGGGCGTCGTCGCCGGGACGCCGGACGGCGACCGCGCGCTTGAGGGACTGCTCTGGTACGCGGCCGAGGCGGGCGCCGGGCAGGTGGTCTACCACGCGCTGGCGCTGCCGGACGCACCGGAGAGCGAGGTACCGCTCCGGCGCGAGGCGCAATCGCTGGCCGCGCTTGCCCGCATCGCCGAGCGGCTCGAGGTGACGATCGCGATCGAGAACGTCTGTCCCGTGTTCCCCGGGCCGGAGACGGTGTCGGCGAACCCGCTCAGTCTCCGCGGCCTGGCGAACCGGATCTCCTCCGACCGGGTCGCGCTGTGCCTCGACCTCGGTCACGCTCACGTGATCGCGGACCTTCGCCACACGTGGGTCGAGCACCTAGTCGAGCCCGTGCTCGACCTGATCTCGCTGTTTCACGTGCACGACAACCTCGGCGCGCGCTGGCAGCCGAGCGGCGAGGAGCTCGGGGTCGATCCGCTGCGCCTCGACCTCCACCTCCCGCCCGGACGCGGCACGCTCCCATGGAAGCGGATCTCCGACATGCTCACTCAGCACGCCGCACCGCTGATCCTCGAGGTGCACCCGCCCTATCGGCCCCGCGCCCCGCAGCTCCACGCGGCCGCGTCGGCGACCATCACCCACGCCCCCATCGCCACAGCTCCGCCGCCAGCGGCCGCCTAGCGCGGCCGCCCTATTCGCAGTCAGCAGAGCCGCCGACCGCGAACCCGCCCGCCTCCTCGTTGAGGACGCGCATCCCCTCCATGAAGTGGGCGCGGGTGGCGGGCTCCAGCCGCTCGAGCGCGCGCCGGAACGGCGCGAGGCGCTCCTGGATCTTCGGCTCGGCGATCTTGCGGATCCCCTCGCTCAGGCTGACGATCGTCCGCCGGCGATCGTTCTCGTCCTCGCTTCGCTCGACGAGTCCAGCCCGGTTCAGCTCCCCCACCAGCAGGCTCGTCGTCGCGACCTTCAGCCCGAGCCGATCGGCTAGCTCGCTGACGCTCATCGAGCCCTCGAGCGAGAGGACGATCAACGGCGGGAAGTGGCGCTCGCCGAGCGCTCCCTCCTCGAACGCCTTCTGGAGCTCGGGCGGCCCCTCCCCCTCGCTCTCGTGCTTGAAGCCCTTGACGATCCCGATGAGGAGCTCCAGCAGCTCGCGCACCTGAGCCTCGATCTCATCGGCTCTCGGCCCGCGTCTCTTTGCGCGCACGGCGGCCATCTGCTATACCTTGGTCCTCAAATAGTTTGAAGTCAAATTTACTCTAACTTCAGAGTATATCCGCCGGACCCGCCGACCCACCAGGAGCAGCCGAACGAATGGAAAGCAGCCAGACCCCCGCCGCGCAGCGTGGAATCCTCGCCCGGATCGCGAGGTGGTCCTCCGGGCACCGAAGGACCGTCCTCGTCGGCTGGGTGGCGATCCTGATCGCGATCAGCGGCATCTCGAGCGCCGTCGGCACCAGCTACTCGAACGACTCCTCGAGCGGGAACACCGAGTCGCAGCGGGCGACCGATCTGCTGAGGCGGGACTTCCCGGCCCAGGCGGGCGACACCGATCAGATCGTCCTGCGCGCAACGGGCGGCGGCAACGTGACCGACCCGGACGTCCGCTCGCGCGTTCAGCCGATGCTCGCGAAGGTCTCGCGCCTGGAGCACGTCACCTCCGTCGTCAGCCCCTACAGCAAGGAGGGCGCCGACCAGATCGCCCGGGGCGGCGAGATCGCGTTCGCCCAGGTGAATCTCGATCAGCGTGGCTTCGATGTCGATCAGGCGGCCGCGGAGCGCCTGATCTCGGTCGCCCAGAAGGCCGAGGCCCCCGGCCTCGAGATCGAGCTCGGCGGCCAGGCGATCGAGCAGGCCGAGCAGCCGCCGCTCGGGACCGCGACCGCGATCGGGTTGCTCGCCGCGGTCATGATCCTGCTGATCACGTTCGGATCGGTGGTGGCGATGGGCCTGCCGATCGTCACCGCGCTGCTGGGACTGGGCACCGGCGTCGGGCTAATCGCGATCGGCACGCACGTGATCGACATGCCCGACTTCTCCACTGAGGTCGCGGTGATGATCGGGCTTGGCGTGGGCATCGACTACGCCCTCTTCATCGTCACCCGGTTCCGGGAGCTCCGCCGAGGCGGGGCGGATGTGGACGCCGCCGTCGCCGGGGCGATGGACACCTCAGGACGGGCGGTCGTGTTCGCGGGATTGACGGTGATCATCGCCCTGCTCGGCATGTTCGCGCTCGGGATCAGCTTCCTGAACGGGATGGCGCTGGCCGCGGCGCTCGGCGTGCTGATGACGATGCTCGCCTCACTCACGGCGCTCCCCGCTCTGCTCTCCCGCTTCGGCGAGCGCATCGGCAGGCGGCGCCGCCGAGCCCGGACCAGCACCGCGGGAGGCGGACGCTTTTGGCGGCGCTGGGCCGAGGTGGTCGAGAACCATCCGTGGCGGGCGGCGTTGGCGGGCACAGCGATCCTGGCGGTGCTTGCGGCGCCGGTGTTCTCGATGCGGCTCGCATCGAGCGACGCCGGCAACGACGCGCCGGACACGACGACGCGCAAGGCCTATGACCTGCTCGCCGAGGGGTTCGGCAAGGGCTTCAACGGTCCCCTTCAGATCGTCGCCCAGCTGCCGCAGGCTGACGACGGGGCCGCCGTGGACCGCATCGCGAGCGCCGTCGGCGACGACCCAGACGTGGTCGCGGTCTCCCCGGCGCAACTGGGCCCGGACGGCACCACCGCCGTGTTCACCGCCTTCTCCAGCTCCGCCCCACAGGACGAGGAGACCACCAGCCTCGTCGAACGCCTGCGCGAGGACGTGCTACCGGCGGTCGAGCGAACCACCGGTGCGACCGTCCTCGTCGGCGGCCCGACCGCGACCCAGGTCGATTTCGCCGACCTGATCGCGGCGAAGCTCCCGCTGTTCATCGCCATCGTGGTGACCCTCGCGGCGCTGCTCTTGTTGGTCGTCTTCCGCTCGATCGCGATCCCGATCCAGGCCGCGCTCATGAACCTGCTCTCGATCGGGGCCTCGCTGGGCGTCGTGGTGGCGATCTTCCAATGGGGCTGGCTCGGCGGCCTGCTCGGGGTCACCGCGGGCCCGATCGACGCCTTCATCCCCGTGTTCCTGTTCGCGATCCTCTTCGGCCTCTCGATGGACTACGAGGTCTTCCTGATCTCGCGCATCCACGAGGAATGGACGCGGCGCCGGGACGCCTCCGATGCGGTGGTGCGCGGGGTCGCGAGCACCGGGCGCGTGATCACTGCCGCGGCGGCGATCATGGTCTCGGTCTTCCTTTCCTTCGCCGTCGGTGACGACCGGGTGCTGAAGCTGTTCGGCCTCAGCCTCGCGACGGGCGTGTTCGTCGATGCGTTCGTGGTCCGCAGCGTGCTGCTCCCGGCCGTGCTGCACCTGCTCGGTCGCGGGACGTGGGCCCTGCCCGAGTGGCTTGAGGGACGGCTGCCGCACCTGGCGGTCGACGCCGAGCTCGCGGGCGAGGCCGAGCGCGCGGACGACTCGGAGCGGCCGGACGAGCGCACCGACCGGCGCCCGCCCCAGCCGGCGTTCGAGGAGGGCGGCGCGTAGCCCGCAGGCTGCCTACGAGGTCGCCTGCGGCTCCGGGACCGGCTCGCCGGGGTGCGAGGCATCCTGGAACTCGCGGAAGAGGCCGGTGACGAGGAAGGCGACCTGCTCGCCGATGTCGACCGCGTTGTCGCCGAGGCGCTCGAGCGCCCTGGTGACGAGGATCATCGTCATCGCCCACTCGCGGCGGTCGGCGTCGTCGCCGATCTCGATCGCGATGCGGAAGCACTCCTTGTTGAGGTTGTCGACCACGTCGTCCTGGCGCACGAGGTCCCGAGCGAGATCGACGTCGCGGTCCTGGAAGGCGCGCTTGGCCTGAGAGATCTGCGCCTGGACCTGCTTTCCCATCGTGAAGATGTTCCTCAGGATCCGCTCGTCGGCGGGCGGGTCGTGGCCCGAGATCGGGATGAGCTTGGCGATGTTCACGCACTGATCGCCCATCCGCTCGATGTTCTTCAGCACATGGAGCAGGGCGGAGATCAGGCGCAGGTCCGTGGCCACGGGGGCCTGGGTCGCGAGCAGCGTGAGGATCGACTGGTGGACCTCGAGATAGCGACCGTCGATCACGTCGTCGTCGGCGATCACCAGCTCCGCCAGCTCGGTGTCCTGGTGCTGAACCGCCTCGATCGTCCGCTCCAGGGCGCGGGAGACCAGGTCGAGGCCCTCGAGGGCCCTCGCCTCGAGCTTCTCGAGCTCCTCCTGGTAGTGGACCCGGGTGGTGCCGACCGCCATCAGCCCACCTTTCCGGTCACGTAGTCCTCGGTCCGCGGGTCGGAGGGATTCGTGAAGATCTTCTCGGTGTCGTCGTATTCGACCAGCCGGCCCTGGCGGTGCTTCTCCTCCGCGTCGAGCTTGACGATCAGGAACGCCGTCATGTCGGAGACGCGTGCCGCCTGCTGCATGTTGTGGGTGACGATCACGATCGAGTAGCGCTCCTTCAGATCGAACATCAGGTCCTCGATCTTCCCGGTCGAGATCGGGTCGAGCGCCGAGCACGGCTCGTCCATCAGGATCACGTCCGGCTCCACCGCGAGGCAGCGGGCGATGCAGAGGCGCTGCTGCTGTCCGCCGGACATCCCGAAGGCGTTCGAGTTCAGGCGGTCCTTGACCTCGTCCCAGAGGGCCGCGCCGCGGAGGGCCTTCTCGACGATCTCGTCCATCGATCCCTCCATCCCGAGGACCCGGGGGCCGAAGGCGATGTTGTCGTAGACCGACTTCGGGAACGGATTCGGCTTCTGGAAGACCATCCCGATGCGCTTGCGGACCTCGACGGGGTCGACCTCGGGGCCGTAGAGGTCCTGGCCGTGGTACCTCACGCTCCCGGTCACCGTCGCCGACGGGATCAGGTCGTTCATCCGGTTGAGGCAGCGGATCAGGGTCGACTTGCCGCAGCCGGAGGGCCCGATCAGGGCCGTGATCCGGTTGCGGTAGATGTCGAGGCTGACGTCGGCGACCGCCGGGTTGCCGTCGTAGGCGACGTTCACGTCCTCGAGCTCGAACACCGGCTCGCGAGGCGCCGCCACGGTTGGGGCGTCGGCGTGTGTCTGCTGCACGGTCTCCTCGAGACTGATTCCCGGGGCCCCCCTCTCCCCGCTTGCGGTTCGCTCCGGATCGGTCACTGCTCGCTCCACCTTAGATCACCTACCACTTCTTCTCGTATCGATTCCGTAGCCAGATCGCGACGGCGTTCATCGCCACGAGGATCACCATCAGGACGATGATCCCCGCCGCGGCGAGCGCCTTGTACTCGTCCTGCGGCTCTGAGACCCAGCTGAAGATCTGGATCGGGAGCGCGGTCACCTGATCTAAGACGCCGTTCGGCGCCGTGGTCGCGAACGCCGCCGCGCCGATCACGATCAGCGGCGCCGTCTCCCCGATCGCGCGCGAGAGCGAGAGGATGGCGCCGGTCGCGATGCCCGGGATCGACGCCGGCAGCACCTGCTTCCAGATCGTCTGCCACTGGGTCGCTCCCAACGCCAGCGAGCCCTCCCGGATCGACGGCGGCACGGCCCGGATCGCCTCGCGCGAGGTGACGATGATCACCGGCAGCACCAGCAGGCCGAGCGTCAGCCCGCCGGCGAGCAGCACATGCCCCATCGAGAGGGGGCCCCGGACCAGGAACGCGAGGCCGAGGACGCCGTAGACGATTGACGGGACCGCGGCCAGGTTCTGGATGTTGACCTCGATGAACCGGTTGAACCAGCGGGTGCGGTCCGCGTACTCCTCGAGGTAGACCGCCGTGGCAACGCCCACCGGGACGATGAACGCGGCGCAGACCACCATCAGATAGAGCGTCCCCGTGAGCGCCGGGCCGATCCCCGAGCTCGCCGGGTCGACCCTGGAGGGCACGTCGGTGAGGAAGCTCAGGCTGAGGGAGCCCAGCCCGTCGGACATCACGTCGACCATCAGCACCACGAGGGCGAGCATCGCGATCGCCAGGCAGGCCCAGAGCGAGAGCTTGAACGCGACCTCGAGCGCGCGCGTGCGGCGCCCGGACTCGAACGAGTTGAGCACGGCGCCGGCGACCGCGTCGGACGGCGGCTTCACTGCAAGTCCCCTGCGGCGGCTTCGCCGCCTGACATGCCTCTTTCGGCGCTAGAGCGCCTCACTCATACACCTCCCGGTACTTGCGCACGAAGCGGATCGCGATCATGTTCATCACCAGCGTGAGCACGAAGAGGGTCAGGCCGCAGGCGAAGATCGACTCGTAGCCGGTCGTCCCCGCGGGGTTGTCGCCCTTCGCGGTCGCGCCCATGAAGGTGGTGATCGTCGCGTGGCCCTGAAGGGGGTTCAGGCTCGAGCTCGGCTGCAGACCGGCGGCGATCAGCACGATCATCGTCTCGCCCACGCCGCGCGAGATCCCGAGCACGATCGAGGCGACGACGCCCGAGATCGCGGCCGGGAAGACGACCCGGGTCGAGACCTGGCGCTTGGTCGCACCGAGGCCGTACGCGCCCTCGCGCAGCGCCTGCGGCACGGCGCTCATCGCGTCCTCGGAGATCGAGGCGATGGTCGGGACGATCATGAACCCCATCACCAGGCCCGCGGCGAGGGCGTTGAAGATCTGAACGTCGAGGTGGAGGAAGTCCTGGAGGATCGTCGGCGTGACGAAGACCAGGGCGAAGTAGCCGAAGACGACCGTCGGCACGCCGACCAGGACCTCGAGCACCGGCTTCAGGATCCGGCGGGCGCGGGGAGTCGCGTACTCGGACAGGTACACGGCCGAGCCGAGGCCGATCGGGACCGCGACGAGGATCGCGATCCCGGTGATCATGAACGTCCCGTTCAGGAGCTGCCAGATCCCGAACTGGGGATCCGAGAAGAGCGGCGACCACTTGGAGTCGGTGAAGAAGCTCGTCCCCACCTCCTTGAAGAACGAGAGCGACTCGTTGAGCAGCGCGACGACGATCAGGATCGTCGTCAGCACCGAGATCGCCGCCGCGAGGAAGAGGAGGGCGCGAATCGCCTCCTCGCCCCAGCGACGTTGCGCGGCGCCCCCGGGCGTGGCCCCCCCCGCCCCGCGACCCCACGCCGGTGTCCCGGCCTCCACTCGCGCTGCGCTTCAGCCGGCCGCGCCCGCGGCTAGCCGAGCGCCTTCTCCAGCGCCGAGCTCGCGTCGGCGGCCTGGCTGTCGTCCATGGGGACGATCAGCGCCGCGTCGGCGATCTCGGAGTAGTTGTCGACCACGAACTGCATGAACCCCGCGACCTCGGGCTTCGCGATCGCGTCGGCCGACGGGTACATGAACAGCGGCCGCGAGAGCGGCGTGTAATCGCCGGACTGGATCGTCTCCGGGGACGGGGCCACGCAGCCCTTGCCGTCGTCGACGGAGACGAGGTTCAGCGTGTCCTGGTTCTGCTCGTAGTAGGAGAATCCGAAGTAGCCGAGCCCGTTCTCGTCGCCGGAGACGCCCTGGACGAGCACGTTGTCGTCCTCGGACGGCTGGTAGTCCTCGCGGCTGTTCCCCTCCTCACCGTTGATGTTCTCGGTGAAGAAGTCGAACGTGCCGGAGTCCGTCCCCGGACCGTAGAGGCTCACGTCCGCGTCCTGGATCGCGTCGCCGGTGTCGGCGTCGTTGCCCAGATCGCTGTAGTTGGTGACCTTCGAGTCCTTCTCCCAGAGCTGCTTCAGCTGGTCGGTCGAGAGGCAGCTGATCTCGAGCGCCGGATTGGTGACGACCGAGATGCCGTCGTTGGCGACCTGAATCTCGTCGTAGGAGACGCCGCCCTTGTCGCAGGCGTCGACCTCCTCCGGCTCGATCGGTCGCGAGGCGTCGGAGATGTCGGTCTCACCGGCGCAGAACTTCTCGAAGCCGCCGCTGGTGCCGGCCGCCCCGACCGTGATTTCGACGTCCGGGTTGTCCTCGTTGAACAGCTCTGCCGCAGCCTCTGCGAACGGCTGCACTGTGCTCGAGCCGTCGAGCGTGATCGAGCCCGAGAGGCCCGAAGCGCCGCTGCCGCCGGTGTCGCTGCTGCCGCTGTCGTTGTCGTCATCGCCGCAGGCCGTAACGCCGAGGCCGAGGAGCGCGCTCGTGCACGCGACGGCGATCCACTTCTTCGTAGTCACGTGGATGCTTCTCCCATCTAGATTCGGTTGGACTGGCGGCCAGCGTCCCAGCGACCCGAGGGGAGGTTGTTACGGCGAGGTGGCCGAGTTGTGAAAAGGGTGTGAAGCGGCGGGCTTGATTAACCCGTTTGGGCGGTTTCTTGCGCCGCCTCGGCCGCTTCGTCGTCCGCCCCGGACGTGACCTCGGGGGCCGCTGGAACGTCGTCGGCGGCGCCGGGGACGGCGGGCTCCGGCTCGAAGCGATAGCCGACCCCGAAGTGGGTGTGGATGTACTGCCACCCCGGGGAGGCCTTCTGGAGCTTGGCGCGGAGCTTGCGGACGAAGACGTCGACGGAACGGTCGCCATGGGCCATCGCGTAGCCCCAGACTCGCTGGTAGATCTCCTCGCGCTCGATCACGCGGCCGTTCGCCTCGGCGAGCACTTGCAGCAGCTCGAACTCGCGGCGCGTGAGCCCGAGGCTCTGCCCGGAGACGAACGCCTGGTACTGATCGGCGCGCACCTCGAGCTCGCCGGCGACCACCGGACCGACCTCGGGCTTGGGCTGGCTTCGGCGGCGGCGGCGCACCACCGCCTCGATCCGCGCCATCACTTCCTCCGGGTGGGAGGGCTTGGCGATCCAGTCGTCGGCGCCGAGGCGAAGGCCCCGAACCCGCTGCGCCACCGTCGAGCCCTGCGTGCAGACGATCACGCCGAGATCGGGGAGCATGCCGCAAACCCGCTCCAGGAACTCCCAGCCGAGCGAGCCCAGGACCGACACGTCGATCAGGACGGCGTTCAGCTTCATCGCCACCAGCTCGTCCGGGGGCACGCTCGAGGAGAGAATCCGGTACTCCCAACCGGCCGACTCGAAGCGCTTCGCGAGCACCCTGAGGAAGCCGCTGTCGTTGTCGATTACGGCTAGCCGGACTGTTCCTGGCTGGGAGCTCATTGGCTTCAGAGCCGGGGCTGCCGCAGCGTTGCGCCTACCCCACGTCCTCTCTCTGCGCCGCATCGTAGTCGCCCGGCCCCCCGTCCAAACGCTCGTTCACAGGCTTTTCACAGGTTGATTCCCCGAATGTTCACCAACTAGCGGGAATCCGTGACGAGACTGCGCCGCGACGAGATCCTCTCTCGTGCAGCGCGCGGCCTCACTCCCTGCCCCGGGCCGCGCGCTACCTATTTGTCGCAGCGGCACAGGCGACACGAGCATGATCCCGAGCGGCGAGCTCGTCGACCTCCACTCGCTGCTCGAAGCGGTCGCCGGCGCCCTGGTCGCCGGCGTCGGGATCACGACCGCATTCGCGATCGCGGTCGCGGGCCTGGCGCGCTCGTCCCAGGCCTGGCGTGGCGGCCGCACACTCAGCGGCTCCCTGGGGGGCGTCGTCGGCGTCATCGGCCTCGGGGTCGCCCTCACCGGCGTGATCGTCGGGCTGGTGATCGTCGCCGGCGACAGCCCGCTCGGCTAGCCGACTGCGGCCTCAGAACGTCGAGGAGTAGACCCCGGTGGCGATCAGGCCGAGCAGGATGACGCCGACCACGACCCGGTAGACCACGAACACGTCGTAGCTGTGTCGGCGCACGAGGGCGAGCAGCCAGGCGATTGCCAGGTACCCCGAGATCGCGGATGCGACCGTGCCCGCGACCATCGGCCCGGCGACGCCGTCGGGCAGTCCCTCCTTGAGGGCGTCGTACGCCTTGAACACCGCGGCGCCCGCCGTCGCCGGCACGAGCATCAGGAACGAGATCCTCGCCGCGGCGTCGCGGGTGAGGCCGAGCAGCCTCCCGGCGGTGATTGTGATCCCCGAGCGCGACGTCCCAGGCGCCAGCGCGATCGCCTGGGCCGCGCCGATGAACAGCCCTTGGCGCAAGGTCACGTCCTCGACCCCGCGCCGCTCGGGCAGCCGGTCGGCCGCCCCGAGGACGAGGCCGAAGACGATCAGGAGGACCGCGATCATCCACGGCTCGCCGAGGTTGTCGTCGATCCAATCCGAGCCGAGGCCGCCGACGATCACGGCCGGGATCGTCGCCACGATCAAGACCCACGCGAGCCGCTCGTCGCCGGTGCCGATCGCGCGCTTGCGCACCGTGCGCAGGAAGCCGGCGACGATCGCGACCAGCTCGACGCGGAAGTAGGTGATCACCGCCGCCAGCGTGCCGACGTGGAGGGCGACGTCGAACGTCTTGTTGAAGGACTCGTTGTCCTGGAGGAACGTGTAGTCCTGGAGCCAGGGGACGAGAATCAGGTGGCCTGAGGACGAGATCGGGAGGAACTCGGTCAGGCCCTGCACGATCCCCAGCAGGATCGCTTCGAGAACCGACAAGGCCGCGGGATGCTAAACGGCCTTGTTACGCGCAGCTAAAGCTGGGCGCCGCAGGCGGTAGAGTCCGGGCCGTGAGTCGCGCCGCCCGCATCGGCTCGGTAATCGTCATGGCGCTCGCCATCGTGCTCGCCTTCGCTCCGGCCGCGATGGCGGCCGACGGCGTCGGGACGTGGGGGCGGACCGACGACAAGGTCGTGACCTATTCCGCCTTCGTCGTCATGGCCTTCTTCGCGATCCTGGTGATCGTCCTCTCCCTGATCCAGATCCGGCTCGAGACCCGCAAGGAGCGGGCGCGCGAGGAGCTCGAGCGGCTCGGTCGGCCCTAGCGTCGAACTGACCACTCACGAAAGTCCCGACAGCGGCGCTCGCTGTCGAGTGAGATGAGCAAGATGCCGTCGACCTCGATGCGCTCGTCCACGTCCGCCCGCGTGTAGGAGCCTCGCCAGTTGGCGATGCCACCCGAGTCGGTCACGGCCAGGATCTCGTAGCCGAAGCTGATGTCCTCTCGTGCCGGCGGCAGGCGCGACCAATAGGCGCGGAGCTCGTCAACGCCGATGAGAGGTTGCTCGAACGGTCCCTCTCTGTACGACGCTCGCTCCGTGAAAAGGGGGACGACCAACTCCGGATCACGGGTCTCCCAGGCGCGTGCGAACCCCTCAAGCCAATCGCGGAGCCGATCGCGGTCATGCATACGGCAGGGGATACACGACCGGCATACGATCCCGCCCGTGACCAAGGTCCGATACGAGCGCGATGGCGCCGCCGGGGTGCTGACGATCACCCGGCCGGAGCGGCGAAACGCCGTCGACGACGAGACCGCCGGGCTGCTGCTCGAGGCCTTTCGCGAGTTCGAGGCCGACGACGACGCGCGGGTGCTCGTTCTCACCGGCGAGGGCCCTGAGGCGTTCTGCGCCGGGGCGGACCTGAAGGCGTTCGCGGAGAGGGCCGCGGAGTTCTCGGGCTCAGACCCCGAGGCAACTGCCGCCTGGCTCGACGCTCGCCCCGACGGGCCGCTCGGCTTCACCCGCCTCGAGGCCTCGAAGCCGACGATCGCCGCAATCTCGGGCTGGTGCCTGGCGGGCGGGCTCGAGCTGGCGCTCTGGTGCGATCTGCGCATCGCCACGACGACGGCTCGCCTGGGGTTCACGGAGCGGCGCTTCGGCGTTCCGCTGATCGACGGCGGCACCCAGAGGCTGCCAGCGATCGTCGGCCGGGGAAGGGCGTTGGAGATGATCCTCACCGGGCGCGTGGTCGCGGCAGACGAGGCCCTGCGGTGGGGGCTCGTCAACGAGGTGGTGGACGATGGGCAGCACCTCGGGCGGGCGCTTGAGATCGCCGAGGGCCTGGCCGCCTTCCCGCAGCCGACGATGCTCTCCGACCGGCGCGCGGCCCTTGAGGGCGCGGGCCTGCCGCTGGCCGAGGGGCTCGCGCTCGAGGCGCGCCTCGGTCGCGACTCGGTGATCACCGGGGTCGCCGGCGCGGCGCGCTTCGCCGCGGGCGAAGGCCGCGGCGCCGAGGGCTCCGGCGTCTAGGTTTCGATCCGGAACTCCGGGAGGAGGCGCTTCTCGGCCTCGCCGGATACGGCGGCGACCACCTCGACGTGACTCTCCAGGGGCGTGCCGCGGAGCTTGGTGGCGAGCAGGTCGTCCACCTGGAAGACACCGGCCGAGTTGTTCATCGCGATCTCGACCCGAACGGCCCGCTCCTCCCCGGCCGAGATCTTGACCTCGTCGATCGCCGCGGCGGAGATCGAGTGGATCCCGATCTGGCCCGAGTCGACGGGCAGCCGCGAGCGCCCATGCGCCATGTCGAGGGCATCGGCGACCCGGACGATCCCGGCCTCGACCGTGAACGGCTCGCCCCGGCGGCGATGGCCAATGATCGTGTGCAGGGCCTCGGAGACGACGACCGTCCGTTCCGGCTCCTCGTAGATCCCCCCGAGCAGCTTGTGGAGCTTTCGATCGGCGAGGAAGAGGCTGTACTCCTCGTGGTCAGCGCGATGGATCGACATGCCGACGTCGTGGAGCAGCGACCCGGCCGCGACCACGACCTCGGCGTCTCGATCGCCCATCCCGTGATCGGCGACCATCGCGGTCGAGATGCCGCCCTTGACCAGCAGCCGCAGCAGCCGCAAGGCGATGTTGACCACGATCTGCACGTGCACCCACGAGTGATCCGACATCCCCAGGCGCTCGGAGTTCACCTGCGCCATGTGCCACCAGGCCGCCACCTCCGGGTCGTCGTTGACGCCCTCAAGCAGCGCCTCGAGCTTGCGGTTGCCGCGGCTGGGCGCCGCGACACGCGCCCGCGCGATGGCGTCGCCGGGCCTCCTCCCCCGCTCGCCGGGGCCCGCGGGGGCCTCGGCCTCGGCCGGCTGCTCCGTCGCACCGCGCGGCTCGCTCACGGGGTCAGTCTCGCACGGCCCGGCGTCGTTTTTCCGCCGCCCGGCGGCTCTACTCTGAGTGCGATCGTGCCGATACAGGGGCCGGATATGTCCACCTGTCCCCGCACCGGCGTATCGGTTCCCGAATGCTGCTGCCCCGACTGCGTCGAGCGCATGCTCGCCCAGAAGCTGCCCGAGGTTCTCGACGCGGCCAAGATCAGGGTCAGCCGCACGGCCGACGCGCCGCGTGCGTCGCGGCGCCGCCGCTCACCGCGACTTCGCTAGCGCCGACGTAGAATCGCGCGGCGTGCCGGACCTGCTGACGATCGAGCGTCGCGACGAGGTCGCGCTCGTCACGCTGCGACGATCGGAGAAGCGAAACGCGCTCTCGATCGAGCTGCGAATGGAGCTCGCGGACGCCTTCCGAGCCCTGTCGGATGACGAGGGGATCGGCTGCCTCGTGCTCACCGGCGCTGGGAGCGCTTTCTGCTCCGGCATGGACACCGACCAGTTCGGAGGTGACCGGGCTCATCGCGAACGCCTGATCGAGACCAGCACCGTCGCCTTCCAGGCGGTCGGCAACTGCCGCCGGCCCGTCGTCGCCGCGGTCAACGGGCCGGCGCTCGCGGGCGGCTTCGCGCTGGCGCTGCTCTGCGACCTGCGCATCGCGTCGCGCGACGCCACCTTCGGCTATCCGGAGCTGCCGCGAGGGATTCCCCCGAGCTACGCGGCCGCCCGCGCGGTGCTGCCGGCGACCGTCGCCCAGGAGCTCTGCCTGACCGGCCGAATCGTCCGCGCCCCGGAGGCGCAGAGGCTCGGCATCGTGCGCGAGGTGACTGGCGGGGACCTGGTGGGTCGCGCGATCGAGCTCGCCAACCGGATCGCCGGCCTGCCGCGCCAGGCCATCCTCGAGACCAAGCGCCGCACCATGCTCGAGCGCCGCCATCTGTGGGGATTCCTGTTCGAGGAGGAGGAACGCGTGTTCAGGCGAGCGCTGCTCGGCGAGGGCAGCAACTCAGAGGACGCCCGAGAGGCCTCATCGGGTTAATCACATGACCGGGGAGACGAGCCTGAGGATGTGGGGCCAGACGTAGATCTCCCACGTCGCTGGGGACATCAGGAAGCGCCGCAGAGCGGCCAGGGGTTCGACCCGGAGCGCGAGTAGAGCAGCGCCGCACGGTAGTCCTGCTCGTACTCGGGAGCGTCGGCGGGGTTGCCGCTTCCGCCAACCGAGGCCCAGCTGCCGAGGTCGAACTGGTACTTGCCGAAGTAGCCCGCCGAGCTGACCGCGGTCGGGTCTCCGCCCGACTCGCAGGCCGCGACCGCGTTCAGGGTCGCCTGCGAGACGCCGAGGCTCTCCGGCGTGGGCGTCGCGGCCCCCTGCCGCTCGGCGCGCTCGGCGACTTCCTTCAGGTGGAGGTCGATCGCGTGCTCGAACAGGTGTGCGGGGCGATCGACCAGCTTCAGCTTGGCCGCATTCGCCGAGGCGGCGCTCGTCATCGCGATGCCAACGGCGCATGCGGCCGCGGCGACTTGGCGTCTTGACAGCACGGAAGAACCACCTCCGTTCGGTGCGCCCGGGCCGAAGATCGCTCCGGCGGGCTGCTCGCGACCCCTGGGCGGCTTTAGGCTCGAATCAGTCGAGTGGCACCGACCGGCGGCGCCTGCCCTAGGGGCGTCCGTGCGAATCGAGCAGGCTGCCAGCCGCAAAGCGGAGTGTGTGTGACGACGGTCACAGATGCAAGGAAACGCTCACAAACCACGCCTCAGGCTGATCCGGGTCTCGTTCGCGGAGCGGCCAGCCTTCGGCACGGCGGTCTCGGAGGCGCTCCTGCGCCGGGTGGCGGCCGGTGAGCTCGACGCCA
>JBKPFS010000062.1:0-24867 GCA_046728935.1 Actinomycetota bacterium | reverse complement strand
CGACTGGGGTTGACCCTGCGCGGGGTTGGGCCGCACGACGGGCCCGCCGCCGGGGAGGGTGGGGTCGCCGGGGTGCGGGCCGGCCCCCCCGTGGGGGGGCCGACGTCCGGAGATGATCAGGACCTCGTTCGGGCCGGCCTTCGTGTACTGGTGAGCCCAGACGATGAAGGCGACGATCAGCAGTCCCACGAGCACGGAGCCCGCGACGATCAGCGCGACGGTCATGTGGTTTCGACCTCCTGGTTGATGTCCGCTTCGGGTGTGGTGTGCGTCCAAATCTCATCCGGATCGAGCCGCTCCGCGGGCGCCTCGCGCAGCCGCTGCGTCCGGAGATCGCTCGGATCGCGCAGGTAGCCGGCCTCGGCCACGTAGCGCCCGGCGATCGAGGCGAGCGCGCCCTGGTCGCCGGCGAGGAAGACGGCGATCCCGTGCTCGGGCTCGGAGAGCGCCGCCACGGACTCGCCGGCGACGGTGTGGCGCACCGGCATCTCGAGCGTCTCGCCGCCCTCCAGGTGGGCGGTGAGGGCGCGATCGGTGGCGTCGGTCAGCTCCTCGGTCCGGGCCCAGATCTCTGGCCGGACGGCGCAGGCGTAGAGGGTCCACGGGTTGACGAGCCTCCCGCGCCGCCCCATCTCGCCCCCGAGGTAGCGAAGCAGCGCCGTGACGTCGGTCGCGGACGGCGGCGGGGCGGCCTCGGCGCGCCGCAGGCGCGCACCGTCGGCGAGCTCCGCTGGGTGCGTCAGCAGGCCCACCACGGGGCCCTCCGCCGAGTGGCCCTCGACCGTGGGGATCCACAGTTCGGGATCGTCGAGGCAGCGAATCTCGGCGGCGGGGGGGACCTGGCGCAGGTCCGAGGGCCGCACGACGAGGATCTGCGGCTCCTCGTCCTTCGCCAGGTAGCCGGAGGTGCGCAGATGCCGGATCACCGGCTCGCGGAGCTCCGCGAGGGTTCGCGCCTTGAGCTTCGGTCCCGCCAGCACCGGACAGACGAGCCGCGAGCCCTCCTCGTAGGCGGCGACCGAGTAGTCGTAGCGCGGGGCGCGGAAGTAACACACGGGAAGCGTGCGAGCCGGCGCGATCACCTCGAGCTGGCGCTTCACCTTCTCGCGCAGGGCGTAGATGTTGGCTGCCTCGAGCCGCTTCCCCGCGACCTCGCAGTGGTAGATCTCCTTCAGCACCGGATGCGCGGCCGGGTTTTCCCCACGGTAGACCGGCAGCCCGGCGCGGATGCGACCGAAGCCGCCCGCGATTCCGACCCGGAGCACGTACAGCGGCATGTCGGGCGGGTTGTGCGCTCCGAGCTCCACCACGGCGTCGGGGTTGCGCTCGAGCTCCACCGGAACCGGCTCGAGGCCACCGGTCTGGTCGGTGGCGATGCGCTTTGCCCAGGACCAGAGGCCCATCGACCCGCCTAATACCCCCAGCCCACAGGCGCTTGGTGGCGCAGGATGTCGACGCCCCGCTCGCCGGTGCGGATCCGGACCGCCTGTCCGACCGGGAGCACGAACAGCATCCCGTCGCCGGTCTCGCCGGTGTACGCGGCGGCGACGATCGCCTCGACCACGCGGTCGGTGATCTCGGCCGGGACCACGCTCTCGACCTTGAGCTTTGGCAGCAGGCTGATGTTGGCCTGCGAGCCGCGGTAGTGCTCGGTGTAGCCCTTCTGGCGCCCGCAGCCCTTGACCTCGGTCACGTTGAGGCCGCTGACGCCGATCTCGTCGAGCGCGTCCTGGACCTCCTGGAGGCGCTCGTAGCGGACGATCGCCTCGATCTTGTTCATGTCCGACATCTGTGCGCTCCTCTCCTATGGCCCGCCCGCCGGGGCGCCCTGGCCGAGCCCGACCGGCGCGGGGCGCGGCGTCGGGCGGCCCGACGGCGGTGTCGGCTGGTGGTACTCGTAGCCGGGCACGGGCATGAACTGCTCCGGGTAGCCCCACATGCCGTGCTCGACGATGTCGAGGCCGTAACGCTCCTCCTCGGGCTTCACGCGCAAGCCGTAGACCGCCTTGATCGCGAAGAAGACCAGGAAGCTGATCAAGAACACGGACGTGAACGCGGCCACCACGCCGAGCGCCTGCACGCCGAGCTGCTCGAACCCCTTTCCGTAGACGAGCCCGCCGTGGCCGATCGCGTTGTAGTCCGCGAGCCGCGGGGCCGTGAACAGACCGCACGAGAGCGTGCCCCAGATGCCCGCCAGGCCGTGCGCCGAGAGCGCGCCGACGGGGTCGTCGAGCACCTTGTCGATCATGATCACCCCGACGACGACGATCACCCCCGCGACCAGCCCGATCACAGGCGCGAACCAGAACTCGACGTAGCCCGAGGGCGCCGTGATCGCGACCAGCCCCGCGACCGCGCCGTTCAGCGTCATGCCGATGTCGAAGCTGCGGGTGATCAGCCAGATCGTCGCCATCGCCCCGAGAACGCCCGCGGCCCCGCCGAGCCAGGTGACGATTGCGACGTCGGCGAAGCGACCGTCGGCCGTCGACAGGGTCGAGCCCGGGTTGAAGCCGAACCAGCCGAACCAGAGGATGATCACCCCGAGCCCGACCAGGGGCATGGAGTGGCCTGGGATCACGTTCGGGCGGCCATCTGGGCCGTACTTGCCCTGGCGCGGGCCGAGCAGGAGCAGGGCCGCGAAGGCCCCGGTGGCTCCGACCAGGTGGATCACGGTCGAGCCGGCGAAGTCCTGCATCCCGAAGTTCGCCTGTAGCCACCCGCCGCCGAAGATCCAGTGGCTCGCCAGCGGGTAGATCACCCCGGCGAAGATCACCGCGTAGATCAGGTACGCGCCGAACTTGATCCGCTCGAGCGTCGTGCCCCAGACGATCGCCAGCGAGACCGCAGCGAAGGCGAACTGGAAGAACCACTTCGCGCCCACGGTGGCGTCGGAGAAGGACATCGCCGGCGCGGCGATCGCTGAGGTGTGCATGAGGAAAAAGCCCTCCGGCCCGCCCGCGAACCAGCCGGTGGCGCCGCCGTCGGCGGGTCCGGAGCCGCCGAAGGCGAGGGCGAAGCCGCAGGCCCAGTAGACGATCGCCGCGATCGAGAGGTTGGCGATCACCTTCGCCGCCACCGTGCCGACGTTCTTCATCCGCGAGAAGCCGACCTCGAGCAGCAGGAACCCGGCCTGCATCAGCATCACGAAGGCGCCGGCGACGTACGTCCAGAGCGTGTCGATCTGGGCGTTGAGGACATCTGCCTTCATCTGCTGGCGGTTCCTTTCGTTCGCTCCCAGGGATCGAGCGCGCACCGGCTCGGGCACGGATCGCGCCGCGACGATTGTCCGACGGGCAGCCCGAGCCCGCACTATCCGCGCGTACAAGATCTGAGCGCGATCCTTTGTCCCGATGGAGGAAGCGACCCCGCAAGCTGCCGCCGAACCGGCTGCCGGCCCGCGAGCCGAGTCGGATTCCGGACCGACGCTGATCATCGTCGCCGACGACTACGGCTACGCGCCCTCCTACGACGAGGGGATCCTCCAGGTGGCGCGGGCCGGGGCCGTCGACGCGGTGAGCGCGATGGTGCTTCGGGACCCGGAGGCCGAGCCGCTCCTCGCCACGGGCGTTGAGGTCGGCCTCCACCTCGAGCCGCTCTCGGCGGCGCCCCTCGCGCACCAGCTGGAGCGCTTCACGGAGCTGTTCGGCCGGCCCCCATCACACCTGGACGGCCACCACAACTGCCACGCCGCCCGCGGCCGAACCGCGCTCTCGGTTGCGCGCCTCGGCCGCAGGCTCGACGCCCGCGTACGGTCGGTGAGCCCGCGTCACCGGCGCCTGCTTCGCCGCCTCGGCGTGCGGACGGCCGATCGCATGGTCGGGCGCCTCAACGAGGACGAGCCCGCGATGCCGGAGGAGATCGCCCGCTGGCTCGAGGGAAGCCCGCCGCCCGGCCTCACCGAGTGGATTGTGCATCCGGGTCGCTCGGACGCGCGCATCGGTTCGCGCTACGACCGCGGCCGGGAGGAGGATCTCGAGCTCGTCCTGCGGCTGGCGGACGTCGAGCCGCTCGCCCGGGCCCGCCGGGCGTGACGTCGAGCGTCGAATTTCTCCGGACGATCCGGAGAAAGCCGACGCTCAGCGCGAATTCGTCCGGCGGGAGTGAGATCGTCACGCCCGTCCACCGCGGAAAGGAGAGCTCGTGCCTTCACGCAGCACGCTCGAGAGATATGCGCCACTAACCGGCGTCGCGTTCGTACTTCTGTTCATCGCCGCCTTCGCCATCAGCGGGGAGACCCCCGACGTCGACGACTCGGTCGAAGATGTCAGGAACTACTGGCTGGACAACGACACCGAGAACATCTGGGCTGCCGTGTTCGTCATCTGGGGATCGGTGCTCGCGATTTGGTTCGGAGCCAGCCTCAGAACCTCGCTGAGGCGCGCGGAGGGGGAGCCGGGGCGCCTTTCGGGACTCGCCTTCGCGGGCTGGATCGTGTTCGCGGTGGGCGCGCTGGCGTTCGCCGGCTTCGCCTTCTCGGCGGCCGACGTCGCCGACGAGACCAACGTTGGTGACGAGGTTGTCCAGACACTATCGGTCCTCAACTCGGACTTCTTCGCAATCGTGACCGCTGGCTTGGCCGTCGCGATGCTCGCCAGCGCCATCGCCATCCTGCGGTTTGCCGCACTGCCTCGGTGGCTCGGGTATGCGGCACTCGTGTTGGGGATCGCGGCGGTCACCCCGGCCGGGTTCTTCGCCTTCCTGCTCAGCGGGATCTGGGTGCTGATCGTGTCGATCCTGCTCTATCAGGAGGCTGGAGAGCCGACCGGGGCGCCGCCACCCCCGGCGCCGCCACCCCCGGCGCCGGGGCCCTAGGCTGAACTGTCTCCGAGTTCAGCCTAGGCCTTAGCTGCCTGTTTGCGGGCGCGGGCGCGCTTGGCGCGCCCGCGCTTCGCCTTGGGCGCGGCGTCCGCGAGCTCGGAGATCGACGCCTCGAGGTCGGCAGCGAGCGCGTCCAGGTCCGGCAGCGCGTCGTAGTCGCCGATGAGGCCGAAGTTGACCTGGCCGTTGTAGCTCAGGATCCCGAAGCACACCGCCTGGCGCTTCGCGAGCGGCACCATCGGGAACACCTCCTCGAGCTCACGGCCCATCAGGTAGAGCGGGAACTGCGGGCCGGGAACGTTGGTGACGACGAGGTTGAAGAAGCGCTGGCGTGACTGGAGCCGAGCGGCCTGGCCGGCGATCGTGGGCGGGGCGAAGTCGGTGAGCTCGGTCAGCAGGCTGGCGCCCACCGCCTGCTTGGACTGCTTCAGGTCGCCCATGGTGGCGCTCACGGCCTTCAGGCGGGCGAGCGGGTCCTCCGCCCACACCGGCAGCGGCGCCATGAAGGAGGAGACGCGGTTGCCCAGCGCGCCGCGTTCGTCGGCCGTGCGCACGCTGATCGGCACCATCGCCCGCAGCTCGAGGTCGCGGGCCGAGTGGCCGCGGGCCCGGAGGTAGCGCCCGAGGGCGCCGGCGACCGCCGCCAGCACCACGTCGTTGACCGTGCCGCCCGCCTCGTTCTTGATCGCCTTCAGCTGGTCGAGGTCGGTGCGCACCCAGGCGAAGCGGCGGTAGGGGCCGATGTCGACGTTGAAGGGGGAGGGGGGAGCCGAGAGCCCGGCTCGCGCGAGCGTGCCCGCCGCCTCCAGGGCGTCGACGACGGCCCGGGCCGCCTGACGCGGGGCACGGAACAGGGCCCGAACGCCGCGCGCGAGCTCGGCCGGGCTGGTGACCCGCTCGACCAGCGCCTCGGCGAGCAGCTCGGCTTCAGAGGGCTCGGGTCGGGCGATCCACGGCTCCGGCTCGGGGTGGGCGTCGGGCTCGCGATCCGCGTCGAACAGCACCGTGGTTATGTCAACCCCGGAGACGCCGTCGACGAGGGCGTGGTGGCTCTTGGCGACGAGACCGAACCGATCCCCCTCGATCCCGTCGACCAGCCACATCTCCCACAGCGGCTTCGAGCGGTCGAGGCGCTGGGAGAAGACTCGCGCCGCGAGCGTGCGCAGCTGATCCTCGGAGCCGGGAGGGGGGAGGGCGGTGTGGCGGACGTGGTAGTCGAGGTTGAAGCGGGGGTCGTCGATCCACTTTGGCCGACCCTGAGCGAGCGGCACGAAGCGCAGCTTCTGCCGGAATCTGGGCACGAGGTGCAGGCGCGAGGCGATGTGCTCCTTGAACTCCTCGTGCCCAGGCGTGGGGCCCTCGAAGACCATCGTGGACGCGACGTGCATGTGCGCGGGGCCCTGCTCGAGGTGCAGGAACGAGGAATCGAGGCCGCTGAGACGGTCGTCGTTCACGGGCGCACGGATCTTCCCAGAAGCGTTAGCAATGTGACCGCCGTGACACACGGAACACCTGTTCGCCCCTGGCCTGCCGCGGCGAAATTCAACCTGCCGAGTCGGCCTTCGGGCCGAGCGACCAAGGAGCGGCTGGGGTTTCCGACGTGGGCACCGTGTTGAGCTCGAAGTAGGCGGCGTCGCGCGACGATGAGACCATGGGCCTCGTGCGATCGACTCGCACGAGGCCCTTTCCCGTCCGGCCGCTCGCCATCCTCGTCGTCGTCGTCCTCACCTGGGCGGTCGAGCACGGCTTCAAGGCCGTTCTGGAGCTGTTCTGAGCCGCCTGGACCCGTCTACACTCGGGACCGTGAGCGGCCCGGAGGCGAAGAACCTCGAGGCGATCTCGAAGGCGATCGACCAGCACAACGCCAACTGCCCCTTTCCGGCCGCGGAGGTGCGGATGAACCCGTTCGAGCTCGAGCGCCTGGGGTGGGAGGAGATCCGAGGGCTGCCGATCGTGGGCGATCCCGCGATCGGCACTGGGCGCTTCAGGATCGTGTGCTCCCGCGAGGGCGAGGGCGAGGGAATCGAGGAGACGGAGGCCGTGGGCACGCCGCTCGAGGCCCCGATCGAGGTCCGCGACTACGTCCCTGCCGGGTAAGGCAACAGGCCTCAAGCCGCCGAAAACGTAGCCGAAGGCGAGGCTTTCGGCGGAGTTGTTCTAGAGGTTCTAGAGGTTCAGGCCGAGGTCGTTCGTGACCCGCTGGGCCCAGATGTTCAGGTCCGTGAAGCCGCCGCTCAGAATCAGCACTCCCATCGCGATCAGCACCGCTCCGCCGGTGGCCACGATCGCCCGATAGTGGCGCTTGACCAGCGCGAACGCAGTGGTCGCGCGGTCGAAGGCGAGCGCCGTGACCAGGAAGGGCACCGCAAGCCCGGCCGAGTAGACGGCGAGGAGGAAGGCGCCATGCGCCGCCTCGCCCTGGATCCCCGCGAGCGTGAGGATCCCGCCCAGGACGGGGCCAGTGCATGGTGTCCAGGCGATCGAGAAGGCGGCCCCCGCCACCACCGGCCCGCCCTTGCCCGCGCGTGCAACCAGCGCCTCGATCCGCCATTCCCGGTTCAACCTGTCGATGAACATCGCCGCGATGAAGAGCACGCCCATAACGATCAGCAGCACGGCGCCGATGTCGGTGAGCAGGTCCTGGTTGTCGCGAAGGCGCCGGCCGAGCGCCGTCGCTGTGAGGCCGAGGAGGATGAAGATGGCGGAGAACGAGGCGATGAACAGCAGGCTCGGTCCGAGCACCCGCCACCGGCCCGCTCGTTCGACCTCGCCGGGGTTGACGCCGGTGACCACCGAGAGATAGCCGGGGACCAGCGGGAGGACGCACGGCGATACGAACGAGACCAGTCCGGCGAAGAACGCAACCGGGACGTCGGCGCCGTTGACGGGATCGCTCATCGGATCTCAGCTGAGGGCCGCGGCAAGGCGGCGGCGATGCCGCCGGGCTAGCTCGTCCTCGGGTCCGAGCTCGGTGAAGATAGCGACCATCACGCGGCGGATAAGGTCGCGGCGGTCGGGATCGGCCTCCGCCGCGATCGCGTCCTGAAGCTGCTCGAGGGCCCGGGCGTGGTCGCCCTCGTCCCAGGCGGCGAAGGCTGTCGCGAGGGCGTCTTGCTCGGGCTCGGCCCCGTTGGCGCTCGCGGGCTCGAGACGCGCCCGCGCGGCCAGGCCCTGCGCGACGAAGTCATCCTCGAAGCGCTCCAGAAGCTCGAGCGCCGGCTCACGCTCGCCCCGCCCCAGTAGCAGCCGGGCGAGCTCTCGCGCCGCGGCGGCGTGTCGCGGGTCGAGGGCGAGCGCCTCGCGAAGCGAGGCCTCGTCCCCGGCAGCGACGAGGCGGTCGGCGGGCGACGGAACGAGGCGGTCGAGGAACTCCTCGATTCGATCCGACGGGATCGCCCCCGTGAACTCGGCCGCGATGGTGCCGTCGCGGAACGCCTTCACGGCCGGGATCCCGCGGATGTCGAAGGCCGCGGCGAGGGTCCGGTTCGCGTCGACGTCGACCTTGACCAGCTCGATCTCCCCGCCGCGCTTTCGCACCGCCTCCTCGAGCGCCGGGCCGAGCTGCCGACAGGGGCCGCACCACTCGGCCCAGAAATCGACGACAACCGGCAGCTCACGCGAGCGCTCGAGCACGCGGGCGGCGAAATCGGCCTCTGTGACGTCGATGGCCATCTCGCCGAGGTTAGCGAGCGGCGCCCAAGGGTCCCGTGAGCGCTTCAATACGGCGCATGGAGGGCTCGGAGCCCAGCGACGGGACGTTCGAGGAGTCAGTGCGCGGCAAGCTGCTGGTCGCCTCACCGGCGCTGCTTGACCCCAACTTCGCGCGAACGGTGGTGTTCATCACCGAGCACAACGAGGAGGGGGCGATGGGGATCGTCCTCAACCGCCAGGCGGATGCCGAGGTGGGTGAGGTCGTGCCGGAGCTGGCACCGGTGGCGGGGGAGGGGCCGGTGTACATCGGCGGCCCGGTGCAGCCTCAGGCCCTGGTGGTGCTGGCTGAGTTCGCCGACCCAGCCGCGGCCGCGTGGATCGTGGTCGCCGACGTCGGGTTCGTCGCCGCCGACACCGATCCCGAGCTCTTGGAGGGCGCGATCAGGCGCGGGCGGGTTTACGCCGGTTATTCCGGCTGGGGCCCCGGTCAGCTCGAGGCGGAGCTCGAGACGGACTCCTGGATCGTCGAGCCACCCCTTCCGGCGGAGCTCTTCCCCGACGATCCCGAGGCGCTCTGGCACGACGTGCTGGCCCGTAAGGGCGGCCAGTACTCGCTGCTCGCGCGCATGCCGGCCGATCCGTCGCAGAACTAGGCCGGGGGAAAGAGCGCACCCTCACGGCCCGCGCGCGGAGTCCACGCGCGATACCCCGCGTTATGTATACCTGTACCCGCGTCGGCCACGGCGAGGCGGTGCCGACTCCCATACCCTGCGAGATAGTGAGTCGGGAGGGTGCTGACAGCAGAAGGCGTGCGGAGGGCGCTCCGGCGAGGCCCGAGGATGCGTTGGCCCGCGATGAGGACCTCCTGCGCCGCTACCACGACACCCGCGAGGAGGCCGCGCGCGAGGAGCTCGTCAGGCGCTTTCTCCCGTTCGCCCGCAGCCTCGCGCTTCGCTACAGCGGCGGCGGCGAGCCGAGCGAGGACCTGATCCAGGTCGCGAGCATTGGGCTGATGGCGGCGCTGGAGCGCTTCGATCCCAGTCGGGGCGTCCCGTTCACCGCCTTTGCCGGGCCGACGGTGCTCGGCGAGCTGCGGCGCCACTTTCGGGACCGCGTCTGGACTCTTCGCGTGCCCCGCGGGCTCCAGGAGCGGATCCGCGACATCGAGGGCACCCTGGCGAAGCTGAGCCACGAGCTCGAGCGCTCGCCCACGATCGGCGAGATCTCCGAGCGGCTCGGCATCAGCGAGGACGAGGTCCTCGAGGCGTTCGCCGCCAGCGATGCGCGGCGCACGGTCTCTCTGGATCGGCCGGCCGCCGCGAGCGCGGAGGACGAGCCCGCGATGTCCGAGCGGATCGGAGACTCGGACCCCGGCTTCGAGCTGGTCGAGGACCGGTCCGCGCTTCAGGCGGGCGTTCGGGCGCTGAGCGAGCTCGAGCGGGAGGTCCTGCGTCTGCGCTTCGTGGAGGACCTGACCCAGTCGCGCATCGCCGAGCGGGTCGGGTACTCGCAGATGCACGTCTCGCGGATCATCCGCCGCGCCCTGGCTCGCCTGCGGGAGGTCGCAAGCGACGAGGAGCGCGAGGAAGGTGGCGGCGAGATCGGCGAGGCCGGCGGCTAGTCCGGCCGGGCGAGCCGCATCACCAGGTACTCGCCGCAGTCGTCCGCCTGGACGGACATTTCGTCGGCCAGTCGATCGAGCGAGACCCCGAGTTCGGGAATCCGCATCGCGCCCATCATCCGCTCGCCGGCGCCGGGCTCGAGCGGCCCGAGCCGAACCGTGAACGCGCCCTCCTCCTCCCCGATCTCGATCTCGGCCAGGCGGTCGCGAAACGTCGCCGGCTCGCTCGCGGAGATCGCATCGCTCAGGAGGATCGCGTCGGATAGTCGATCGACCGAGAAGTCGGCGCGCGCCGCGTACATCCCGATGACCCGCGAGAGCACCGGGGCCACGAGGTCCCCCGCAGGCAGGCGCAGCTGAGCGCCCTCGGGTGGCTTCGCCTCCTCGGCGACCGCCGGGGCGGCCCCGTTGGTCGACAGCGCCAGCCGCATCGTCACCTCGGTTCCATGCCCTGGCTCGCCGGTGATCTCGAAGCGCGTGGAGAGCGCCGCGATCAGGGGCAACCCGAGGCGAAGGCTGTCGCGCTCGGGCGCAGCCAGCGGGCGGATCCCGGTGCCGTAATCGCGAACCGCCACGACCAACCACGGCTCATCGCGCCACGCCCGCACCTCCAGCGGCCCGGGCTCACCGGGCTCGTAGGCGTGGACAACGACGTTCATGCACGCCTCGGTCACGACCGTCTTCAGGTCGGCGATGCTGCCCGCCTCCATCTCCAGTGTCGCGGCGAGGCCGGCGAGCGCGTGGCGGACGACGGCGACGTTCTCCGCCTTGGCCACGAGCGTCAGCTGGACGCTGTGCTCAGCCCCTATCGCCTGTCCACCAGCCCGCGACGAGCTCTCAGCGCCTCCCACGACGAGCAGAATACCCCGCGGCTGAGCAGGCTACTCCCGGTTGACCGAGCCGCAGGCGCTTTGCGTGGCGCCTGGTGCAGATCGTCAGTCGCGTTTCCAGGTGCGGCCGAAGAGGCGCGAGAGCCTCCCCGCCTTGACGTTCGCCCGAACGGCGCCGGCGCCGCGCTTCGGGGCCGGCAACCGCGAGACCTCGTCGGCGTCGATCGACAGCCGCACGGCTCGTTCGTGGGTTCGCGCCACCTCTGGCCCGTCGACGAACCTGATCCGACCGTCGGAGCCCTCGATCACGATCCCATCGAGGATGTGCTCCCGGAAGTTATCGACCACCTGGCGGACGGTCCCCACGCGGGTCCCGTCCGAGGCATAAATGGGGGTGCCCCGCTCAACCGCCGCGTAGTGGATCGCGTATCCGTCGTCGTCGCCGCTCATCGCCCCCAAGCATAGGCGGGGGGTTCCCTGAGGGGCATTTAATTGCCCCAAAAGGGGTAGGTATGGTGATTTGATGGCCGTCTACTCGGGCACGCCGCTGCCGAAGAAGCTCGGCATCGCCGAGGGGGACATCGTGGCCTTCCCCGGCGCCCCGCGCGAGTTCGACCGCGTGCTCCGCGCCCTCCCGGCGAGCGTCAGGATCAAGCACCGGGCGGTTGGGCCGCTCGACGTGGTGGTCGCCTTCTTCGAGCGTCGCGCCGACCTCGAGCGCCGGTTCCCCCGACTGGCCGCCGCGATCGACCCCCACGGCGCACTCTGGATCGCCTGGCCGAAGCGAACCTCGGGCGTGGCCACCGATCTCACCGAGGACGTGGTCAGGGATGTGGCGCTCGCCACCGGCCTCGTCGACAGCAAGGTCTGCGCCATCGACGAGGTCTGGTCGGGGCTCCGGCTCGTCTACCGGATTGCGGATCGCCGCAGGTCAGGCGGCTAGCCGCTCGCTGACCGGCGGCCGCTCGCAGAAGGCGGCGATCGAGCGTGAGAGCCGTCCGCCCTGCCAAGCAAGCGGCGCCTGGCCCCGCTCCTCGCTGATCAGCTCCGCGTGGGGAAGGTGCTCGGCCCAGGCCTCGGCGATCGCGTACGGGTGGCCCGGGTCGGCGTCGTCGTGGCTCGCGACGACCAGGGCAGGAACGTCGAGGAAATCGAGCTCCTCCAGACCGTCGAACGGCACCGATCGGGGAACCTCACGCAGCGCCCGGGCGACGGCCTCAGGGTGCGCGTGAAGCGACAGCCGCTCGCGGGTGATGCGAAGCAGCGTCTCTCGCCACTCGGGGTCGAGACCGCGGTCGTAGGCGGCGACGAAGCCCTCCACCCCACCGCGCTCGAGCCCGTCGGCGAGCGCGTCCCAGTAGGCCAGCGTCTCCTCCGTGCTCGGCACGCCGCGGGCGGCGGGACCGATCGCGATCAGGGCCGCGACGCGCTCGGGGTTCGAGAGCGCGTACGCCGCCGCGGTGTGCGCGCCCATCGAGTGTCCCGCCAGCACCACCCGCCGCTGTCCCGCGCTCCGGTCGACCACGGCCCCGGCGTCGGCCGCCAGCACCGGATACGAGTAGCCGGCCTCGGGCGGGGCGGGATCGGATTCGCCGTGCCCGCGGGCGTCGTAGGAGATCACGCGATAGTCACGCCGCGGCAGCAGCCGCGAGCCGTGGACGACGTATCGGCGCGTCGCGGTGAGGCCGTGCAGGAGCACGATGGGCGGCCCTTCGCCGAGCTCCTCTCCGCGCAGGGTCAGGCCCGCCGAGGAGACCTCGAGGCCGCGTGGATCGAGGCTCACGCTGCTTGCGTGCGCAACTCGCCCAGCTCGGCCGCGATCTCGCCCACCCGCCGGTAGCTGAGCCCGATCATCGCCACGTCGCGGTGCCGGATCACGCCATCCGGATCGACGATGATGATCGCCCGCCGTACGAAGCCGCCTGGGCCGAGGACGCCGTAGGAGCGCGCGACTTCCTTGTCGACGTCCGCGAGCAGCGTCACGTTGAGGTGGTACTCGGCGACGAACCGCTCGTGCGAATCCACGTCCTGCGGCGAGATCCCGAGCACCGCGGCGTCGAGCTGGGACAGCTCCCGGTCGCGGTCGCGGTAGGAGCAGAACTGCCTCGTGCAGACCGCCGTGAAGTCGCCGGGGTAGAAGGCCAGCACGACCCATCGCCCGCGGTAATCGGCGAGTCGGTACTCGCGCCCACCCGTTCCGGCGAGCTCGAAATCCGGCGCGGCAGCGCCTTCGCTCGCCTTCGCCATCAAATCACCAGCACACGCCGCTGTCGGGGCATGCCCCTCATCGGAATACCGCAGCCTATCGCCGCCGTATCCTCACGCCCTCGATCGTCACCTCCTCGAGCGGCGTTCCCTCCTGACCGCTCGCGGGATCGCCCAGCTCCGAGATCCGCTCGACGGTCGCGTACCCCTTCGTCACCTTCCCCAGCAGTGCGTACTGCGGCGCGAGGCCCGCGTCGGCGGCCGTGACGACGAAGAACTGGCTGCCCGAGCGCCCGGGGGGCTCGACGGAGGTCTTCGCCATCGCCACCGTGCCGCGCAGGTACTCCGTCCGCGGCGGCGGGGGCTCGTCGACCGAGTAACCGGGACCGCCGGTGCCAGTCCCGGTCGGATCGCCGCCCTGGATCACGAACCCGGGGACGATGCGGTGGAACGTGAGCCCGTCGTAGAAGCCCCGGTCGGCGAGGAATCCGAACGAGTTCGTCGTCTTCGGCGACCGCTCGGTGTCCAGCCCGATCTCGAACGTTCCCTCGCTCGTGTCGACCACTGCCGTCGCGTGCTCGCCGCGCCCGAGCAGCTTGTGGGGCCGTTCGAACTGCTGCACGCCGCCCTCGGCGGTCTCGTTCGCGTCCCCGCCGTCACCGCCACAGGCGACCAGCAGAGCCGTCGCGAGCATCAGGCCGAGCGGCGCGAGCCGGAGAGGAGCGCCCATCGACCGCGAGGCTAACCGCTTGCCAAGATGGGTCCATGGAGGAGGAGCGGCGTGGGCCGCCGGCGCGGATTCGAATCGCCGGCCGCGTCCTCAACGCGATCATCGCTCGCGCGCCCTGGATGTGGCCCGCGCTGAGGCCGCCGATGCGCCGGTTCTTCGACAGCGTGGCGCTCGGATGGGATGAGCGCACCGGTGCCGGCTCGGTCGATCACCTGGCGGGGTTGGCGACGGCGGTCACCCACGTCGCGGAGGAGCCCGAGCGCATCCTCGACCTGGGCACGGGAACCGGCGAGGCGGCGCTGTTCCTCGCGCGCGAGTACCCGCGGGCGAGCGTCCGCGGCGTGGACATCTCGGCGGAGATGATCCGCGCGGCCCAGCACAAGATCGGGCTGGATCCGGAGGGCCGTGTCGCGTTCAAGGTCGCCGATGCGGGCGCGCTTCCCTACGACGAGGAGTCGTTCGACCTCGTCGTCGGGCTCAACATGCCGCCGTTCTTCGCCGAGATCGGCCGCGTGCTCCGCCCCGGCGGCCACGCGATCGCGGTCGCCAGCGGAGGCGCCGCGACCCCGTTCTACACGCCGGAGTCCGTGCTCAGCCGCGGCTTCCGCCGTCGCGGGATCGAGCTTGTTATGGCCGACGGTGCCGGGAGGGCGACCTACTGGGTCGGCCGGAAGTCGTCCGGGTAGATCTGGGCCCCTCTCGCCTCCGGGTTGGGGCCTCGTCCATGGTGAGTGGAGCATTCGACCGCCCGTGGCGGCTGAATCCTTCACTCGCTTCGTCAGCGCCTGAATAGGCTGGTATCTGGTGAGTGCTTTACCACCGAAATACGAGTGTCAGGCGGCGTAGCCGCCGCAGGTGGTTCGTGAGCTTCGTACTGCTCGTAAACCCTTCCGCGGGCGGCGGGCGTGCCCGGGAGCGGCTGCCTCGCGTCGAGGCGGCGTTGCGCCAACGCGGCCTCACCCACCGCGTGGCCTTCACCGAGAGCCTCGAGCACGGCTGCGCCGAAGCACGCGAGGCTGCGAGCGCTGGGGACGTCCCGGTCGTGATGAGCGGGGATGGCCTGATCGGCCAGGTCGGCGGTGCCCTCGCGGGCACCGATGCGGTGATGGGCATCGTCCCCGGCGGGCGCGGCAACGACCTCGCGCGCGTGCTCGGGATCCCGACGGAACCCGAGGGCGCGGTCGAGGTGCTCGCGGCGGGCCACCAGCGGGTGATCGACGTCGGGGAGGCGAACGGGAAGCGGTTTCTGTGCATCGCCAGCTGCGGGTTCGACTCCGACGCGAACCGGATCGCGAACGATGCGCGCTTCGTCAAGGGGAGGCTCGTCTACCTCTACGCGGCGCTGCGCGCGCTCGCGGCCTGGAAGCCTGCGACCTTCACGCTCCACATGAACGGCCGCCTTGAACGCACCACCGGCTACACCGTGGTCGCCGCGAACAGCAAGGCCTATGGCGGGGGCATGTACGCGGCGCCGAACGCCGAGATCGACGATGGGCTGCTCGACGTCGGTGCGACCGGGAACGTCGGCAAGCTCCGCTTCCTGCGCGGGCTTAAGAAGATCTTCGAGGGCGAGCACCTCGAGGTGCTCGAGGTCCAGACCTGGCGCGCGGCCGCGGTCCGGATCGAGGCCGACCGCCCGTTCGCCGTCTACGCCGACGGCGACCACCTCACGGACCTGCCGGCGACGGTGCGCGTGCTGCCACGGTCCCTGCAGGTGATTGCCCCCGCGACGCCTCCCGCGCGATGAGTCCCGGCTTCCGGGCCAAGCTCGCGCTTGCGCGCGCGACGGGTCGGCTCAGTCGCCGCAGCGGTCGCGGCGGCGGCACAACCCTGCCGGGGCGCCTCCTGCTGCGGATCGCGCCTGACGCGATCGCCCGCCTCGGCGAGAGCCTGGCGCGGGGCTCGACGATCGTCAGCGCGACCAATGGCAAGACCACGACGGCGTCGATGATCGCCTCGGCCCTGCGAGCCGCGGGCCGCGAACCGGTCCACAACCGCGCCGGGTCGAACATGACCTGGGGAGTCGCGACCGCGCTGCTCGAGCAACGCGGCGACGAGGGTCTATTCGAGGTCGACGAGGCCTGGCTCCCGAAGGTGGCCGCCGACCTTCACCCGCACCTGATCGTCCTCGGAAATCTCTTCCGCGACCAGCTCGATCGCTACGGCGAGCTCGAGCGTCTCGCGGACGACTGGGCCCGATTCGTCGCCACGGGCGCGGGAGCGACTGATTTCGTGCTCAACGCCGATGACCCGCTCGTGGCGGACCTTGGCCGCGACCGGGACCTCAATCGCCGGCCCGGCGTCACCTGGTTCGGGATCGAGGACCCCACGCACGCCCTGCCCCAGCTCCAGCACGCCCACGACGCCAAGCACTGCCGGCGCTGCGGCTCCCCGTACTCGTACCAGCGCGCCTTCGTCGGTCACCTCGGCCACTACGAGTGCCCCAACTGCGGCGCCGACCGGCCGCCGCCGGACGTCACCGCAACACGGATCGAGCTGCGCGGCATGTCCGGCTCCCGGGTTGACATAACCACGCCCCAGGGCGAGACGCGCATCGAGCTTCCGCTCCCCGGCCTCTACAACGTCTACAACGCCCTCGCCGCCCTGAGCGCGGCGTTGGGGCTCGACGTCCCCCTCGATCTGGCGCGCGGCGGCCTCGAGTCGACCGAGGCGGC
The DNA here is from genome assembly GCA_046728935.1 of Actinomycetota bacterium. Classification (GTDB taxonomy): domain Bacteria; phylum Actinomycetota; class Thermoleophilia; order Solirubrobacterales; family 70-9; genus DATAFO01. The sequence goes on along the minus strand of JBKPFS010000062.1, from coordinate 8,337 downwards.
GTTCGGGCGCGTGGAGACGATCGACGTCGCGGACAAGCCCGTCTCGATCCTGCTGATCAAGAACCCGGCCGGCACGAACGAGGTCCTGCGCACCCTGCGGCTCGAGGCGGGGGCCGGGAACGGCGCCTCGGCGGGCCTGGACCTCTGGATGGCGCTCAACGACCGGATCGCCGACGGGCGCGACGTCTCCTGGATCTGGGACGCCGACTTCGAGCTCCTCGATGGCGCCGTCGAGCGGGTGATGTGCGCCGGAACCCGCGCGCCGGAGCTTGCGGTGAGGCTCAAGTACGCCGGGGTCGCGGACGAGGCGATCCAGATCGAGCCGGAGATCGGCGCGTCGCTCGACCTCGCCGTCGAGCGCTCGCGCGCGAGGCTGTTCGCCCTGCCCACGTACACCGCGCTGCTCGAGCTGAGGCGGCTGCTGGCCGACCGCGGCCTGGCAGGGGAGTACTGGGAGTGAAGCGGAGAACCGACAGCGGGCCCGACGCGGCGCCTCTCGCAGACGCCGTGATCTGGCAGGACGTCGAGTGCGGCGGCTACGACGGGGACCTCGAGCTCTGGGACGAACTGGCCGCGGAGGCGGGCGGGCTGATCCTCGAGCTCGGCTGCGGGACCGGACGCGTCGCGCTTCGCCTCGCGGCGGCGGGGCACTCGATGGTGGCGCTCGACAACCGCCGTGAGCTGATCGCGGAGCTGCGTCGGCGCGCGGCCGACAGGGGAGTCGAGCTGGACGCGGTCGAGGCCGACGCCCGCGAGTTCGACCTCGACCGGCGCTTCCGGCTGATCCTGGCGCCGATGCAGCTCGTCCACCTCCTCGGCGGGTCCGTCGGTCGCCGCGAGATGCTCCGGCGCGCGGCCGAGCACCTCGAGCCGGGGGGGCGGCTCGCCGTAACCCTCCTGGGTCCAGGCGCGAGCGCGGAACGGTCCTCGTCGCCGCTCCCGGACGTCCGCGAGCTGGGCGGCGCGATCTACTCGAGCCTGCCGATCGAGGTTCGCGAAGTCCCGGGCGGTCTCGAGCTGCGGCGACTGCGCCAGCGGATCGCACCCGACGGCGAGCTCGACGAGGAGCTCGACGTCATCCGGCTCGATGCCGTCGGCCCGGATGAGCTCGCGGCTGAGGCGCGGGTGGCGGGCCTGCGGCTCGCCGACCGCCGCGAGATCCCCCCCACGCCGGACCACGTCGGCTCGGCGGTGCTGCTGCTGGGGGTCGGCTAGCGATGGAGCTTCGCCTGCTGGCGCTCTACCCGGAGCAGATGAACATCTACGCCGACCGGGGCAACATCATCTTCCTGCGGCGGCGCTGCGAGTGGCGCGGGATCGGCTTCGCGTACGCGACGGCGGGGCCGGGCGAGCGATTCGACCCGGCCGCCCACGACCTGATCTACATCGGGGGTGGCCAGGACCGCGACCAGCGCCTCGTCGCCGACGACATGCTGCGCACCAAGCGCGATGCGCTCGGCGACGCGGTCGACGACGGGGCGACCGTGCTCGCCGTCTGCGGCGGCTACCAGCTCCTCGGCCACAGCTATCAGCTCGGCGAGGAGGGGATCCCGGGCCTCTCGCTCGCGGATCTCGAGACCGTGCGCGAGCCAGGCCCGCGGCTGATCGGCAACGTCGCGATCGAGGTCGACCTGGGGACGGGCCCGCGGGTGGTCGCCGGGTTCGAGAACCACGGCGGGCGCACGTACCTGGGCGCCGACGCGGAGCCGCTGGGCCGGGTGCTCAAGGGCCACGGCAACAACGGCCGCGACGGCCTCGAGGGCGTGCGGCGGGCGAATCTCTTCGGCACCTACCTCCACGGCCCGCTGCTGCCGAAGAACGCCTGGCTCGCCGACCGGCTCACCCAGCTGGCGCTCGCGCGCCGAGAGGGGGCCGAGCCGATGCTCGCGGAGCTCGACGACCGCCTCGAGGACGCCGCCCACGCCGCGGCGCGCGCGGCCGCGATGCGCGGCTAATCAAGCGCGGGAGGGCTCGTGACCAGGTGGGCGAGGCGCTTCGGAGCGATCAGGCAGTAGCTGGTGGCGATCAGCTCCGCGACCTCCTCCCACGAGGTCCCGGGGTCGTCGGGTCGGACGCCAAGCCAACCCTTGGAGCCCACGTAGGGCGGTACGTAGAACGGCTCGCCCTGCGCGAGCAGGGCCTCCCTCTCGATGGGATCGGCCTTCACCGTGATCGACGAGCCATCGGGCGCCGCGGTGCAGAAGATCCTGCCCCGGCCGCTTCCGACCCGAAACGTCGGGTGCTCCCAGGCCTCGAGCTCGAAAGCCTCCGGAAGCGCCAGGCAGAGGCGTCGGACGCGCTCGATCGCGGTCACGGGGCCGTCAGCGCCCGGTGGAGCCGAAGCCGCCCTCGTTCCGTACGCTGGCGGCGAGCTCGGCAGCCTCGACCGGCTCCGCCTCCGCGACCGGCGTCACCACGAGTTGGGCGATACGGTCCCCGATCGAGATCTCGAAGGGGTCGTTGCGGTCCGTGTTGAGGAGCAGCACCCGAACCTCGCCGCGGTAGCCGGAGTCGATCAGGCCCGGTGCGTTCACGAGGGCGATCCCGTGCCTGACCGCGAGCCCCGACCGAGGCAGCACGAGGCCCGCGTGGGACTCGGGGATCTCGATCGCGATCCCGGTGCGCACGCTCGCCCGCTCGCCGGGCCGGATCGTGGTGGCCTCCGCTGCGCGCAGGTCGAGGCCCGCGTCGCCGTCGCGGGCGCGGACAGGCAGGCGGGCGTTCTCGCTCAGCAGGCGGACGCGGAGCTCAAGCAATTGCACACGCCTCTTTCGGGGCATGAATGCCCCTCACCAACATACCTCCGAGCCTAGTGAGGGGTCAGGCGTCGGTGGCCGTTCCGTCGCCGCCGGCGGCGCCGTTGACCGCAAATTCGGTGAACCGGTGGGCGACGGCGATCGGCACGCGCGCCTTCACGAGTACGCCCTCCGCGCTGTCGGTGCGCTCCAGCGCCCCCGCCACCTCGTGGAGCTCCGACAGGCGGGCGCCCTCCGAGTAGGGGAGCAGCAGCTCGACCGGGCGCAGGGTTTCCTCGAACGCGGTCTCGATCCGGTCGCGAAGCTCATCGAGCCCCTCGCCCGTCTCGGCCGAGATCCCGACCGCGTCAAGCCTCCCAACCAGGAGGTCGCGTCGAGCCTCGTCGTCGAGGAGATCGAGCTTGTTGTAGACGAGCAGGCGTGGACTGCCGCCGGCGCCGATCTCCTCCAGGGCCGAGTCGACGGCGGCGATCGCGCGGCGGCGCTCGGCCTCGGGCTCAGAGGCGTCGACCACATGGACGATGAGGTCGGCGAGCCGGGTCTCCTCGAGCGTCGCCTTGAACGCCTCCACCAGCTGGTGGGGCAGCTTGCGGATGAACCCGACAGTGTCCGTGACCAGGTAGCGGCGCCCCGCGTGCTCGTAGGCGCGCGTGGTCGGGTCCAGGGTGTGGAAGAGCCTCTCCCCCACCCCGACGCCGGCGCCCGTGAGCGCGTTCAGCAGGGTCGACTTGCCGGCGTTCGTGTAGCCGGCGAGCGCGACCGTCGGAAGCGGCGCTGCCTCGCGGCGCGCCCGCATCACGCCGCGCGTTCGCTCCAGGCGTGCGAGGCGGCGGCGGAGGGTCGCGATCCGGTCGCGAGCCAGCCGGCGGTCGGTCTCGATCTGGGACTCGCCCGGGCCCCTGGTCCCGATCCCCCCGTCGATGCGCCCCGCGCCCAGGCGCTCGAGATGGGTCCACAGGCCCCGCATCCGCGCGAGGTTGTACTCGAGCTGAGCCAGCTCGACCTGCAGCTTGCCCTCGGCGGAGTGGGCGTGGTCCGCGAAGATGTCGAGGATGATCGCCGTGCGGTCGATCACCGGGACGTCGAGCGCGGCCTCGAGGTTGCGCTCCTGCCGCGGGAGAAGCTCGTCGTCGCAGGCGACGAGATTGGCGTCGGCGCGTCCGATCTCCGCCTTCAGCCCGGCGAGCTTGCCGCGCCCGAGGTAGCGATCGGGGTCGGGCTGGGCGCGGATCTGGACCATCTCTCCAGCCGTCGCCACGCCCGCCGTTCGCAGCAGCTCCTTGAGCTCGGCGAGGTCGTCGGCGCCGCCGGGGCTCGGCACCACGCCGATCGCGACCGCGCGCTGGCGGGCGCGCCGATTCTCTACCCCCGCCCGCCCATCGCGGGTCTCGGTCAGGCGCCCGTTTCGGCTTCGCTGCACCCCTTCAAGTGTACGGCGGGCCTACCGCCCCCTCAGTCGGACGCACCGTGGCGCCACGTGCCTGGATCGCCGCGACCTCGGCGGCCTTCGCCTCCTGACCGTCGACGACGACGAGGTCGAAGGCGCCGAGACGCTCGCCCACCACGGCCGAGGAGCCCTTGAGGTTGCCGTTGCCGATCGCGAACGCCCAGCTCTCCGGCGCCTGGGCCCCACCGGCGGAGCCCTTGGGCGCGGCGACCGTGGAAACCGCCGCCCCAACGCCCACGAGCGCGATCCCGGCGATGGCGCCCCGCCTCGACATGGGGATAGGGTTCCACAGCGTGAAGGTCTTCCTCACGGGCGGCACGGGGTTTATCGGCGGCCACGTGGCCCGCAAGCTGCGAGAGCGAGGCGACGACGTCCGGGCGCTGGTCCGCAATCCTGACAAGGGGCGCCAGCTCGCCAGCCTCGGCTGCGAGCTGATCGAGGGCGATCTCGGGGACACCGCGGCGCTCGTCCGAGGCCTCGACCAAGCGGATGCGGCCATCCACGGAGCCGCGATCTACGAGGTCGGGATCCCCGAGCGCGAGCGCCCGGCGATGTACGAGGCAAACGTGGTCGGCACCGAGAGCATGCTGCGCGCGGCGCTCGAGGCGAGGACCCCGAAGGTCGTCTACGTCTCCACGGTCGCCGCGTTCGGGAACACCCACGGCGAGGTTGTCGACGAGTCCTTCGAGCACCCAGGCAGGGAGTTCACGTCCTACTACGAGCAGACCAAGGTCGAGGCCCACCGGGTCGCCAAGCGGCTGATCGCCGAGGAGGGGCTGCCCTGCGTGATCGTGCAACCGGGCGGCGTGTACGGCCCCGACGATCACTCCGCGATCGGCCAGCAGATGAACCAGTTCCTCGCCGGACGGATGCCGCTGCTGGCGTTCCCGGATGCCGGCTTCAACATGGTCCACGTCGAGGACGTGGCCGCGGGCGTCCTGCTGGCCCTTGACAAGGGCAAGGCCGGTGAGGCCTACGTGCTGGGTGGCCAGATCACGACCATCCGCGAGTTGATGCAGACGCTGGCTGGCGTGGCGGGGAAGCGGCCTCCCCGGGGCTCGATCCCCACGCCGTTGATCAAGGCGATGACTCCCGTCGGCCCGCTGGTCTGCAAGCTGATGGGACAGCCGCCGAACCTGCGCGAGCTGATCACCTCAGCGGACGACGTCACCTTCTGGGCCAAGCACGACAAGGCAATCGCCGAGCTCGGCTACTCCCCCCGCGGGCTCGAGCAGGGTCTTCGCGACATGCTCGCCGCGGAGGGCACGCTGCCGGCGGCCGCCTAGGGCGGCCCGCAGCGAGCTATCTGACCCTCACCGTCTCGCAGTTGCGGGCGACGTTGTCCTTCTCGTCGACGGTCGCCTTGTCCTCACCCGAGCCACAGTTGACCTGATCCTTCTTACGGTCGGCGGCCTTGATCTTGTCCTTGCCGGAACCGCCGCAGATGCGGTCGCGGCCCTTGCCTCCGGTGATCTTGTCGTTGCCCTTCAGCCCCGCGATGGCGTCGCCGAACTTGGACCCCTTCAGCTTGTCCTTCTTCGTCGAACCCGGGATCGTCGCCATCTGGCCCTTGCACTTCGGAGGCTCGACCGCGATCCCCTCGGGGAACACGTCCAGCTCCGGTCCGACGTAGCTTTGGTCGCGCGTCTTCGGGTTGACCCGGATGATCCGATTGTCCTGGGTGTCGCCGACGACGATCGTTCCCTTCGACTCGACGCCAGGGTTGTAGAACCCGTTGATGAGGCCGCCCGACGTCACGTCGCGAGCTGAGTGCTTGCGCGGGTTGACCTCGTAGATCGTCGCGTTGCCGTCGTCGGTGACGATCAGCGTCCGGCGCGCCGTCTGCTCGAGCCCCCCGGTGAAGGACGCCCCGGGGATCTCGACCACCGTCGAGACATCGCCGTTCGGATGAATGTCCTGCACCGTGTCGCCGTCGGCAACGTAGAGATGGCGGTTAGGGAGCATCGTCACGGACCAGGGGTCGTTGAAGTCGAAGTCGGGAGCGACCTGGGTTACCTCCCGGGTCTTCGGATTGACGCGGAGGACGGTGCCGTTTCCTTCCTCCGCGACGTAGATCTGCTTGTCGGGCGCTACGTCGAGGTCGAGCGGCTCCTCGAAGAAGTCAGTGTCGTCGGTGACCACGTTCGCCTCATGCGTCTTGGGGTTGAGCGCGATCACGCCCGGCAGGTCGTAGTCGGCGAAGTAGAGGGTGCCGTTGCGCGCGAAGTCGAGGCCTCCGGGGGCGACGATCGGCGAGCCGTTGCCGATCTCGGAGAGCGTCGAGCCGTCCGGCGTGAGACGGTTCACGCTGCCGTCGCCGTCCGCCCCGATGATGATGTCGCCCGCGTTCGCCCCCGCGACCGCGGGACACGCCAGCGCCAGTCCGGCGATTGTGACCACGGTCGCCGCCTTCAACTTCATCCTCACCTGCCTTCCCTCCTCCGCTCGAGTCCGCAACGGACTCTATCGCGGGGCACCTACATCCCCGGATTCGTCTTCGCGAAGCGCTCGCGCGCCTGTTCCGGCAGCGCCCCGCGCTTGTCGAGCGTCTCGCAGGCCTTGGCGAGGTCGTCGTCGAGGGTGTGCGCGGCCGAGTGGCTCACGTTCTCCTTCACCAACGCGCGCATCACCACCACGTCGTCGGCGTTCGGCGGCAGGGTGTAGGCCGGGACCATCCACCCGCGCTCGGACGCGAGCTGCGCCGCGACGTCGAACTCGGTGTAGGCGAGCTTGTCGCGGTCGGCGAGCCGGAAGCAGACGAGCGGCAGCTGCGGAGCCTCGCCGACGATCTCGAACCGCCCACTGTCCTCGAGCCCCTTGGCGAGGAAGCGGGCGTTTCGGTCCATCCCCTCCATGATCGCCTTGTAGCCCTCCCGGCCGAGGCGGCAGATGTTGTAGTACTGGGCCAGCATCACGGCGCTCCCGGTGGAGAAGTTGAGCGTGAAGGTGGCGTCCGTCTGGCCGAGGTAGTTCTCGTAGAAGACGAGGTCGTCGGGCAGGTCCGACTCCTCCCGGAAGACGAGCCAGCCGATGCCGGGGTACACCATCCCGAACTTGTGCCCTGAGACGTTGATCGAGCGCACCCGCTCGAGGCGGAAGTCCCACTCCATGTCGGGATAGAGGAACGGCCACACGAAGCCGCCGCTCGCGCCGTCGACGTGGATCGGGATGTCGAGCCCGCGGTCGGAGTGGATCTCCCGCAGCAGCTCGTCGATTCCGACCACGTCATCGGCCTCTCCCGTGAAGGTGGTGCCGACCACGGCTGCGACGGCGATCGTGTTCTCGTCCACCAGCGGCTCCACGTCCTCGGGGCCGATCGTGTACTTGCCGGGCTCTAGCGGAACCGTCCGCGGCTCGACGTCGAAGTAGCGGCAGAACTTGTCCCACACGACGTGCACGTCGCGGCCGTAGACGAGGTTCGGCTTGGCATTCTCGCTGCGCGTCTCGGCCTTACGCCAGCGCCATTTGGCCGCCAGCGCGCCGAGCATGATCGCCTCAGAGGAGCCCTGGCAGCGGGCGCCGGTGGTCGCGCCGGGGGCGTTGAAGAGGTCGGCCAGGATGCGGATGCAGCGCTGCTCGATCTCCGCCGTGCGCGGGTACTCGGCGTGGTCGATGAAGTTGCGGTGCAGGTTCTCCGTCACCGTCATCTTCGCCGGCAGCTCCATCCAGGTGGTGACGAAGGTGGCGAGGTTGCGGGCCGGATCGCCGTCGAGCTCCATCTCCTGCTGGATCACGTTGTAGGCGTCGGGGGCGGACATCCCCTCGTCGGGAAACGTGTCCTCGGGCACCCCCTCGACGAAGAAGCGGCTTCCGTACCGCGCGGGCAACCCGAACTCGTTCACCGGCGGTGATCCTATTCGGGGACACTGGGTCGCGTGTTCACCTGGGTCGAGCACACCGGGGAGCTCGAGCTGGCCGTCGAGGCGGACTCCCCCGAGGACGTGTTCGAGCAGGCGATGGAGGCGCTCGGCGAGCTGCTCGCGGAGCGCAGCGAGGGCGGGCCCGGCGCGGGCACGATGCTGCGCGAGGTGACGGTCAGCGCGCCGGATTACGCGACCCTGCTCGCCGAGTGGCTGGCCGAGCTCGCCTACCTCGCCGAGACCGAGGGCTTCGTTCCGGAGCGGGGCGAGCGCC
>JBKPFS010000061.1:0-18217 GCA_046728935.1 Actinomycetota bacterium | reverse complement strand
TCCGGAGCTCAAAGGTGAAGGCGCCAGCGCCGGACGCGCCCACCTCGATGCCCCCGACGGCCGAGCCTCCCGTTGCGCACACCGTGTCGCGTATGACTCCCGGCGCAAGCGGCGCCCCGCTGCAACCGGGCGCGTTCTCGCCGATCGCCACCACGCGCTCCACCACGGTCGTGCTGCCGCCGCCGGTCCCCAGCGCGCCGAAGATCGGGTTGTCGTCGAACGACTTCAGGACCAGATCCGCAATCCGCCGGGCGGGCGCGCCGTCCAGCGTCGTCCCGCCGGCCGCACTCGACGTGATCACCGGCCGCGGCTTGCCCACGGCCCCGTGGAGGTCGATCGCGCTCCCGAGCTCGACGTTGTCGCTCCCAATCTCATAGGTGCCCGGCAGGAGGATCACCTCGTCGCCGTCATCGGCACCGGGGGGCTCCGCGGCGTCGTGGACCTCACAGGGATTCTTCTTCGGGCAAGTCGAGGCCGGCCCGTCGCCACCGGGCTCGGCATAGCGGAGCGCCGCGGACGCGCCGGTCGCCGCGAGCAGCAGCACCACGCACCCCACGGTCGCTGCGATGAGCGCCTGCCTCACGCGCGCACCCTATCCGCGCCCGCGTCCGATGTCGAGTCTCAGCCGACGAGCGTGACTGACTTCCGCTTCTTCGCCTTCACGCCGCCGGCGTCGGTGCCCTTGACCTTGATCTTCGCCTTGCCGTCGGCGTCCTCGAGGAGCTCCTTCAGCTCGTCGAGGTGCTTCGCCTTGAGCCGCAGCTTCGCCCTCTCGTTGGCCTCGAGGAAACGCTCCTTGGTCTTCTTCAGCTTGAACCGCTCGCCACTCACGGTGGCGCGGCCCTTGGCGAAGACCGTGCACTCCTCCTCCGGGCAGCGGACCTTGATGTTGAGCTTCTTAGCCTTCTGCTTCTTTTTGGCCTTCACCTTGAGCTTCAGGCGGTTGTCGAACTCGTCGGCGCCGATGTCAACCCCAGCGCCCTGGCTGCGCGGCTGGCGGTCGAAGTCGAGCGGGCCGAGGTCCGAGACGGTCGCCCCCGCGTCGACCGTTGGCGAGTCCGCCAGCTGATGAAAATCAAGCGCGCCGGCGTCGGCGAAGAGCGGCGCGGCGAGCTGGTTGCTCCCCGATCCGGCTGGGGTGATCGTGGCGCCGGCGCCCGGGTCGGTGGCGTTGTAGTTCGAGTGGTCGAGCGCGATCGAGATGGTGCCGGTGCCGAAGTTGTTGGTCCGCACGTCGGCCGTCGATCCACCGCCGCGGGCGATCGTGTTCGTCGCGGTCACGGACTCCGTCAGGCCGCCGCTCGCGATGAACCTGATCCCGGGGCCGTTAGCGGGCGAGGCGGCGGTCACGTTCACTATCTCGAAATTTGCGGTGAAGGCCCCGCCCGAGCCGCCGTTGAAGGTGAGCGCGGGCCCGCCCCCGCTGTTGACGCAGAGGCTGTCGCGGATCAGGCCCGGTGCGATCGGCGCAACGCAGGTTCCGTTTGGGCTGGACCCGAACACCCGTACCCGTTCGAAGGTCGGGTGCCTGCCGAAGCCCGTGAACAGCGGCTCCCCAGGGGCCTCGATCCGCAGGTCGGCGACGCGGGCGTCGCCCTGGACGACGTTGATCGCCACGACTCCGCTCGAGCGCACGATCGTCTCGGCGCCGGGCACCCCGTGGAGGTCGATGTCGAAGTTGAGCTCGACGAAGTCGGAGCCGAGGTCGTGGACGCCCGGCAGCGCGATCACCTCGTCCCCGTCGCCGGCGAAGTCGGTCGCGTCCAGGAGCGAGCACGGGTCGGACTTCGAGCACGGGGACGGTCCGTTGCCGTCGGGCGCGGCATAGAACGTCGCGGCCGAAGCCTCGGCGGCCGTCATGGCCAAAACCGCGATCGCGATCCCTGCGATCAGCGCCTGCCTCACGTGCAGAACCTATTCGCTGTTTGAGCCCGTGTCCAGGGGCTAAGAGCGATACTGAGGACATGAGCGAGACCGACAGCTTCGGAGCGAAGGACACGCTCGAGGTCGGCGGCGAGGAGTTCGAGATCTATCGCCTCGACGCGCTCCAGGAGAAGTTCGACGTCGCCAGGCTTCCGTACTCGCTCAAGGTCCTGCTCGAGAATGCCCTGAGGCTCGAGGACGGCGAGTCGGTGACCGCGGAGAACGTCGAGGCGATCGCCTCCTGGGACGCCGGCGCCGAGCCGAGCGTGGAGATCCCGTTTCAGCCCGCGCGGGTGCTGATGCAGGACTTCACGGGCGTGCCGGCGATCGTCGACCTGGCGGCGATGCGCGACGCCATGGACGATCTCGGGTCGGATCCCGCCAAGATCAATCCGCTGGTCCCGGTCGACCTGATCATCGACCACTCGGTGCAGGTGGACGCGTTTGGCAACCCGCGCGCCTTCGACATCAACGCCGACCGCGACTACGAGCGAAACCGGGAGCGCTACGCCTTCCTGCGCTGGGGCCAGCAGGCGTTCGACAACTTCCGTGTCGTCCCGCCGGCGACCGGGATCTGCCACCAGGTGAACCTGGAGTACCTCGGTCAGGTGGTGTTCACGCGCGAGACCGACGGCGTGACGCAGGCGTATCCGGACACGCTGGTCGGCACCGACTCTCACACGACGATGATCAACGGCCTCGGCGTGCTGGGGTGGGGCGTCGGCGGGATCGAGGCCGAGGCGGCGATGCTGGGGCAGCCGATCTCGATGCTGCTGCCGCAGGTCGTGGGGTTCAAGCTCTCCGGCGAGCTCTCCGAGGGGGCGACCGCTACCGACCTCGTGCTGCGCGTCACCGAGATGCTGCGAGAGCGCGGAGTGGTGGGGAAGTTCGTCGAGTTCTTCGGCCCCGGTCTCCACACCCTCGGGCTCGCCGACCGGGCGACGATCGGGAACATGTCGCCGGAGTTCGGCTCCACCTGCGCGATCTTCCCCGTCGACCGCGAGACGCTGCGCTACCTGGAGTTCACCGGCCGCCCGACCGAGCTGATCGAGCTGGTCGACGCCTACTCGCGCGAGCAGGGCACGTTCCACACCGAGGACTCCGAGGACCCGACCTTCTCCGAGCTGCTCGAGCTCGACCTCTCCGACGTCGAGCCGAGTATCGCAGGGCCCAAGCGCCCCCAGGACCGCATCCCGCTCGCCGACGCGAAGGCGGCATTCATCGAGTCCCTGAGTGAGTTCGACCCGGATGCGGCGGCCGAGCTTCAGAACAACTACGACGAGGCGGTCGCCGGCTCCTTCCCGGCCTCCGATCCCCCCGGCGAGGACCACAACGACGATCGCGGCAAGCCCCACCACGTAGACACAACGGCCGTCGTCGACGAGCGCCGCGCCGATGACGTGGTCCCGGTGACGCTGGAGGATGGGACCGAGGTCGAGCTCGACCACGGGCGGGTTGTGATCGCGGCGATCACGAGCTGCACCAACACCTCCAACCCCTCGGTCATGATCGGCGCGGGGCTCCTCGCCAAGAAGGCCGTCGACCGCGGCCTGAACAGCAAGCCCTGGGTGAAGACCTCGCTCGCGCCGGGCTCGACCGTGGTCACCGACTACCTCGAGCAGTCGGGCCTCACCGAGTATCTGGACGAGCTCGGCTTCAACCTCGTCGGCTACGGCTGCACGACGTGCATCGGCAACTCGGGACCGCTGCCGGAGGCGATCTCGGAGGCGGTGAACGACAACGACCTGGTGGTCTGCGCGGTGCTGTCCGGCAACCGCAACTTCGAGGGGCGGATCCAGCAGGACGTGCGCAACAACTACCTGGCCTCGCCGCCGCTCTGCGTCGCCTACGCGCTCGCCGGGCGGATGGACATCGACTTGACGACGGACCCCCTGGGCGAGGACTCCGACGGCAACCCCGTTCACCTCTCCGACATCTGGCCCAGCTCGGATGAGATCAAGCAGACGATCGCCGACGCGGTCCGCCAGGACATGTTCGAGCGCAGCTACGCCGACGTGTTCACCGGCGATGACCGCTGGCGCGACCTGGAGACGCCGGAGGGAGACAGCTACACGTGGCCCGACTCGACCTACGTCCGCAAGCCCTCCTTCTTCGAGGGCATGAAGGCCGAGCCGAAGCCGATCGAGCCCATCACGGGCGCGCGCGTGCTGGCGGTGCTCGGCGACTCCGTGACCACCGATCACATCTCGCCGGCGGGCGCGATCAAGAAGGACTCGCCGGCCGGGCAGTGGTTGATCGACAACGGGGTCGAGCCGCGCGACTTCAACTCCTACGGCTCGCGCCGCGGCAACCACGAGGTGATGATCCGCGGCACCTTCGCCAACGTGCGGCTGCGAAACAAGCTGGTCGAGCGCGAGGGCGGCTTCACCCGCCACTTCCCCGATGGCGAGGGGACGACGATCTACGAGGCGGCGATGCAGTACGCCGACGACGGCGTGCCGCTCGTCGTGCTGGCTGGCAAGGTATATGGATCGGGCTCCTCGCGCGACTGGGCGGCGTAGGGCACGGCCCTGCTCGGCGTGCGAGCGGTGATCGCCGAGAGCTTCGAGCGCATCCACCGCTCGAACCTGATCGGGATGGGGGTGCTGCCGGTCCAGCTCCCCGACGGCGAGAGCGCGGAGTCACTCGGGCTGAGCGGCGAGGAGACGTTCGAGTTCGGCGATCTCTCCGACGGCGAGGCGAAGAGCGTCGAGGTGACGGCGGCCCGCGACGGCGGGGAGCCGGTGACGTTCGAGGCGCGGGTGCGACTCGACACGCCCAACGAGGTCGCCTACTACCGCAACGGCGGCATCCTGCATCGAGTGCTCAGAGAGCTGCGCTGAGGCCGGAAAAGGGACGGGGCGGGGCCGCGAAGGGGGTCACGCGGCCCGCCCCGTTTGCGTCCGTCCTCGTTCCGGCGAGGACAACGGCAGGCGACTCTTTGCAGCCGCCGAGCAGGTGGCGGGGCGGGGCCGCGGGAGGCAGGGGGTCCACACGGCCCGCGCCCACGCCAGCGCGTCGGTAGCCAGGGAGGGATGCCGACGCGTTCGCCCCCGGAGGCGGGACTGGCCGGGGACGAGCCTCGATAAGTCTCCGTCTTTTGCGGGCAAGGTCATTCTGACTCATCCCGGCGTGCCGTGTCAACCACGACGCTCGATCCACGCGATCCCGATCACGCTGCCCACCGGCCCCACCGGGGTCAGCGTCGCGGCGAGCAGGCCATAGGGCGCCTCGTGGCGCAGAACCGCGATCCAGATCAGCACGCAGAGGGCGATGAACCCGATCCCGTGAGAGAGGCCGAAGACGAAGGTCTCCTCCTCGAAGCCCGGCAGGATCCAGAACAGGAGCAGGGCGCTGAACAGCCCGAGCTCGAACCACGAGGCGCGCTTGACCCACGGGAAGAGCGCCCCGGGGGCGGGGCGGCGAAGGACGTCGGAGGGACGCTCGGTGCCCATCGCCGCCATTGATAGCGGAGCCGGCCCGCTGGCCTCCGGGTACAGCGGCGCGGGGCGATCTTTGGACAGCGGTCCATAGGCCAACGCGGCCGTGGTCGCGAAGATTCCCGGCATGAGAACGACCACGACGATGAGCACCGGCTCCGGGCGCTCGCTGCGTGACGTGGCGCTCGTGGTCGGCGAGACGCGACGCCTCGTCGGCGTCGAGCGGAGCTATCGCTGCGAGGGCTGCGGCGGCAAGCACCGCTCGTGGAGCCGGCTTCGGGCCTGCCCCACCTGCGGGGAGCGACTCCCGGTCGCCGTCATCCGTCGCGCCGCCTTCGCCTAGCGCGTCGCCGCTAGCCCTCGAGCGCGGTGAGCACGATCCGCTCCTGCTCCAAGCGGTGCGCGGCCGGGTAGCCCTCGCTCGGGCTCGCGCGCTGGGGGCGCCCCACATACCGGAACTCGACGCCTTCGGGCAGGAGCTCCGGCATGCGCCGGAGCATGACCTTCCACGAGCCCATGTTCTTCGGCTCCTCCTGCGCCCAGACGATCTCCTTGAGGTTGGGGTAGGACGCGATCAGCTCGGCGATCTGATCGCGGGCAAACGGATACAGGAGCTCGACCCTGGCGATGGCCACAGACGTCGCGTGCTCGCGTCGCTCGTGACCATCGATGTCGTAGTAGAGCTTGCCGCTGCAGAGCACGAGGCGCTCGACGCGCTCCCGGTCGGTGACCCGCGGATCGTCGAGCACGAACTCGAACGAGCCCGCGGTCAGGTCCTCGAGGCTCGACATCGCGGCCTTCAGCCGCAGCAGACCCTTGGGGGTGAAGACGACGAGCGGCCGTGGCTTTGCGATCCGGGCCTGGCGGCGCAGGAGGTGGAAGTACTGCCCGGCCGTGGTCGGGTTGGCGAGCCGGATGTTGCCCTCCGCGGCGAGCGCCAGGAAGCGCTCGATGCGGGCGCTCGAGTGCTCGGGACCGGACCCCTCGTAGCCGTGGGGTAGCAGCAGCGTGAGCCGGCTCGTCTGCCCCCACTTCGACTCCCCGGAGACGATGAAGCTGTCGCTGATCACCTGGCCGGAGTTGGCGAAGTCGCCGAACTGCGCCTCCCAGAGGATCAGGCTCTCCGGCGACGCGGCCGAGTAGCCGTACTCGAATCCCATACAGGCCGCCTCCGAGAGCGGGCTGTTGTGGAGCTCGAATGGGGCCAGGGCCCCGGACAGGTTCTGGATCGGCAAGTACTTGAGCCCCGTCTTCTCGTCGTGCAGCGCCAGGTGCCGGTGCGAGAACGTGCCGCGCTCGGTGTCCTGTCCGGTGAGGCGGATGTGCGTGCCCTCGGTGAGCAGTGAGGCGAACGCCAGGGCCTCGGCGTGTCCGTAGTCGATCTCGCCCGTGTCGAGGGCCTCGATCCGCCGCATCAGCGGCTTTCGCAGCTTGCGGTGGATGGTGAAGCTGTCGGGGACGCGGAGCAGCTCCTCGCTCAGCGACCGCAGCCGCTTCTCGGACACCGCGGTGTCCACGTCCGGGCTCTTGGTGCGGTCGAGCTCGCCGGTCCCGACCGCGGTCGACGTCGGGTCCTCGTACTCCCCCGCCTCCATCTTTCGCCGCAGCTCCTTCAACGCGGCCTGGAGCGCCTCGTTTCGCTCCTTGCCCTCGGCCTCGATCTCCCCCGCGCTCACCACACCCTCCGAGGCCAGCTTCGAGGCGTAGATCTCCGAGACCGGCGGATGCTCCTTGATCTGCGCGGCCATCTTCGGCTGGGTGTAGGCGGCCTCGTCGGTCTCGTTGTGCCCGTAGCGCCGGTAGCCGATCACGTCGATGACGACGTCGCGAGCCCACTGGTCGCGATAGGCCATCGCGAGGCGGACGGCGGCGATGCACGCCTCCGGGTCGTCGGCGTTGACGTGGATCAGCGGGCAGTTGAAGCCCTTCGCGAGATCGCCCGCGTAGGGCGTCGAGCGGCCCTCGGCCGGATCGGTCGTGAACCCCACCTGGTTGTCGGTGATGATGTGGATCGTGCCGCCGGTCGAGTAGCCGTCGAGGGACTGGAGGTTGAGGGTCTCGGCGACCACGCCCTGGGCGGGGAAGGACGCGTCCCCGTGCAGGAGCACGGGCACCACGACGCTCGGGTTGTGCTTCAGCTTCGGCCCGGAGTGCTCGGTCTGATCGGCGCGGGCCCCGCCGGTGACCACCGGGTCGACGAACTCGAGGTGGCTCGGGTTTGGGTAGAGCCGCATCTTGATCTGCTCGCCGTGGGGGGTCGTCAGTAGCCCCTCGGCGCCGTGGTGGTACTTGACGTCGCCGGTCCCCGCGTGCGGGATCGCGGCGATCGCCTTCACCTGCTCGAGCGCCTTCGCCCCCTCGAACTCCGCCATGATCGACTCCACCGAGCGCCCCAGGTTGTGAGCGAGGACGCTGAGGCGGCCACGGTGCGCCATGCCGATCATCACCTCGGCGGCCCCGTTCTCCCGCGCCAGAGTGGCGATCTCGTCGATCATCGGCACCACCACGTCGAGGCCCTCGATCGAGAACATCTTCTGGCCCAGGTAGGCCTTCTGGAGGAAGCGCTCGAAGCGGAAGACCTCGATCAGGCGATGGAGGAGGGCACGCTTGTCCTCGGGCGCCAGCGGGGCCCGGTGCCAGCCGGTCTCGATCATCTCGCGCAGCCACACCCGCTGCTGGTGCGAGGACAGATGCTCGATCTGGTACGCGATCGTCCCGCAGTAGACCTCCCGCATCCGGGGCAGCACCTCGAGCAGGGTCTCGCCCTCGACCCCGATGCGGAGGATCGAGGCCGGGATCTTCGACATCAGCTCTGGGGTCAGGTTGAGGTTCTCCGGGTCGAGCGCCGGATCGCCCTTCGGCTCGTCGCCGAGCGGGTTGACGCGCGCCGCCAGGACGCCGTGGGTGCGGTAGGCCTTGAGCAGGGAGGTCGCCGCCTGCACCGCCTGCAGCAGCTCGGTGTCGGGCTCGACCCCGGGCGCCGGCGGGGCCGCGGCGGCGAGCGGGGGCGCTGAAGCGGCCGCTGCGTGGGCGGTGGCGATCGGATCGACCGGGATCCCCAGCGACTCCGCGACCTCCTCGTAGAAGCCGTCCTCGCCCTGGAGGAGCTGATCGATGCGGCGCAGGAACGAGCCGGACTCCGCGCCCTGGATGACCCGGTGGTCGTAGGTGGACGTCATCGTCATCACCTTCGAGACGCCGAGCGCCTTGATCTTGTCGGCGGGGGCGTGCGCCCACTCGACCGGGTACGCGAGCGAGCCGCAGGCGACGATCGTTCCCTGGCCGGTCAAGAGCCGGGGCACCGACGCGACCGTGCCCAGCCCGCCGGGGTTAGTGAGCGTGATCGTGGTGCCCTTGAAGTCGTCCGCGGTGAGCTTGTTCTCCCGCGTCTTCGTGATCAGGTCCTCGTAGTAGGCGTGGAAGCCTGCGAAGTCTTGGGACTCGGCAGCCTTGATGCACGGGACCATCAGCCCGCGCGATCCGTCCTTGCGCTCCACGTCGACCGCGATCCCGAGGTTGACCTGTGACGCCTCGATCGCGTAGGGCTTGCCGTCCCGCTCCTCGTAGGTTCGAGCCATCACGGGCCACTCTGTCGCCGCCTTGACGATCGCCCACGCGATCAGGTGGGTGAACGAGACCTTCATCCCGCGCTCCTTGAGCGCGGCGTTGATCGCCTTGCGCTTCGCGTCGAGAACGTCGACCGGCAGCGTCCTGAAGGAGGTCGCGGTCGGCATCGACCGGCTCTCGTTCATCGCCTCGGCGAGCATCCCCGCGGGCCCGCGGAGCGCCTTCGCCTCGCCTTCGGCGAGCGCCGGCGCCGGCCCCGCTCCGTCGGCCTTGCCGTCGGCCGCGGCGATCACGTCGGCCTTGGTGATCTTCCCGCCGACGCCGGTTCCGTGGACCCGGCTGAGGTCGACGCCCTTGTCCGCCGCGATCCGGCGAGCGACCGGCGACGCGTTCGCGCCTGCGCCGTCGCCCGCCGACTCCTCCTGCGGCGCGGGTGCGGCGGCAGCCGTGGCGGTCTGGTCGGGTGCGGCTTCGGCGCCGTCGCCCGTGGGCGCCGCCCCGGCCGTCATCTCGGCCAGGACCTGCCCGACCTTGACGACGTCATCCGGCTCGACCAGGAGCTTCGAGATCGTGCCGCTCGCGGGCGCCGGGACCTCGGCGTCCACCTTGTCGGTGGAGACCTCGATCACGGTGTCGCCCTCGCTCACCTGCTGGCCCTCGGAGACGTGCCACTCGAGCACGGTGCCCTCGGTGACCGACTCGCCCATCTCGGGCATCGTGATCTGGACGGTCGCGCCGCTCGGCTCGTCGGTGGCGACGCCCGTGTCCGGCAGCTCGCCCGGCTCCGGCGATTCCGAGCCCGCCGACTCTTCGCCAAGGTCCGCGTCGCCCTCGCTGGTCTCGGCCATCCCGGGCTGCTCTCGATCGGCGCTGGCGCCGTTGCCCGAGGGCTGCCCGTTGGGGTCAAGGCGCGCGAGCGCCTGCCCGACCTCGACCGTGTCGTCGGGCTGGACCAGGATCTGGGTGATCACCCCGCTCGCGGGGGCCGGGACCTCGGCGTCGACCTTGTCGGTCGAGACCTCGACCACGGTGTCGCCCTCGTTCACCTCCTGGCCCTCGGAGACGTGCCATTCGAGCACCGTCCCCTCAGTCACCGACTCCCCCATCTGGGGCATCTGGATCTCGACGATCCCTGCTTCTGTCACTTATTCCAGTCTATGACCTCGGCGCGGGCCGCAGCGCAGCGTCGGGTTGTCTTGGGGAGCCGCCTTCAGCCGGCGAAAGAGGCGCGTGTATCGGTTTGTCTCAGACGACGCGCGCGACCACGAGGACCTCGTTGGCGAGCGTGTCGAAGACGTCATCGCGGACGAAGGCGTGGGCGGGCGCGCGGTGGTCGCAGAAGCCGCACCTGAGCTCCGCCTTGGGTCGGATGCGAGCGGGCGGTGAGATCGGAAGCGCGCAGCTCGGACACAGCATCGAGCCCCACGCCAGCACCTGGACGCCGTCGCGGACGAGCCGCCGCTCCTCTCCGACGGCGCCGCCGCCGGTGCGGCCGACCTTTACGTCGGGCTCACCTCGGTCGCCGGGATCGGGAGCAATCTCAAAGCCCACTCCGTAAATAGTAGGGTCAGCCCGGAGATGAGCTACTTCGTCACCGGGGCGACGGGCTTCATCGGTCGGCACCTGGTCGAGTTGCTGATCGAGCGCGAGGGCACGGTGTACGTGCTGGTTCGCGAGGGGTCGAAGGGCCGCCTCGAGGAGCTTCGCAGTCCCTGGGGCGCCGATCCCGACCGCGTCGTCGGCGTGACGGGCGACCTGTCCCTGCGCCGGCTCGGGGTCTCCGAGGAGGAGATCGAGCGGTTGCGCGGGAACGTCGATCACCTCTTCCACCTCGCGGCGATCTACGACATGACGGCCGATGCCGAGTCCCAACGCGTCGCCAACATCGAGGGCACGCAGCACATGGTCGAGTTCGCCGAGGCGGTCGAGGCGGGTCGCGTCCACCTCGTCAGCTCGATCGCCGCCGCCGGCCTCTACAGAGGTGTGTGGCGCGAGGACATGTTCGAGGAGGCGCAGGACCTCGACGTCCACCCCTACTTCCGCACCAAGCACGAGGCCGAGGGCGTGGTACGCCGCGAATGCGAGCGGCCGTGGCGCATCTACCGGCCCGGCATCGTCGTCGGCCACTCCGAGACCGGCGCGATGGACAAGGTCGACGGCCCCTACTACTTCTTCAAGCTGATCCGCCGCATCCGCAACGCCGTCCCGCAGTGGATGCCGATGCCGGGGATCGAGGGTCGCGAGCTCAACATCGTCCCGGTCGACTTCGTCGTTCGCGCGATCGACCACATCGCACACCTCGACGATCTCGACCAGCGGGCATTCCATCTCACCGACCCGGATCCTCCGACCGCCGGCGAGGTGATCGACACCTTCGCGCGCGCGGCGCACGCGCCTGAATCCTCGGTGCGGGTGCCGGCGGGCGTGATCGACGCCGTTCGGCCTCTCGTGCGCCTGGGGGTCTCGAGCGTGCCGCTCGCGGACGCGGTTGTCAACCGCACCCTCGCCGACTTCGGCATTCCTCGCGCGGTGCTGACGTTCGCGAACTGGCCCACGCACTTCGACTCGCGCCAAGCGCAGGTCGCGCTCGCCGGGACCGGGATCTCGGTTCCTCCGCTCTCCGCGTACGCGGATCGGCTCTGGGACTACTGGGAGCGGCACCTGGACCCAGACCTGTTCCGCGATCGCACCCTCCTCGGCGCTGCGCGGGGGCGGATGGGAGTGACGAGCGGCGCCGCCCAGATCCTCGAGCAGCAGGTGCCCGACGAGCTGATGCGGCTCGGGCGCCGCCTGCGCGGAAACGTGTCGCTGGAGAAGGCGGCGCGAGGGCGGGTCGTCTTGGTCACCGGCGCCTCGTCGGGGATCGGCCGCTCGGCGGCGCTGAAGATCGCCGACGCGGGCGGAATCGTGCTGCTCGTCGCGCGCACCCCGGAGAAGCTCGAGGCGACCAAGGAGCAGATCGAGGCGGGAGGCGGCACGGCCTACATCCACCGTTGCGATCTCTCGGACATCGAGGACATCGATCGGATGGCGGTCGAGGTCCTAGCCCAGCACGGTCACGTGGACGTCCTCGTCAACAACGCGGGCCGCTCGATTCGCCGCTCGGTGGCGCTGTCGTATGACCGCTTCCACGATTTCGAGCGCACGATCCAGCTCAACTACTTCGGGGCGCTGAAGCTGATCCTGAAGTTGCTGCCCGTGATGCGCGAGCGGAAGTCCGGGCACATCATCAACATCAGCTCGATCGGCGTGCAGACGAACACGCCGCGCTTCTCGGCCTACGTCGCCTCGAAGTCGGCGCTCGACGCGTTCTCGCGCTGCATCGCCTCCGAGATCATCGACGACAAGGTCCACATCACGGCGATCTACATGCCGCTCGTGCGCACGCCGATGATCGCGCCGACGAAGATGTATCAGCGCTTCCCCACGATCACGCCGGAGGAGGCGGCCGACATGATCTGCGAGGCGATCATCCACAAGCCGAAGCGGATCGCAACCCCGATCGGCACCCTCGGGCAGATCCTCTACGCGATCAACCCGAAGTCGATGGACTACATCCTCAACAGCGCCTACCACCTGTTCCCGGACTCGCGCGCCGCGCGGGGCGACGAGCGCAAGCGGCTGGAGCCCGCGGCGACCGACGAGGAAGCCTCGCGCGAGCAGGTCGCCTTTGCGTACCTGATGCGAGGGGTCCACTGGTAGGCGTCCGGCGCATCGGCGCCTTCGTCGCGGATTTCAGCACCGACAAGCTCAAGGGCGGCAAGGGGAAGGACAGGCTCGACGGCGGCTCGGGCAAGCACATCGAGCGCCAATGACCGGATCAGGTACTCGAAATCAACGACTGGTTAGGTGGCCAGGTCACTGCTACGCTGGCCATCGCGTTCACGCCTACTTGCAGCGACGTTGGCGGGCGCCGGCGGCGCGCGTGACGCCATTCACACACTCAGAGAGCGAACTGTGATCGGATCGGCCACGTGTTGGAGGAGAGCGCGGTGAGGAAGGTCGGCGACGACCATCTCGCGCCGAACCGCTAGATGGGCGAGTCACGAAGCCCGCGGAAGGGGCTTTTTGTCGCGATCGCAGTCGCGGCGGCGCTCTTGTTCGCCGCGGTGGCCGTTGCCGGCGACGATCCGCCCTCGCCGACGATCTCGGGTGAGCCGCGCGTCGGCGCGACGCTGACCGCAAGCCCGGCGGACCTCTACAAGTGGCAGCGCTGCGACCCGAGCGCCGCTCTTTGCAGTGCCGAGGCCGACAGGAATGACGCCGGATGGAGCGAGATCGCCAACGCCTCCGGGCCCGAGGCGAGCACCTACACGCCCACGACGGGCGACCTCGGGTTGCTGCTGCGGGTTCTCGCGAAGTACACGAGCCTGGGCTCCAAGTACGCCCCATCGCCTCCCGTCGGCCCGGTCGAAGGTGCCTTGCCCCCGACGAACGTGACGCGACCCTCGATCTCGGGCAAGCCGATCGTCGGCGAGACGCTCACTGGAGACGACGGGGCCTGGGAGGGAGACGAGCTCACCCTCAGCCTCCAGTGGCAGCGCCTCAACACGTCCGGGACCTGGGAGGACATCCCCGGCGCTACCGGACAGTCCTATACGGCTACATCCGCCGACATGAACCGGCGGATCCGGCTGCGAGTCATCGCCTCGGGACCGGGCGGTACCTCCGCCGCTTATTCCGCCGCCACCGACCCCGTTACGAACCCGCCGGTATTCGGCGTGAGCGGCAACCTCGATCCCAAGCAGGGAACGGTGCTGGCGCGGTTGCCGGACTCCCACCGCGTAGCGCGGATCGAGGAGCTCACCCAGGTCCCGGTCGGGACCACCGTCGACGTCAACGGAGGCTTCGTCGACCTGACCACACAGCGAGGTCCCGGCGAGGCACTGCAGACGGAGACCCTCTGGGATGGCGCGTTCGTCTTCGGCCAGCGGCGCAAGCGCCGGATCACGGTGCTCCGGCTGACTGACTCGATCCTCACCGGGAACGCGCGTACCGCGGAGGCGCAGGCGTCCGGCCGGCGCCACCGCCGCCTCTGGGGACGCGGCCGGTGCCGCTGCCGTTCGCGGGGTCGCAACAGC
The DNA here is from genome assembly GCA_046728935.1 of Actinomycetota bacterium. GTDB lineage: Bacteria > Actinomycetota > Thermoleophilia > Solirubrobacterales > 70-9 > DATAFO01. The sequence continues at coordinate 4,206 of JBKPFS010000061.1, read as the reverse complement.
TCCGGAACCGCCCGCGGGACCTGGTGGCTGACCGCCGAGCGGAAGCGCGGCACGTTCACCAAGGTCAAGGAGGGAGCCGTGCTGGTGCGCGACTTCACCCAGAACAAGAAGGTGCTGGTGAAGGCGGGCCAGAAGTACCTGGCGCCGAATCACTAGCGCGCAGCGCCCGGCGCCTGTGTCGGCAGCGACCAGACCTTGACCGTGGCCTGCCGGCCGCGGACCGGCAGGTCGTCCACGTAGATGAGAGCGTCGTCCGCGTCGAGCAGAGAGCGGGTGGAGTCGGCCACGAATAGCTGATGGGGGGTGTCCTTGGTCATCCCCTCCAGCCGCGCCGCCGTATTCACGGTGTCGCCTATCGCCGTGTACTCGAGCCGCTTCTCGGAGCCGACGTTGCCCGCCATCACCCGGCCACTGTTGAGGCCGATGCCCATGCGGAAGTCCGCAAAGCCCTTGGAGCGCACCCACTCGTTGAACTCCGGCAGCTTCTCCTCCAGCATCGCTCGCGCGGCGCCGAGGGCATGGTCCGCGTGGTTCGGGTCGGGGATCGGGCCACCGAACAGGGCCATGATCCCGTCGCCGATGTAGGCGGTGATGGTGCCCCCGTGGTCGAGGACCGCGTCGCTCATCGCGCTCAGGTAGCGGTTCAGGATCTCGAGCACCCCCTCGGCCGGCTGCGTCTCCGAGAAGGTCGTGAAGCCGCGGATGTCGCTGAACAGGATCGTGCCCTCGATCTGGACGCCGCCGAGCCGCAGATCGTCGTCCGTCCTCGCCAGCACTTGGTCGACGACCTTCTCGGGCACGAAGCGGGCGAAGATGTCACGCGTTCGCTGCCGCTCCATCGCCGCCGTCACGTACTGGACCGCCACCGTTCCGACGATCGAGAAGACGAGCGTGCCGACGGGGTAGACGAAGGACAGGATCAGCCCCTCCCAGTCGAAGCCGAGCTGGACCGCCACCGTGTAGACGATCCCGGCGACGATCGCGAGGGCGAGCCCGCGCACCGGAGACAGGCGCAGCGTGGCCAGGGGTGGGAGGAAGGCGAAGAGGACGATGAGGCCCAGGTCGACGGCCGCGGGGGTGGGCTCGAGTGGGAGGCCGCGACGGACGGTGGAGATCGTGTTCGCCTGGATCTCGGGCCCCGACATCAGGCTGTCGCCGCTCGTCGAGGTGGGATGGACGTCCTGAAGCGACGGGGCGGTGGTCCCCACGACCACGATCTTGTCGGTGAACGTGCCCGGCTCGAACTCGCCGTTGCGCACCCGCGAGAACGGCACGTCCTCGACCGTGCCGGGGGGCCCGGTGTAGTCGATCCAGGCCCCGCCGTCGTCGTCGAACTCGCCGGGGTCGACGTCGACTTGGCCATCGGCCTCGGCGGCGGCGACCCCGAATCCGATTAGGTCCTGGAGCTCGTAGGGGGCGCGCCTGATCACGTCACCCGGATCCGGGATCAGGTTGCCGTTCGCGACGCTGGCGCCGACCCGCTTCACGACTCGATCCCCCCCAAACACGTTCGTGCTTCCGTCGGGGCCGACCTCGGTGGTCGCCAGGACCACGTGGGAGGTGCGTTTTGCTCGGTTGACGGCGGTGATCAGCGCGTTGTCTTCGCGCGGGGTTGTGGGCTCGGTGAACTGGACGTCGTAGGCGATCACGTTCGCCCCGTCGCGCACCAGCTGGTTGATCACCTTCGCGTGCTCAGAGCGCGGGAACGGCCAGCGCTCGTTGAGCTCGTCGAACGTGACGTCGTCGACGCCGACGACAACGAGGTCATCGGGAGTCGCCTGGTCTCCCCGGATGTCGAAGCGGGCATCGACGGTGTCGAGCTCCGGCTCGCGCAGGCCGTCGGTGGCATAGGCGACGACGCCGAGCGCCGTCGCGAGCACCCCGACCACGACCAGAAGCCTCACCCGTAAGCGACCGCGCCCCATCCGGCGGCTAGGTTATTCGCTCCGGTGAACGCGATTCGAGCTCGGCGGCGAAAGCACTGGGGCTGGGGATGGGAGGACCAGCAGCCCTCACTCGCCGACCTGCGAGCCGCTGCGCCGCGCATTCGCGAGCGGCTCGGGTTCGGGGGCGAGCCCGAGGAGCCGGTGCCGCTGGAGGCGATCGAGCTGCCCGAGCCCCGGATCGACACGCCGAGCGCCCTGGAGGAGATCGTCGGCGCTGACTCCCACGAGCGCGTCTCCCACGCCCTCGGCAAGGCCTATCGGGACGTGGTTCGCGGCATGCGCGGCCAGATCGAGCACCCGCCCGACCTCGTCGCGCGGCCTCGCGACGAGGCCGAGATCGAGGCGGTGCTTGGGTGGTGCGAGGACGTTGGCGCGGCGGCGATCCCCTACGGGGGCGGGACCAGCGTGGTCGGGGGTGTGGAGCCGCGGGTGGCGGACTCCTATGCGGGCGCGGTGTCGATCGATCTGGGGGCGCTCGACCGGGTGCCCGAGGTGGACCGGGTCTCGCGCGCGGCGCGGGTCCAGGCCGGGGTCCTCGGGCCGGCGCTCTCCGACCAGCTGCGCGAGCACGGGCTGGCGCTTCGCCACTTTCCGCAGTCGTTCGAGTACTCCTCGCTCGGAGGCTGGATCGCGACCCGGGCGGGCGGTCACTTCGCCACGCTCTACACCCACATCGACGACCTGGTCGAGTCGGTGCGCGCGATCACCCCGGCCGGGATCTGGGACAGCCGCCGGCTGCCCGGCTCGGGAGCCGGGCCGAGCCCGGACCGCATGCTGATTGGGTCGGAGGGCACTCTCGGCGTGATCACCGAGGCGTGGATCAGGGTTCACGAGCGGCCGCGTTGGAAGCTCTCGTGCGGGGTCGCCTTCGACTCCTTCACCGCGGGGGCCGAGGCGGTGCGCGAGCTCTCCCAGTCGGGCCTCAATCCATCCAACTGCCGTTTGCTCGACGAGGCCGAGTCCGAGCTCACCCACGCCGGTCCCGCGGGGAAGGCGCTCCTCGTCCTCGGATTCGAGTCGGCGCACCACCCCGTCGATCCGTCGATCGACGTCGCGCTCGAGGTCGCCCGCGATCACGGTGGCGAGCCCGGTGAGGTGAGGGGCCAATCGGCGCCGGAGCCGCGACGCGGCGCGGTGCGCGAGAACGCCCCGGCCGATGATGCGGTGGGCGCATGGCGCCACGCCTTCCTCGCGGCACCCTATCTGCGCGACACGCTGGTCGCCTGCGGTGTCCTCTCGGAGACCTTCGAGACGGCGATCACCTGGGATCGCTTCGCCGATTTCCATGCCACGGTGAGCGAGAGCGCGCGCCGAGCCGTCGCCGCCGCCTCGGGCGCGCCGGGGGACGGGACGGGCGCGCCGAAGCTCTCCTCTCGCCTCACCCACGTCTATCCGGACGGCCCCGCTCCCTACTACACAGTTCTCGCCCCGGCGCGGCGTGGGGACGAGGTCGCCCAGTGGGATGAGATCAAGGCCGCGGTCTCGCAGGCGGTGATCGACGCGGGCGGCACGATCACCCACCACCACGCGGTGGGCCGGGACCATCGCCCCTGGTACGACCGCCAGCGTCCGGAGCCGTTCGCCGAGGCGCTGCGAGCGGCGAAGCGCGCAGTGGATCCTGCGGGGGTGCTCAACCCGGGCGTCCTGATCGACCCCGGCACCTAACCTTCCCCGCCATGCCAGCGCTGGTTCGGGCGATGCGCCCCCAGGAGTGGGTCAAGAACCTGCTCGTCTTCGCCGGGCTGCTGTTCTCGGGCAAGCTCAACCAGGGGGCACAGGTCGTCGACGCCACTCTCGCCTTCGCGGCCTTCTGCGCCGTGTCCAGCGCCGGCTATCTCTTCAATGACCTCCGCGACCGCGAGCTCGATCGACGGCACCCGGAGAAGCGGGACCGCCCGATCGCCAGCGGCGCACTCCCGCCGGGGACCGCCACCGCCGCCGCGGCCGTGCTGCTCGCGATCTCGCTCGCGCTCGGCTTTGCGGTCGAGGCCGAGATCGCCGGCCTGGTGGCGCTCTACGCGGTCATCACGGCCGCCTACTCGCTCGGGCTCAAGCGACTGGTGATCATCGACGTGATGACGATCGCCTCGTTGTTCGTGCTCCGAGTCGTCGCGGGCGCGGTCGCGGTCGAGGCGCGCGCGTCGGAGTTCCTGCTCATCTGCACGGCGATGCTGGCCCTCTTCCTCGGCTTCACCAAGCGCCGCCAGGAGGCGATCCTCGAACAGGCGGACAACGCCGACACGCGCCCCGTCCTCGAGCA
>JBKPFS010000060.1:0-8106 GCA_046728935.1 Actinomycetota bacterium | reverse complement strand
CTTCCTCTGCGGCCAGTCGGGCTCGGGCAAGACCTACGCGCTCGGCGTCCTACTCGAGCGGCTTCTAATGGAGACAGGCCTGCGTGTGGTGGTGCTCGATCCGAACTCGGACTACGTGCGGCTGGGAGAGACGCGCGAGGGGGCGGACCCGAGCGCGCTCGAGCGCTTCGCCCCGGTGGCCGGCTCCATCGTGGTGCGCGCCGGCGCGAGCGGACCTGGCCGCATCCGGGTGCGCTTCCGCGAGCTGAGCCCAGCGCAGCAGGCGGCCCTGCTGCGGCTCGACCCGCTGGCGGACCGCGAGGAGTACGCGGAGCTCGCCGCGCTCGTGGATGACGAGAGCATTCGCAGCATTGCCGATCTCGAACATGTTGAGTCCGACGCGCTGAAGCTCCGGGCACGCAACCTGGGCGTCAACCGCTGGAGCATCTGGCCCGGCCCCGAGGGCGAGTCCATGGCGGCGGAGCTCGAGGATGCCACCGGTCCCCGCTGCCTCGTCGTCGACCTCGGCTCGCTCGCCACGCGCGAGGAGCGGGCGCTCACCGCGGGCGCCGTGCTCGAGCGGCTCTGGCGCCGACGGGCGACCCGCGAGCCGATCGCGATCGTGATCGACGAGGCCCACAACATCTGCCCCGCTGAACCCGCCGACCCGATCACGGCGCTCGCCACCGAGGACGCGATCCGAATCGCGGGCGAGGGACGCAAGTTCGGCCTTTACCTGATCGTCGTTACCCAGCGCCCCCACAAGGTGCACGAGAACGTGCTCTCGCAATGCGACAACCTAGTCCTGATGCGGATGAACTCGAGGGCCGACCTCGCCCACGTCGGCAGCGTGTTCTCGTTCGTCCCGCCGGGCCTCATCGACCGCGCCACGACCTTCCGGCAGGGTGAGGCGCTGGTGGCCGGCAAGATCGCCTCACACCCGGCGCTGATCCGCTTCGGCGCGCGAATCACCGAGGAGGGCGGCGCGGATGTGGGGGGCTGGGCTTAGCCAGCGGGAAGTTGCCGACCTGGCGCTGCCGGCCAACGTCGTGCTCCTCCGAGAGCAATACGATCGCCTTCACCGCGCCGGGATTGGGCACACAAGCCGCTTGTCTGCCCAAACCGAGACTAATCGAGCCCACTCGACGCATGGCCATCCGGCCCTCGCAGTCACGAAACCGCATCATCAAGCGGCGCCGGACTCGCTTTGCAATCAGGACGTCGCCGGTTCGAGTCCGGCTAGCTCGATCCGGTCACGTGGATCGGACCTCAGTTCGAGCTCGCCAGCTTCTCGGCGACCCTCCCTGCCTCGCCGAACTTCGCGAGCAACCAGAAATGCGGGAAGGTCTTGACCACCGCCTCGAAGTCCTCGGCAACGTGGTCGGGCGCGACGGCGAATCGGTTGGGCTCTGCCAGGACCATGCTCCACTCCTCGCCCGACAGGGGGAGGCGCTCCGTGCAGTTCATTTGCCAGCACTCACACCGGAAGCCGGGCACCGCTTCGCGGCCGCCCGCCCACTCGGCGTGGCGGTCGTTGAGGCTTCGCGACCAGCCTCGTTGTGCGCGATCCGTTCCTCGCGCGAGCCAAACGGGAGCTGGAAAGGGTTCGGCCACAAGGCCAATCTAGCTCCAGCTCGAGGTTATGCGTGGAATTCGGCCAGCCGCTCGGCCTCGGCGTCGAGCTCCCGTCGAACGGCGGGATCCAGGCGCCCGAAGGGCTCAATCCGGACGCCGCCCTTCTCATAGCGCCACGTGCCCGCGACGGCGCCGTCGACGAGGAAGGTGTTGACAGAGTGCGGCGTCCTCGTGTTGAACACCTTCGGCCGGTGCTCCTCGGGGAGAACCCCGGTTCGCCGCGCGTGGACGAGGAGCGTCGAGTCCCACACCGGCAGAAAGCGCACCGGGGCCGGTGTATCGGGATCCGGGAGCGGCGCCCGGGGCAGGTCGAGAAGCTCGCCGCCATCGGTGTCTTCGAACCGGCGCAGGTCGAGCTGCTCGAGGGCCGGTGCGATCGCGCGGAGGGGCACGCCGGCGAAGCTCGCGATGTCCTTGCGCGAGGCTGGCCCGAACCCGCGTAGGTAGCTGCGGACGAGGTGGACCATCCCGTCCTTGGGCGCGACATCGGGCCGCCCGAGCCAATCCTCCGCCGCCGCGTAGAGATCCGCTCGCCGCCGCTCCCAGGTTCCCGAGGGCGGCACGCGCACGAGCTCCAGCCACAGCCCGATCCCATTTCGCCACACCGCGAGACGACCGGGTCGGTCGCTCAGGACCTCATCGAGCTCGGCGCGGGCGAGAGTGCCCCCGGCGAACGCCCGGCGAAGCTTCCTCGCCGTCGCGGCCATCTCGCGCGGGCTCGGCGCGTCGTCGTGGGTCCGAAGCCACCACTCTCGTCGAGCTTGCCTGGTGCCGAGCACGAACGGCCAGTAGTCCGCTGCCGAGACGAGATGGATGGTCGCCCGCATCATCGTGGCCTGGACCGCGGTCCGGCGCTCAAGCGCCCGGGTGAGCGTCTCTCGCCTGAAGCCCTCGACCCGTGACCACAGCCCGATGTACATCGAGGGCGCGTACTGAGCCTGGATCCCGCCAACGCGCTCGAGCGCCTTCGGCAGCGAGTAGCGCGCGCGGTCGAGCAGCAGCTGGCGGCCGAGCAGGGCCCTGTTCAGCTGCCGCTGCGTGAGCACCCGCTTGGCGTCGGCCATCCGGTCAAGCTAACCCAGAGCCGGCATGCGACACCGGCCGATCCGCGCCGCGCCCCCGCTCAGGGGGGCCACATGTCGCCGTCGGCAATCTCGAGCAGGTTGCCCGCCGGGTCGCGGAAGTAGAACGAGCGGAGGCCGGAATCCCATTCGTGCTCGTGGGTGATCTCCACGCCGAGCTCGGCCAGCCGCTCTCTCCAGCCGTCGTAGCCGGGCGCACCGGCCACCAGGCAGACGTGTCCCGGCCCGGTCGTTCCGTGGTCGGCGATCGGGCCCTCGCGCCGCTGGAGGCCCTCGCGGTCGAACAGCAGCAACACTCCGTCTCCGACCCGAAACGCGACGCCGTCCGGCCAGCGCGAGAGTGCGCGCAGCCCCAGGGTCTCCGAGTAGAACTCCTCGATCGCCTCGCGCTCCCAAGGGTCGTGGTAGAGCGCCGTCTCGAGCACGGAGCCGAGGTTGGGCGGGTCGTTCATGCCGCGCTGGGGCTGGTCGGTGATCAGGGGGCGGCGGGCTAGCCGCGGCGTCTTCCGGGGTTCACCACGGCGCCAGCCCCCAACACTATGCGCCCCGGTCGCTCGGCCGAGGGACGGGCAGGCCGGGCCCCGAGCCGGCGGCGGTAGCCGCATCCGCCAAGTTAGAGGCGGCGGCGGCGGAACGCTCGGGCAAATAAAACGCGGCCCGGTGGAAACTCGTTTTGCCTGCCCCGCGCGTAGCCTGCGCGCGAACAAAGCTCTGCGAGTTTCCTTCGAGAGTCTCTACCGCTTGGCTTTCGCGGCGATTGTCTCTCTCCCGGACCGCGCGCGCGACATTAGTAAGCCCTCCCGAGCTGCGCAAGGGGGACGCGATCCGAAATCGCGCTATTTGCGGGAAGAGGATCGCGTCCAGTCAGCTCCGCGGAGCCGCCGGCTCGCGCTTCGCCTCGGCCGCCTTCTCCAGCGTCGCCTGCCCCACGCCGACACGTACCCGGGGTCGAGAACGGGGTTTCGTCCACACCCGCACAAGCGCTCGGGGCGTGGGGCGGCCTCTACCATCCCCGGAATCAATCACACGCCTCTTTCGCGCCTAAAGGCGCTCACCTAACACATGCGCATCGACCAGCTCTTGACGCAAAAGCGCCCGGTGTTCTCGGTGGAGTTCTTCCCGCCGAAGACCCCCGAGGGCGTCGCGCAGCTGTTCGAGACGGTCGAGGCGTTGAAGCCGCTCGCGCCCGACTACGTCTCCGTCACCTACGGCGCCGGCGGATCGACCCGCGAGGGGACCGTGGAGATCTCGACCCGCATCAAGCGCGAGCACGGGCTCGAGGTGATGGCGCACCTGAGCTGCGTCGGCGAGACGCGCGAGGGTCTGGCGCGGATCCTCGATCGCTTCGATGAGATCGGGATCGAGAACGTGCTCGCGCTGCGCGGAGACCCCCCGCGGGGCGAGACCGAGTTCACGCCCCCGGAGGACGGGCTCTCGAGCGCGGCGGAGCTCGCCGGCTTCATCTCCGAGCGCTACCGCTTCAACATCGGCGGCGCCTGCTTTCCCGAGGTGCACCCGGAGGCCCCCAGCCTCGGGGCCGATCTCGACTACCTGAAGACGAAGGTCGACGCCGGCGCGACCTTCCTGATCACGCAGCTGTTCTTCGATAACCGCGTCTACTTCGACTTCGTCGCCGCGGCGCGCGAGAAGGGCATCGACGTGCCGATCATCCCGGGCGTGATCCCGATCGCCAGCTTCGGCCAGGTGGCGCGGATCTGCGATCTCTGCGACGCGTCAATACCGGCCGAGCTCGCGGCCTCGATGGAGGCGCTCGGCGGCGACGCCGAGGCCGAGGCGCTGCTCGGCGTCGCCTATGCGGCTCGTCAGTGCGACGAGCTGCTCGCGGCGGGAGCGCCGGGGATCCACTTCTACGCGCTCAACCGCGCGCCCGGAACCCGCGCCGTCCTCAGCGCCCTGCGCGCCTCTCGGCCGTGGGAGCGAGCGGAGCCCGATGGTCGTGAGCCCGCCACGGCGTCAATAGACTCCCCGCGATGACGCCCCGCGCCGATTCGTTCCGCTACCGGGGACAGCGGATCGCCTACGCGGTCTACGGCGAGGATGAGGAGCGAACGCTGGTGCTGGTCCACGGGCTGCTGATGAACCGGCACATGTACGACCGCCTGGGTCCGGAGCTCGCGGGGCGAGGCATCCGCACGATCACCGTCGACCTTCTGGGCCACGGGGACTCGGATCGCCCCACCGACATGCGCGCCTACAGCATGAACGCGTTCGCCGATCAGCTCGCCGCGCTCTGCGACCACCTAGGCCTCGACCGTCCGATCGTGGGCGGCACGTCGCTGGGCGCGAACGTCGCACTGGAGATGGCGAGCAGGCACCCCGGGAAGGCTCGGGGCCTGTTCATCGAGATGCCTGTGCTCGACAACGCGCTCGTTGCCGCCGGGCTGATCTTCCTTCCGATCCTGGTCGCGCTTCGGTTCGGGCGGCCCGTGATCGCGGGGGTAGCGTCGATCACCAACCGGATCCCGCGCTCCCACTACCTGGTCGACATCCTGCTCGACTGGACACGTCGTGATCCGGAGTCCTCGACCGCCGTGCTCGAGGGGCTGCTCTTCGGCCGCACCGCGCCACCGCGCGAGGAGCGCGAGCGGATCGCCGAGCCTGTGCTCGTGATCGGCCACCCCGCCGACCCACTGCACCCGTTCTCCGACTCGGGCATGCTGGTCGAGGAGATGCCACGGGCCAGGCTCGTCAACGCGGAGTCGATCCTCGAGTGGCGGATCAGCCCCGGACGCCTGGACGACGAGCTCGTCGCCTTCGTTGAGGACGCCTACGCCGAGGCGCCGGCCGAGGCCGGCGCCGAGGCGCGCCGCGTCGCCTGAGCTTAGGCCGCTTTGAGCGGCCTTCGCTACGCTGCGCCGCCGATGGCCACCCGAAAGGAGGAAAAGGAGCGCCGCCGTGCGGAGCGGCTGGCCGCCGAGCGCCGCGAGGCGGACGCGGCGCGCCGCCGGCTGATCGCCGGCTACTTCGTCGCCGGCCTGCTCGGGGCCGCAGTCCTCGGGGGGATCATCGTCGCTCTCACCGGCGGAGGCAGCGGTGGCGGCGAGAACCCGGGTGACTTCCCGGAGGATGCGCACATCCAGACCTTGAGCGGGAGCATCAACGGCATCGAGCCGGACGGCCGCACCGGGACGACGCCGCCCGCGATCGAGCAGGGCGACCTCCAGACGGCGGCCAAGGAGGCGGGCTGTGAGCTCCGGCTCGACCTGCCCGACGAGGGCAACACGCACATCAAGCCGAGCGATCCGGTCCCCGATTACAAGACCAACCCGCCTACGTCTGGCAACCACATCGTCAGTCCGCTGCAGCAGGCGGACGGCGCGTACGCCGAGATGCCCGGGCCGCAGTATTTCGTCCATTCGCTCGAGCACGGCCGGATCGAGATCCAGTACTCGCCCGATCTCTCCGAGGAGGATCAGCTCGCGATCAAGGGCGTGTTCGACGAGGACCCCGACGGGATGCTGCTGTTCCCGAACCCCGACATGCCGTACGAGGTCGCGACAACGGCCTGGGCGCAGCTGATGGGCTGCAAGACGTATGAGGGGAGGGCGACCCTGGACGCGATCCGCGACTTCCGCGACGTCTACCGCGGCCAGGGCCCCGAGGGCCAGATCCCGATTCAGCTCGGCGGCTGAACCCGGCAGGTGCACGCGGGCGTGCAGGCTGAGGCAAACTTCCGCAAATAGCGAATCTGAGCACGCGTGCGCGTGTTCCGGGGAAAGGTGCGACCGAGGCTTCGACATCTCGTCCTGCTGGCCATCCTTGCGCTCGTCGGATGGGTGGCCGCGCCCGCGCTGAGCATGCGTCCGTACATGCCCGGCGCGGTGGACTTCGAGCAGCCCCTGGGCGCCGTCGAGCGAATCGAACGTCCGGCGACCGCCCGGCTGAGCCGCGTCGTGCAGGGCGGCGAAGGGCCGGTCACGCACGTCTCCGCGACCGTCGACGCTCCCCACCGCTTCGATCTCGCGGGCCTCGCCGGGGAGGAGAGATCGTATGAGCTTCGGGCGCGGAAAGCCGGGGGCGAGTGGAGCGAGTGGATCGAGACCGTGGACGGCAATCCGGTCTATTTCGGCGGCGCTGACGAGGTCCAGCTTCGCACCCGGGGCTGGCGGCCCACCGGGGAGCTCCACTACGTGAACGTCTCCGGCACGACGAGCGAGACACAGACGCTCCTGAACGGCGCTCGCCGAGCCATCAACGGCGCCTTCATCTCCGTGGCCTCGGCGATCCAGCCGCAGGCGGAGGCCGACCTGGTGCGCCCGGACTACGTCAGCCGCGCCGAATGGGGCGCGAAGGGCCCCGGCGGGTGCCACCCGCGCGACGACCCAACCTACGGGAAGGTGAAGGCCGTCGTCGTCCACCACACCGTGACCGCCAACGACTACACGCCGGAGGAGGCGCCCGGCATCGTGCTCGGGATCTGCCGCTACCACCGCAACGCGAACGGGTGGAACGACATCGGTTACAACGCGCTCATCGACCGGTACGGGACGATCTACATGGGCCGCGCCGGCGGCCTCGCGAAGGCCGTCGTCGGCGCGCACGCCCAGGGCTTCAACTCGCAGACCACCGGGATCGCCGCGATCGGAACCCACACGAAGCTGCCGATCAGCGAAGAATCGATGGCCTCGTTCGCCGACCTCGTCGCCTGGAAGCTTGCGCATCACGGGCACCCCGCGATGGGCACGACGAAGCTGCGCTCGGCCGGCGGGTCGCTGAACAAGCACCGGGCTGGCAAGAAGATCCGGTCGAAGCGGGTGATCGGCCACCGCAAGCTCGACTTCACCGAGTGCCCCGGGGACTCCCTCAAGCTCCAGCTGCGCGAGCTGCGCCATCGCGCGCAGGACCTGATCGACGGCACGGTGATCAAGCCAACGAAGCCGACCGAGGAGCCGCCCCCGACCGGGGGCACCGGCGGCTGAGCTGCTTCCAGCGCCTACACCATCCGGTAGAGGGGGAAGAAGGCGCCCTGCGTCCGGCCCCGGCTGAGGCGCTCGTACTCGCCGGGGTCGCAGACGACCTCGTGGGTGCGAAACGGGAGCTCCGCGTTGGCGAAGCCGCGCTTGAACGCCTCCAGCCCGTCGCCCGGGCGCACCCCGCCACCCAGGTTGAGCCGGGCGCCGAGCCGGTCGGCCAGCGCCACCAACCCTGCGACGACGTTCTTGAAGGGCGAGTCGCCGAGATGATCGTCCGCGGTGCCGCCGAGGTAGTAGTGGAGCAGGCCGTCGCTGAGCGCCGCGATCGCGCCCGCGCCGATCTCGCCACCCGGCGAGCGGGCGAGCAGCATCCAGCTGCGCTCGTACGCGAGCACCGAGGCGAAGTAGCTCGAGTCGAAGAAATACCGCCCCGTCGCCTCGGCGCGGCGCATCGTCTGCTCGTACGCCCGCTCGAA
>JBKPFS010000059.1:0-13505 GCA_046728935.1 Actinomycetota bacterium | reverse complement strand
GCGGCGGGCGGGGGCAGGCCGGCCCGCTCCAGGCGACCTTCGACCATGGCGACGAAGAGGGGTACGGCCTCTGGCTCGACCCGGCGGTCGCCGACGACCCCGTCTACGCCGAGCACTGGGCCGGCAAGCGGCAGGTCGAGGTCACGGTCGAGCCCGACCAGATCGTGATCCGCCGCTCCGAGTAGAAGATCGGCGGCTCTTACCCGGCGCATCGATAGCGGGCCGGGCTACGGGGCGTCAGAGCCGCCGGTCGCGGCGACCTTATCCGGGCAGGCTCTTCGCCCGCCGCCGGCGCGAGACCGGCCGCGGGATGCGCCGGCGCTGCCCCGGACGGCCCTCCCAGGCGTCGTCGGGGACGCGGGCGAGCTTCGTCACCAGTTCCTCGAGCACCCGGAGCTCGTTGGCGCTCGCGCCCGCCTCGAGCAGGCGGTCCATGGTCTGATCGCGAACCGCCGCGGGCGCGTCCTCGAACAGGAACACGGAGAGCTCGCGTTCGTGCTCGCTCGGCTCGCCTACGGGCGCGCCGGCTCGCTCGCCGACCCGGCGCAGGCTGGCCATGAGCGCCTCCCCCTCCCCGCCCCGCTCGTCTCCGTCGGGAGCGAGGCGCTCCGCCGGGAGCCCGCGGATCACGGCTACGCGCAGCGCCGCGCGCTCGGCGGGGTCGAGGAGGCGCAGGCCGGCGCGCGGCTTGAGGCGCATCGGGGTCCCCCGGGCGACCGAACGGACCATGTGCATCAGGGGTCGCCAGTGCTTTTCGGGCACGATGCGGAAGACCACCAGAAGCGCCAGATAGAGGGCGAGGAAGCCTCCCGCCACGCCGAGCTCCGCCCACTGGGAGAGGTCGGGCAGCAACTCGAAGGCCCCGGCGACGAGCGCCGCGAGAACGAGCGCGCCCCCGACCTCCCGGTAGGGGAACTCGATCCGCTTGTCGCCCAGCTGCCCGCGGACGAAGACGTAGCCCGTGGGGACCCCGAGCCCGACGAGCATTCCGATCGGTGGCGCGTAGATCCCGATCGCCGGCGCCAGCACGATGATCGTCGCGGCGTAGAGGAGGGCGCCGCCGACCGCCCCGAGGACGAAGACTCGCCGCTGGTTGTTGACGCTCGAGGTCTGGTTCACCGTCCGGTACGCCGCGGGCATCACCCAGGCCGCGGCGACGAGCGGGATCACGCTCGCGGCGGCGGCGTACGAGGGCGGCGCGGCGTCGACGAGCACGTCGCCGCCCAGGATCATCGCCAGCACGGCGAAGATCGACACCAACGTGAAGTAGCCGAGGATCTGGCCGTTGGCGATCGCCCGGCCGTACTGGTCCCGGACGGCCTGGAAGGCCGCGCTCTTGCGCAGCGGGCGCATCGCCAGCCGGAAGCCCTGGGGGAAGAACGAGACGACGAAGCCGAACTGCGAGGCGAGCCTGTAGATGCCCACCTGCGAGTGGTCGACGAAGCGCGAGAGCAGGAACGAGTCGGCGTTCTGGATCGCCCAGAACGAGATCACGATCGGAGCCCGCGTCTTGCCCTTGAGGATGATGTGCTTGAGCTCGCCGAGATCGAAGCAGCGCTCGTAGCTGCCGCGAAGGAAGAACAGGGCGAGGGTTGCGGCGAGCGCGGTGCCGCCGGCGGTGCCGATGATCGCCCCGTCGAGGCCAGACCCCGAAGCGAGCAGCGCCCAGACGAGGGCGACTGAGAACGCCGAGCGGCCGACGTCGCAGGCGAGGAAGAGGGTCGGGCGCCGCTCCAGCCACAGCATGATCGCGCCGAGCTTGAACACGAGCGAGGCCGCGGCCAGGAGCGCGGCCCAGAACACGAGGTCCTCGTTCTCCGCCGAGCCGAGCAGCACATCGGCGACGGGGCGTCGGAACACGACGAGCACTACCAGCCCCAACAGGGCGAGGATGAACGTCCACAAGATGCCCGTGCCCAGGGTTCGCCGGGGGTCGGCCGAGACGTCCGCGTCCTCCTCGTCGTCGTCGGCCTCGTCGTCGCCGCCGCCGAAGGTGCGCATGATCGTGCCCGGCTTCGAGGGCAGCGAGAGGACCTGGGTCGTGAGCGAGGCGAGGAACTGGAGCAGGGCGAAACGGCCCATGTCGTCGGGGCCGAGGTAGGCGGCGACGACGAGCACCGACGCCATCTGCATCAGGTTTCCGATCAGGAGCGAGGAGCCCTGGACGCCCGAGAAGCGCAGGAGGCGAATGCCGAGGGCGGCTCCCGCGCCCCCGGGATGCTCGTCCGCCCGGTTGCTCACGTTTGCCAGATCGTCCAGTTGTCGAAGGTGCGCCCGGTCAGCTCACGCAGGCGCTCGGCGTCCTCGCGCAGCTCGCGAAGGGTCTCGCGGGGAAGGGCGGCCGCGACGTCGGGCGCCTTGATCGTCCGGCGAAGCGGCAACCGATCGTCGAGCACGAGCCAGAAGTTCGAGGGGAAGAGGCGTCCCCGGCGCGAGCGGCCGATCCTCTCCAGCCGCATCGCCAGCCGGGTCGCCCGCGTCTTGCCGGACGTCTGGTGGCGCTCCTGCTCGAAGCGCGGATGGGTGAACCCGGGGTCGACGCCGAGGAACTCGAAGACGCCGCGCAGCGTCGCGGCGCGGTCGTAGCGGAGCTCCGACTGCTGCATGACGAGGATCTGCTCCTTGGGATACAGGGCGAGGTAGCGCTCGAGCTGCATCGCGTACTTGGAGCGGATCACGTACGAGGTCTGCGGGTGGACCAGCGTCTCCCCGAGGGTCCCCTTCTCGCGCCGCTTGGCGTAGTTGTGGACCCAGTGGGCGCCGATTCGCGCCAGCGGATCGCGCAGGAAGTAGATGAGCTTGGCGTCGGGGACCACCGAGTGCATGCGCTCGGGGACGTCCTTGTGCTGCGGGTACGCCGTGTAGTTCGGCGAGGCCTCGCCGCGCACCCGCGCGGCGGGATCGAAGTGGCCGGCGTACCAGTCGATCCCGCGCGACCAGTTTCGCTCCTCGATGAAGAAGTTGAGCTCCTTCGGCTTCGACATCGAGATCTCGGGATGAAGGCTCAGGTAGTAGTGCAGCACGCTGGTGCCGCACTTCTGGGCGCCGATGATGATCAGGTTCGGCAGCGCGCCGCGGCTGGGACGGGCCAGGGCTCGCCCGCCGTCCTGCGGTGCCGCCTGATCAAGCGGTTTCGCGGGTGCGGAGGCCTCCATCGGAGAGGACTCAGGGTACTAGGAGGCACCGAGGGAGCCGGGCGGCGGCTCCCGGCCACCGGCCGCGACGAGCACGCGCCGCGGGCGTGGGCGCTCGGCGAGGATCGAGCCCAGGCGCCCCCGCAGGAAGTCGTCGTAGTCCCCGCCCGCGAGCTCGGCCTGGCGCGACCCGCGCGCGGGAACGTGCTCGACGCCGACCCCGAGCGCCCGCAGGCGGCCGAGGTCGGCGATCGCGTCCGTGACCACGAGGACGCTCGGCGGCGGGTCGGGCGTCTGCTTGAGCGCCTCGGCGACGGCCGGCTCGAGCTCCTCTCC
Source organism: Actinomycetota bacterium (assembly GCA_046728935.1). Lineage (GTDB taxonomy): Bacteria > Actinomycetota > Thermoleophilia > Solirubrobacterales > 70-9 > DATAFO01. Next base: position 10,035 of record JBKPFS010000059.1, on the reverse strand, counting down.
CTCCAGCCCTACCGCCAACACCAACGTTCGTGGTCGGGGCTGGGTGAGCGTTTGGTGCCCGAGACGGACCGCGGTTCTGGGCGCGTAGCGGATGAACTGCCCCCATCTGCGTGTGAAATCCCGCCGAGACCGAGGAAACCCGTGCATATCACCAGCAACCTCGGTTTCGACCGTGGACGCGAGGTCGGCGAGCCACCGCGCAGCCTCGGCCGCGCCGTTCGAGAAGCGCAGTCGCTCCATCCCCTCGCGAAGATCCGCGCGCACGGCCGCCTGGAGCAGCTCGTCGAGCTGTTCGGTGACCCGCGGATCGGAGGGGCTGTCGACGGCGAGGGCTGCCTCCCGGGCGGCGGCGAAGCGGGCGCGGGCGGGCTGGTCGTCGGTCTCCCTGTGCATCGGCACGAACAGGGACGGCACGCCGAGGTGGATCAGCTCGTGAAAGACGTTGTAGCCGGCGGCCGCGATCGCCGCGTCGAAGGCGGTGTAGTAGCGGCTCATCGGGTAGGTCGCCTCGAGCTGGATCACCCCGTCGGGGACCGAGTCGAGTCCGGCGAGCGCCGAGGACAGCGCGGCAACCTGCACGTCGCCCCTCGCCGCCAGGTGATCGAGCGAGCGCGCGGTCGCCGCCCGCACCTCGGCGCCCTGGCCCAGGGCGACGAGCACGTTGGTGCGGCCGGGGGCGAGTCCGAGCTCCTGCTCGGCCTTGGCCCGCGAGAGCAGCTCGCCTCGGTCGAGCAGGACGATGGGCGCCACGGCGTGCGCCTCGCCGCGGCGAGCCACAGTTGGTCCGCGGTCCTCGTCGGCGGCGAGCTCGCCCGGCTCGAGGATCGCATCGAAGGCGCCCGAGCGAGCGAGGGGCGCGCGGTCGACGCCGGCCTTCCACAGCGGTCGCCTGCACCACACCGTCGCGGCGCCGGCCGCCGTGCGAAGCGCGCCCAGCACGGCCTCGTAGGGGTGGGTTCCGTCGAAGACGATCGCGGCAGGCTCCGCCTCGGCGAGCGCGTCGCGAAGCCGGGCGCGCAGCCGCCGCGACCAGCGCCAGTCGTTTCCCGCCCCGGGGGTGCCGTACGAGGCGATGTACTCGACCGGGAAGCCCATCTCGCGGACCACCGGGGCCGCAGCTGAGAGGGTGATGAAGAGCGGCTCGAGCGAGGGTTCGAGCCTGCGGGCGATCGCGAGAGAGCGGGTCAGATGGCCGAGCCCGGTGCCGTTCGAGCTGACGAAGACGATGCGGTCGCTCATCGAGCCGCCAGCGTGCGCTCGAAGGAGCGGCGCAGTGCCGGCGCGCAGTGATAACCCTTCGCCTCCAGGCGCTCGAGCGTGCGCTCGTACGCCGCCGTGATCGCCTGCTGCTCGCCGGCGTCGAGGCCCTCTCGCCAGCGCTCGCGGTGGGCGGCGTCGGCGCTCATCTTGAGCTCGAAGAACTCGCGCACCGGCTGCTCGTCGTCGACGCCGAGGAAGTCGAGCAGCTCCGCGTAGGTCCGCTCGCGGTCGCCCCACACGAGATCGTCGAGGCTGGTGACGTGAAGCCGGGCGCGGGCGTCGGGGGACAGCCCGCGCACGCCCTCCTCCGCCATGCGCAGGCGGTCGGCCCAGAACTCGATCCCGGAGCGGACGTCGGTCGGGTGGTGCGGCTTCTGGCGCAGTCCGACCTTCGAGGTGCCTGAGTCGCGACCGTCGCGAACCGAGTGCACGAAGCGGGCCTCGGGAAAGATCCTCGCCAGCCCCGGCGCGGCGGCGATCGTGAAGCAGCTCATCTCCACAAGGACCGGTTTCCCAGTCTCGTCGGCGAGCGGCTGCAGGAGGTCGTAGAAGAGGCTCCTGGACGCCCCGACCACGTCGCGTGAGCAGTTCGCCTCGAACGCCGCGACCGCCTCGGAGAAGCGGCCGGCGGGAACGATCGTGTGCAGCCCGCGGACCCGCCCCCGCCCGAGCGCCCGCCAGCGCGCGCGGACGTAGGCGCGATCGCCGACCCTCACGCGATGCCACCAGTAACCACGCAGCTTGCGCAGGAACTGCTCCGCGGTCGTCTTGCCGGTGACGAGATCGGCGAGGCCCTTCGGGTTGCAGTGAAAGCGGCACTCGATCGGCACGCCGTGGAAGCGCGAATGGCGGTCGAGGAGGTAGGAGAGGATGTGGGTGCCGCTGCGGCCGGTGCCGCCGACGAACACCAGATCAGCGGGCTGGCGGCTCATCGCGGGGCAGGATCGTAGAGATAGGGCTCCGGCGGCAGATCGGCGCCGCGCGAGCGCTCGAAGGTCCGCCGCAGGATCGGCGCGCTCCGCGCCCCGGACGCCTCGAGCCGCTCGAGCGCCTCGGCGTAGAGCGCCTCGATCCTGGCGGCGCGGCGGGCGCTGAGCCCCCGGCGCCAGCGGCCGACGTTGGCCGCCTCGTCGCTCATCCGGCGGCCGTAGAAGCGGCGGGCGCTGCCCAGCACCTTGGTGCCGCAGAACCGAAACAGGGGCCGCAGCGCGCGCTGGGGAGAAGGCACCTGGAGCAGCTCGTCGAGACTCACCACCAATAGGCGCTCGGGGGGGATCGCCACCGCACCGGCCTCGATCCGCGTGATCCGCTCCTCCCACCACTCGAGCCCCTGGACGCGGGTTCGGGGGCGGACCAGGCCCCGGGTCTGGTCGACTCGCGACGCCGAGGCGTCGCGGCCGTCCCGAACCACGTGTACGAACCGGGCCTCCGGAAACAGCCGGACCAACGTCGGCGCCTGGGCGACGGTGTCGCAGGTCTGCTCGACGATCGACCGCGCCGGGCGATTCTCCAGCCGCACCGAGAGCAGATCCCAGAGCAGCGCTCGGCAGGCGTCCTCGGGCGCCTTGGGAAAACGGGAGGCGAACCGCTCGGCGGCCTCGTCGAGGCGCTCCCGGGGGAGGAACCGGTGCATGCCGCGCATGCGGCGAGTCTGAAAGCCCTTCCACCAGAAGCCGCGCAGCCGGCGCAGGAAGTGATCGAGCGAGACCTCGCCGGCGAGCAGGCCGGGGAACCCGTCGGCGTCGGTATGGAAGCGGACCTCGACCGGGATCGTCTCGAAGCGCCAGTTCTTCGACAGCAGCTTGGCGACCACGTGGGTGCCGCTTCGACCCGTGCCTCCGACGAAGACGACCGGGGGCACCTCGGGCGCACGCGGGGCCTCGATCACGGCGGCCCGCCCTTCCCGCGGCGGGAGAGGGTGAAGCGGTCGAGGTAGCGCTCGCAGGCGTCAGCCATCGGGATCTCCTGCGGCTGGACCACCGGCATCACCCCGAGGGCGCCTAGCCAGACGCGACGCTCGACCCCCAGCGCGTCCTGGAGGCCGGTGGGGTCCTCGGCGCGGACCGAGATCGTTCGCGTCCCCGAGCGCGAGCTGTCGAGCTCGCCGGCCGGCCAGAAGGCCCCCCTGCCCGCCGAGGTCAGGTACATCCCGTCGAGCGACGGGGGGAGCCCGGCCACCTGCTCGCCGTCGACGAGGATCTCGAGCGGGGCCTGCGAGTGGTACTGAAGCGAGAGCCGGTAGGCCCCCGGGCGCGGCAGGTCCACGTCGGTCGACGCCGTCGCCGGCGCGAGGAAGGCGTTCTCCTGCCCCGCTGCGGCGTCCGTGACCCGCTCGGGGCCGCGCCAGCCCTCGGGCGACAGGAGCACCGGCTGGGCGAGCGCCTTCGCCTCCCCCGGGCGCCCGGTCAGGTGACGATCGGGCGCCGAGCCGGCGCAATCGAGCGGGGCGCCGGGATTGCCGGGGCCCGTTCCCTCGGCGTCGAGCACCCGGTCGCGGGGCGTGGCGCCGGTCCGCTTCCAGAGCGCGTAGTCGCCGTCCGCGGCGACGAACTCCATGCTGGGCGGCGGGGTCGACTGGTAGGCGGCGTTGGTGGTGATCGCGTAGTCGAACTGGTCGAGCTTGTACGAGGCGAGGGTGTCGAGGTCCATCGCCTTGCCCTGCTGCCAAACCTTCTCCGGCCGGGCCGCGACCTCGGGCGGAACGTAGCCGCCAGGGCTTCGGATCAGCGTCCCGCGCAGCCAGTAGGCGCCGAAGCGGTCGACGCCCAGGAAGGCGACCTTCTCCCCCTGAATCCGCTCGCCGAGGCGCTCGAGCCCCTCGGCGCGCTGGTCGAAGCCGACGGGCGCGGCGCGAAGCGCGAGGAACGTGGAGGCAACGGCCGCCAGCGCGAACCCGGCGCCCAGCGCATTGCGCGCGATCGCGACGCGCCGGGTCTCGCCCTCGCCCTGGGAAGCGAACAGGGCACGCAGCGCGACCAGCATCAACAGCGGGGCCATCACCGCCAGCGCCTTGGCCTCGACGTGGATCTGCGCGACGAGGCGGGCGCCGACGTAGACGACGGCCGCGGCGCCGGCCGAGGCGAGGAGGGCGTTGTCGCTACGGCGGACGAGGACGAGGAGCCCCAGCCCGACGGCGACAAGCCCGAGCAGGGTCGCGGGCACCGCCCCCGAGACGTCGCCGCGGACGAGGCGGAAGTCGCCCTCGGGCCAGACGCCGAGCGCCTCGCCCGGGAAGACCGGGGAGCTCAACCGCCCGGCCGAGGCCTCGACGTCGTTGATCTTCTCGACGAAGCTCGCGGCCGGCCCGACGACGAGCGCGATCAGGGCGAGCACGATCACGACCACGATCGCCGTCGCGGCGCGGTGGCGGGCGATCAGCTCGCGCGCCGGGCCCAGCTCGATCGGCCGCCGCCCGGCCATCGCCTCAAGGACCAGCCAGGCGGGCAGCGCGACCGCGAACCAGACCAGGCCGGGGAGGCTGAAGGTGAACACGCTCGCGGCGGCGAGCACGGCGAGCACAACGACGATCGTGCGGCCGCGGAGGAGTCCGAGCGTGATCGCGAACGTGAGCAGAAGCATCGCCATCGCCGTCTCCTTGAAGGCGCTCTGGGCGATGTAGGAGGCGGCGAGATAGGGCAGCGCGGTCAGCGAGGCGGCGATGAGCCGCCGGCCCGGCGGCAGGCCGCCGAGCGCGGCGAGCGCCGCGAGCGCGGTCAGCGCGGGGATCGCCAGCAGGAGGCCGTTGAACGCGTCGACGAGGTCGGCGCCCGTCGCCTCGGCGGCGATGACCGCGACCGACTGCGGCCCGGTCGGGTACCCGAACTGGACCGCCGAGGGCTCCGGCCCGAAGCCGTTCTGGAGCCAGTCCGCCCAGTAGAGCTGGGCGGCGTGGTCGTTGGTGTAGATGCCCTCGCCGAGGATGCCGAGGCGGTCGTTGGCGATGAACGGGAACGAGGCGGCGGCGATCGTGATCAAGACGACGGCGACGGCTACGAGATGGGGACGGGCCGGTGCATCCCCTCCGGAGCCGCTCTCGCGTCCATGCATCGCATAGTCCTCGCGTCCATGCTGCGGAGGCTCCGTCGGGGACGCACCGACCCGCCCCCTGCGTACCCAGCCGTTGCGCCACAGGATCGCGATCGCGCCGATGAGCAGCAGCCCTAGGAGGATCGCCGCCGTCGTGGCTCTTCCTGGCAGGCGGATGAGGAGCGGGGCGAGGACCACGAGCAGGGCGAAGCCGACCGCGCCGGCGAGCCAGATGGGGCGCTCGCCGAGGGCGGCGAGCAGCGCTCGGCCGAGGACGAGCGAGGCCGCGAGGATCAGCAGAGCGCAGGCGTAGGTGGAGACGATCATCGGCTAGTAGGGGTTGTTGGCCGTCGGCTCGAGGTTGACCGAGTCGCCGTTCAGCTCCGCCTCGGTGAGATCCGGCAGGTCGTCGCAGCCGCTCGGGTCGGGCGCGCCGTCGAGCTCGAACACGCTCACCGGCCCGTCGCGCAGGACCTGGTGCGCGGCCGGGTCGGTGCGCGTCCACAGCGCCTCCTTGGTGTCGGTGAGGCTCCCGGGCCGGTAGGGGTCGTACATGGTGACGACGTGCGTGTAGCCGCCCCGGGCGAGCTCCTCGCGCCACTGCTCGCAGGTGGGGATCCGCAGCCAGGCGCCGTCATCGCCCTTCACCCCCAGCCATTGCACGTGGTTGGAGAGGTCGGTGCCGTAGAAGGGGTACTGGTTGAAGACGCCGCGGACGCCGGCGACCGCGACGCGAGCGTCGCGCAGATCGCGTGCCCAGGCCACGGCCCCGGCGAGATCGAGCTGCGGGCTCAGCAGGTGGTAGCGGCGATCGAGGTAGTGGTTCTGCTCCCACCAGCCCGCTCCGAGGGCGCCGATCGCGACGGCCGCGACGACGCCGACCGCCCAGCGCCGCGGCCCCGCCGGGCCGAGGCGGCCGGTGGAGCGAAGCCACCACAGGAGCGCGAAGCAAACGAGCACGCCGACCCCGGCCGCGACCGCACCCTTGACGTGTCCCTGCTGCCACTGGACCAGCGAGGCGACGGTGACGACGAGCAGCGCCGAGAGCGCGGCGAGCGTGATCGTCTGGCGCCGCGGCGGCGACCTGAGCGCCGGAAGGCACGGCAGGATCGCCAGCCCGACGGCCGCGCCCGGCGCGATGTAGCGGACGTTCCACTCGAAGGCGATCGGCATCCCCTCCTCCCCGGCCGCGGTCAGCGGCGTGAACACATAGGCCACCGTCGTGAAGAGCACGACCGCTCCGAGTATCCGCAGCAGCGGCTCGGCTCCGCGCCACAACGCGTACGCGGCGCCGCCGGCCATGGCGGCGAGTGTCAGCGGCCATAGCAGCCCGAAGGAGTCGTGGAGCGCGGGGAAGAACCAATCCGACCACACCCGGGTGTCGTTCCAGTAGTGCGCGACCGAGAACCCTGGCCGCAGCTCGAACGTCCGCTCCGGCGAGGGCAGGTGGAGCGGCCCCCATGACGTGTACGGGATCGGGTTGCCGACCGCGATCAAGTTGCGCGCGTACCAGTAGCCGCCGGTGAGCAACGCCGGCAGCGCGAACCACGCGCCGGTCCGCCAGCGCTGGCCCCTCCCTGCGATCACGACAAGCCCCACCACCAGCGCCACGACAGGTGCGACGAATGACAGCTTCGTTCCGGCCGCCAATCCCGCGGCTAAGCCAGCGATCGCTAGGGCGGGGGCCGGTGAGCCCCCGACGGGGCCTTCGCAGCATGGATGCGAGGGGGGTGCGATGCATGGATGCGGAGCTGCCCCGGTCGGGGGCTTGCCGGTTCCCGCCCCGACGGCCGCCGACCCGTTGACCAGGATCGCGACCGACGCGAGGACGTAGGCCACGCCGACGATGTCGTTGAGCGCCTCGCCCGCCTGGAACTCGATCAGCATCTGGGCGCCGAGAGCGATCGAGCCGCCGATCAGCGAGTGCGGGCCGAGGCCGTACGGGCGGCCGATGCAGTAGCAGGCGAGCAGGCCCAGCGCGAGGAAGCCGAGGTTGAGGACCGGCGAGACGATGTCCCGCGAGAAGGCGAGGATCCCGAGCGAGTGGACGACCTCAGAGTTCGCCGGGTAGAACGAGGCGAAGAAGATCGGGTCGAAGTAGGAGATGTCGCCCAGCGACCCGGTCTGCACGAACCGGGTGGCGAGCGGCATGTGGTACCAGAGCGTGTCCGCCCGGTCCATGCCGCCGGCAAGCGCCGCCAGCGTCGGGACCATCCAGGCCGCGGCCAGCGCCCCGCAGGCCAGCACCGCCGCCAGGAGGGGGGCGAAGCCGGGCAGGCCCCCGACCGCGGCAGCTCCGCCTCCCTGCATCGCACCCTTCTCGCGTCCATGCTGCGAAGGCCCCGTCGGCGGCCTACCCGCCCTCGCCCGAATAACCGCGTAGGCGATCGCGGCGACCACAAACGAGGCCGCGATCATGCCCGCGTCCGTGTAGGCGTCGAACGTGCCGAGGACCTCCGACAGCAGGAGCACGCCCGAGAGCGCGAGCACCGCCTCCGCGAGCCGGGCGGGCGCCCCCGACCACCCCGGCAGGACCGTTCCACGCAACAGCCAGGCCCCCCAGGCGAGTGGCGCGACGATCACCGCCAGCTCGAGCACCCCGAGGAGGTAGTCGCCGGCCCCGAGCGCGCGCTCGCTGGCGGGCGCGAACAGGAACCCGGCGCTCACGCCGGGCCCCGGGCTAGTCGTCCAACCCTCTGATCACGTACGACTGCTCGCCGGGGGCGACCATGCCGAGCTTGCGAGCGGCCCGCTCGGCCGCATCGGACCCGTCGAGCGCGGCGGCCCGCTCGCGAAGCTTCGCGTTCTCCTGCCGCAACTCCTCGAGCGACGAGCGCTCGGCGCGCGAATCCCGCCACGCATCGACGAAGTTGACCACGGGGTTGATGTACGAGGCGAGAATCGCGAACAGCACGATCACCAGCGCGATCCGGCCGAACCGATCCCAGCGGATTCGGCTCGGGCGCGCGGCGCCGGTCTTCTTGCGCGGCGCGGGGCGAAACCGGTAGCCGCGAGCGGCGGGTGCGCGTGCACTCATGACTCATCGGTTCGGCGTGGAGCCCGGACTACCTGCCGGAGCCGCGGGCGAAGGCGTCGATCCCCGGATACGTCGCGGCGTCGCCCAGCTCCTCCTCGATTCGCAGCAGCTGGTTGTACTTCGCCACCCGGTCGCTTCGAGACGGCGCGCCCGCCTTGATCTGGCCGGCGCCGGTGCCGACCGCGAGGTCGGCGATCGTCGTGTCCTCCGTCTCGCCCGAGCGATGCGAGATCACGGCGGTGTACCCGGCTTCTCGGGCGTCGCGGATCGTCCGCAGCGTCTCGCTGAGCGTTCCGATCTGGTTCACCTTGATCAGGATCGAGTTGGCCACCCCCTCCTCAATCCCGCGGCGAAGCCGCTCGGGATTGGTGACGAAGAGGTCGTCGCCGACCAGCTGGCAGCGATCGCCGATCCGCTCCGTGAGCAGGAGCCAACCATCCCAGTCCTCCTCGTCCATCCCGTCCTCGATGGAGACGACCGGGAAGCGGTCGATGACCCCGGCCCAGTAGGCCGCCAGCTCCTCTGCCGTCAGCGCCCGCCCCTCGTGCTCCAGCACGTAGGCCCCGTCCGTCTTCCGATGCAGCTCGCTGGTCGCCGGGTCGAGCGCGATGTGCACGTCTGAGCCCGGCTCGTAGCCCGCGGCCTCGATCCCCGCCACCAGCGCCTCGAGCGGCGCCTCGTTCGACTCCAGGTCCGGGGCGAACCCGCCCTCGTCGCCGAGTGCCGTCGACAGGCCGCGCTCGCCGAGGATCCGCTTCAGGGCGTGGAAGACCTCGGTGCCGATCCGAAGCGCCTGCGAGAAGCGAGTCGCGCCGGCCGGCACCACCATGTACTCCTGGAAGTCGACCGCGTTGTCGGCGTGGGCGCCGCCATTGAGCACGTTCATCATCGGCACCGGCAGCACATTGACCTCCTCGCCGGCGCCGTAGAGCTCGGCGACGTAGCGGGAGAGCGGGCGCTCGGCCTCGGCGGCCGCCGCCTTGGCGACCGCGAGCGAGACGCCGAGGATCGCGTTCGCGCCCAGGCGAGACTTGTTGGGCGTCCCGTCGAGTTCGCGCAGCGTCTCGTCGATCGCCTCCTGCTCGGCCGCGCGGGCGCCGCCGAGCGCCTTGGCGATGTGGTCGTTGACGTTCCCGACCGCGGCGGTGACGCCCTTCCCGTTCCACGCGTCGCCCCCGTCGCGAAGCTCGGTGGCCTCGAACTCCCCCGTCGAGGCACCCGAGGGCACGGCGGCGCGCCCGGTCGCACCGGAGTCGAGCGCCACCTCGACCTCAACCGTCGGGTTGCCCCTGGAATCGAGGATCTGGCGGGCGTGGATGCCTTCGATCGCGCCCACGGGGCAGGGAAGTCTGCCAGGGAGCGCTCAGTCGAAGCTAAGCGAGCTCGGCGGGCCCGTAGGGATCGAACGCCATCGGCTCGCGATGCCATTCGTGCGGCAGCTCGACCTCGACGTCGATCGCGTGGCCCGGCGGGGTGAGGTCCGCGTGCGGGATGTCCCCGGCCAGGAACGGCGCGAGATAGCGCCCGGCGACCTTGTGCGGCGGCCACCACAGGTAGTCGAGGCTGGCCTTGCCCTCCCCCGCGCCGCCGGTTAGCGTCGAAGCGAGGCTGAGGGACTCCTCCCCCGCGATCAGCTTGCCCCGGATCACCGGCCGGAACGGCTGCGGGTCGAGGTCCACGCCGGCGCGGGCGGCGATGTGCTCCGCGGCGGC
>JBKPFS010000058.1:0-12857 GCA_046728935.1 Actinomycetota bacterium | reverse complement strand
CACCGGGGCGGCGATCCGCCGGGAGAAGCCCGCCCTCACCTACGTCTCCTGCCCGGAATTCCTCAAGGAGGGCACCGCGGTCGACGACTTCCTGCACCCCGACCGCGTGGTGATCGGCGCCGATCCCGGCGACGAGGCCGCCGCCGAGGCAGTCGAGGAGCTCTACCGGCCCCTGGGCGGCGAGATCGTGCGCACCGACGTCGCCTCGGCCGAGATGATCAAGCTCGCCGCGAACGCCTTCCTGGCGACCAAGATCTCGTTCATCAACGAGATCGCGAACGTCTGCGAGGAGGTGGGCGCCGACGTGACCGAGGTCGCCCGCGGCATGGGCCTCGACCAGCGCATCGGCTCGAGCTTCCTCAAGGCGGGGATCGGTTACGGCGGGTCGTGCTTCCCAAAGGACGTCAGCGCCCTGAAACAGCTCGCGGGCAATACCGGGTACCACTTCCAGCTGCTGACCGCCGTGATCGAGGTGAACGAGCTTCAGAAGCGGCGGGTGATGAAGAAGCTCGAGAAGCACCTCGGGTCGCTGGCCGGAAAGCGTGTGGCGCTCCTGGGGCTGGCGTTCAAGCCCGACACGGATGACATGCGCGAGGCCTCGAGCCTGGTGCTGGTCGGCCGGCTCCAGGGGGAGGGGGCCGAGGTGGTCGCGTACGACCCGGTGGCGGAGCGATCGGCGCGGGAGCTCCTGCCGAGCGTGGAGATGGGGGACTCCGCCGAGGCTGCCCTCGAGGGAGCCGATGCGGCGATCCTCGTCACGGAGTGGCCCGAGTTCGCCGAGCTCGATTGGGCGGCCCTGGCGGGACGGATGGCGAACCCGCTGCTGATCGACGGCCGCAATGTCCTCGACCCGGAGGCGCTTCGGGCGGCGGGCTTCACCTACGAGGGCATCGGCCGTTGATGCAGGCGCTGGTCCTCGTCGGCGGCGAGGGCACCCGGCTTCGTCCTCTCACCCTGACCCAGCCGAAGCCGGCGATCGCGCTGGTCGATCGGCCGTTCATCCGCTTCATGGTCGACTGGCTCGCCCGACACGGGGTCGACGAGGTCATCATGGCTTGCGGCTTTCGCCCGGACGCGCTGCGGCTGGCGCTCGGCGACTCTGCGCCCGACGGGACTCGGATCCGCTATCTCGAGGAGGAAGAGCCGCTCGGCACCGCGGGGCCGATCCGACTCGCGGCCGAGCACGGGTTGCTGGGCGACCGCTTCATGGTCCTCAACGGCGACGTCCTCGCTGACCTTGACCTGACCGCGCTTCAGGCGGTCCACGCCGAGCGCGGCGACGTTGCCACGCTCGCCCTCTTCCCGGTGGCGGATCCCACCGCGTACGGCCTCGTACGCCGTGAGGGACCGGGCGATTCAGGCGACGTGCTCGAGTTCGTCGAGAAGCCCGAGCCCGAGCAGATCGACACCGACGAGATCAGCGCCGGCGCCTACGTGCTCGAGCGCGCGATCCTCGATCTGATTCCGGCTGGACGCGCGGTGTCGATCGAGCGCGAGGTCTTCCCGCACCTCGTCGGCCACGGGCTTGGCGCCTGCCGCCTCGTCGGCTACTGGATGGACATCGGCACGCCGGAGCGCTACCTGCAGGCGAGCTGGGACATCCTCGAGGGGAAGGTCGAGACCGACTATCCGCGCCGGGGGTCGGGCACGCCGCTAATCGAGGACGGGGCCGCGGTGTCCCCCGGCGCCGAGATCGCGGCGCGGGCCGTGGTTCGCGCCGGCTCGGCGGTTGCCGCGGGCGCGGTGATCGAGGAGTCGGTGCTCCTCGGCCGCTGCGCGATCGGGGAGCGGGCGGAGATCAGGGGCTCGATCCTCGCGCCGAACGTCCAGGTCGGCGAGGGCGCCAGGGTCGGGCCGGGGGCCGTGGTCGGCGAGGGAGCGCGGATCGCCGCCGGCGCCGAACTCGGGGAGGACGCCCGGATCGCCCCCGCCGAGGAGGTAGGTGTCTGATGAGGTGCCCTAGCACCGAAACAGGCGTGTGTGCTCGGGCTAGACACGGAGTGTCTCGCCGGCGGCAGGTAAGGCCGCGAAGCGGCGGCAGGTGGTTGTGCGGCGAAGCCGCCGCAGGTGACTCGTGAGCGCGCTCGACCGGATCAGGGAGGTCGACTCTGCGGGCCAGCTCGACGACGTCCTGGCGCTTCCGGACCACCTTCGAGACGCCCTCTGGCGGGTGGAATCGGCCGGCCTCGAGGACGGCGGGGCGACAGGGCTCGCCGTCTGCGGCATGGGGGGCTCGGGCGTGGGCGGCGAGCTCGCCCGCGCTGCGTTAGGCGACCGGCTCTGCCTGCCGCTCCTCGTGGTACGCGATTACGAGCTGGCGCCGTGGACGCCTCCCAGCCACGTCGTGCTGTGCGTGAGCTACTCCGGCGACACCGAGGAGACGCTGGCCTGCTTCGAGGCGGCGAACGCCGTCGGCGCTCGGCGGATCGTCGCCACCACCGGCGGGCCGCTGGCCGACGCCGCCCGAGCGGCGGACGTGCCGGTGATCGGGATCCCGGCCGGGCTCCAGCCGCGCGCCGCGGTCGGCTACATGTTCACGATCGCGGCCGAGGTGGCCGCCCTGGTCGGCGCGGCACCGGGGATCCGCACCGAGATCGACAGCGCGGCCGCCCAGCTCGAGGCGGCGCGCGAGGCGCTCGCGGCGCGTGCCGCCGAGATCGCGGACCGGATCGGGGGCACCGTGCCGACCATCTACGGCTGCGATCTGACCGCGCCGATCGCCTACCGCTGGAAGACCCAGATGAACGAGAACTCGAAGCAGCACGCCTTCGCGCACGAGCTTCCGGAGCTGGACCACAACGAGATCGTCGGCTGGCATCCCGATGGCGACTCGGCGTTCAGCGCCGTCTTCCTCACCGATCGCGACCAGCACCCGCGCGAGCGCGAGCGCGCCGAGCTCACGGCGGAGCTGATCGAGCCCGCCGCCCGCGAGGTGATGCGGATCGAGACCGAGGGCGAGACGCGGACCGGGAGGCTGCTCTGGACCGTGATGCTGGGGGACCTCGTCTCCCTTCACCTCGCCGCGCTCCGCGGCGTCGATCCGTCGCCCGTCGAGGTCATCGAGCGGCTGAAGGACGCGCTCGGGCGTCCCGGTGTGCCGTGAGGCGATTTAGCGCCGAAAGAGGCGCGTAGGGCGGCGAAAGCGCCGCAGGTGATGGTGTCACCGGCCCTCGCCACCCGCGATCTGGTCAAGGTCTACGGCTCAGGGGAGACCGCCGTCCGCGCGCTCGACGGCGTGACGCTCGAGATCGCCGCGGGGGAGATGGTCGCGATCATGGGCCCTTCGGGCTCGGGCAAGTCGACGCTCCTTCACCTCCTCGGCGCGCTCGAGACGCCCACCTCGGGTGAGATCGCGCTCGCAGGCCAGCGCTACGACGGCCTCGGCGAAGCCGAGCTCACCCTGCTCCGCCGCGAGAAGATCGGCTTCGTGTTCCAGTTCTTCAATCTCCTGCCGGCGCTCACCGCGGAGGAGAACGTGCTCCTGCCGGCGCTGATCGCCGGACGCCGCGACGAGGCCACGCGCGACCGGGCCCGGGCGCTGCTCGAGCGGGTCGGCCTGGCGCAGCGAGCCGACCACCTGCCCTCGGAGCTCTCGGGTGGCGAGCAGCAGCGCGTGTCCATCGCTCGCGCGCTGCTCACCGAACCGGAGCTTGTGCTCGCAGACGAGCCGACCGGCAACCTCGACACGCGCTCGAGCGCGCAGGTCCTCGAGCTGCTGCGGGACCTGAATGCGTCGGAGGGCCAGACGCTCGTGATCGTCACCCATGATCCGAAGGCGGCCGCCACTGCGGGCCGGGTCGTGTTCATGCGCGATGGCCGCCTGGCCGGCGAGGTCGCCGGCGGCTCGACCGAGCGGATCGCCGAGGGCGCCGCGGCCGGTTGATGCGCTCGTTCGGCTCCCTGGCGCTGCGTCAGGTGCGGGCCCGGCGGGCCCGAGCGCTGCTCACGGCGGCCGGGATCGTGCTCGGGGTGGCGATGATCCTCGGCGTCCTGCTGCTGGCGGCGACGATCAATCGCACCTTCTCCGACCTCTACGACTCGGTCTACGGCAAGGCCGATCTGGTCGTCTCGGGAACCGGCGAGGACTCCCTGCGCCGGAGCACGCTGGCGGAGGTGAGGCGCACCGACGGCGTCGAGGACGCCACGGGTCGGCTCCTGAGCACGTTCACGATCATCGACAGCCAGGGCCATGCCTCCGAGGGCCAGGGCTCGCAACTCAACGTCGCCGGCGAGGACCCCGATGCCGCCGACGTCACCGACGCGCAGACGATCGCGGGCCGCGATCCGCGGCGGGGGCTCGAGATCTCGCTTCAGGACAGCTGGGCGGACGCCCAGGGCCTCGAGATCGGCGACCGCGTCAGGCTCGCCACCCCAGACGGCGCGAAGCGCTTCCAGGTCACGGGCCTGTTCAAGTTCTCCACGGGGCTGGAGTTCGGCGGGCAGGGGTTCGGGCTGATGCCGCTGCGCTCGGCGCGCGAAGTGATGGACAAGCGCGGGGTCTTCGACGAGGTCGATGTGATCGTCGGCGGGGGGGAGGAGACCATCGACGGCGTCGGGCGCGATCTGCGCCACTCCCTCGGTCGCGGGGTCGAGGTGCAGACGCCGGACGCCAAGAGCGAGGACGTCGAGGCCCAGCTCCAGGCCTTCAACGCGATCCTCTACTTCTTCGCCGCGATGGCGCTCTTCGTCGGCGGCTTCCTGATCTTCAACAGCTTCAACATGACGGTCTTCCAGCGCACGCGCGAGATCGGGATGCTGCGCACCCTGGGGGCCACCCGCGGCCTGATCACGGGCTCGGTGCTGCGCGAGGCGGCGCTGCTCGGCATCGTCGGCGGCGCGCTCGGCCTCGGCCTCGGGGTCGTCCTGGCGCTCGCGCTGATCGAGCTGGTCAAGGCGCTCGACTTCCCGGTTGGCAATCTCGTGCTGACGCCACTGGCGCCGATCGCGGCCGTGGCCACGGGGCTCATCACCGCGCTGCTCGGCGCGCTCTACCCGGCCCGCGTCGCCGGCCGCACCTCGCCGATCCGGGCCGTGCTCGGCACCGAGGGCCTTCGTGCGCGTCCGAGGCCGCGGCGGGCCGTGCTCGGGCTGGTGCTGGTCGCCTTCGGGCTGGCCGGTGCCTTCTGGCTCGGCGCGGCCGACGAGACGACGACCTTGGTCGCCGCCGCCGGGATGACGGGGACGATCGCGATCTTCTTCGGCATCGCGATGCTGGCGCCGTTCGTCATCCGGCCGCTGGTGCGCGCGCTCTCGTGGCCGTTGCGCCTGCTGTTCCCGGTCGAGGGACGGCTGGCCGCCGACGCGGCGCGCTCCGACCCCGGACGCACCGCAGCGACAAGCACCGCGCTCCTGATCGGGCTCGCGCTGGTGGTCGCGGTCAACAGCCTCGGGTCGTCGTTCCTGAAGACCATCTCGGACCAGTTCGATCAGAGCTTCGCCCGCGACCTCACCGTGCAGCCGCGCGGCTTCGCGCCCGGCCAGGGGCCGCAGCAGACGATCGCGGGCAGCCTGGGGGATCGGCTCGCCCGCATCCCCGAGGCAGCGGTCGTCGCGCGCGAGCGCTTCGTCTACACGCCGGAGCTCCCCGGCCCGCACGGGAAGACGGAGACCGACGGGCTGCTCGTCGCCTTCGACCCCTCCGAGTACGAGCAGGTGGACACGACCGAGATCGAGGGCGCGTCCCGGGACGAGGTCTTCCGTCGCATGGAGCGCGGCGGCGTGACCCTCGGGAGGGGCTACGCGGAGGAGAAGGATCTGGCGGTCGGCAACACGGTTCGCCTCGTCGGCCCCTCGGGCACCCACCGTGCGAGAGTGGCAGGGATCGTCGAGACGGTGATCTTCGGCGGCCAGACGGTGTCGATGTCCCTCCGGACGATGCGCGAGGTCTACGGTGTCACCGCCGACTCCGAGCTGGCGTTGAAGGCGACCTCCGAGGACGCTCGTGCGGAGCTGCGGCGCAAGGTGAGCCGGATCGTCGACGCCCGGCACCCGAATCTCGCGGTGCTCTCAAACGACGAGCTGAAGTCCAACGTCGAGTCGCAGGTCAATCAGCAGTTCGGGATCTTCTACGCGATCGTGGGCGTCGCGATCTTCGCCAGCCTGTTCGGGATCGTCAACACCCTGACGATGTCGGTGATCGAGCGCACGCGGGAGATCGGCGTCCTGCGCGCCCTCGGGGCCTCGCGCTGGCAGGTTCGCCGCCAGGTCGCCGACGAGAGCGTCGTGATCGGCTTGATCGGAGCGCTGCTGGGGATCGCCGTCGGCGCCGGCCTGGGCGCGGCTCTGCTTCGGGGCCTCTCCTCGGGAATCCCAGGAGTGGAGTACCGCCCGCCGGTGGCGACGATGGTCGGGGTCGGGGTCGCCGGCATCGTCATGGGGCTGATTGCCTCGATCCTGCCGGCCCGCCGCGCCGCGCGCCTCGATGTGATCCGCGCGATCAGTTACGAGTAGGGTGCCGCCGCCTTGATCGACGTCGACGCCACCTCCTTTTTCTTCATCGTCCTAACGGCGGCGCTCGCCGCAGTCATCGTCGTCTCCGTACCGCGTCCCTATGCGCCGCCGGTGGTCGTGATCGAGCTCTTCCTCGGGATCCTGATCGGGCCCCAGGTGCTCGACCTCGCCCAGAGCGACGGCTTCATCAACTTCTTCTCCAACCTCGGTCTTGGGATGCTGTTCTTCTTCGCGGGGTACGAGATCGAGTTCGAGCGCATTCGCGGGCGGCCGCTGACGCTCGGGGCGTGGGGGTGGCTGCTCTCGCTCGCGCTCGCGTACGGCATCGGCGGCGCGCTGGCGGCGGCGGGCGTCGTCGTCTCCTACCTCTACACCGGCTCGGCGCTGGCGACGACGGCGCTCGGCACGCTGCTCCCGATCCTGCGTGACGGCGGCGAGCTGCGCACCCGGTTCGGCACCTACCTGATGGCCGCGGGGGCGGTGGGGGAGTTCGGCCCGATCCTGCTGATCACGCTCGTGCTCTCGACAACGCACCCTGCGCACGAGGCGCTGATCCTCGTCGCCTTCGTGGCTCTCGCCCTGGTCCTTGCGCTCGCCTCGATGCGTCTCGCCTGGGAGGGCTTCTCGGCGCTCGAGCGCACGCTGGAGACGTCGAGCCAGCTGGCGGTGAGGATCGCGGTCGTGCTCGTCTTCGGCCTCGTCCTGCTCGCCAGCGAGCTCGGGCTGGAGCTCCTGCTCGGGGGCTTCGTCGCAGGGATGATCGTGCGCGCTGCGCTCCGCGGCCGCGAGCTGGGGTCGTTCGAGTCGAAGCTGACGGCCGTCGGGTTCGGCTTCCTGATCCCGTTCTTCTTCATCGAGAGCGGGATCAACTTCGACCTCGACGCGCTTGGGTCGGCGGCGGCGCTGGGCAAGGTGACGCTCTTCTTCTGCCTCTTCCTCGTCGTCCGAGGAGTGCCCGCGGTTCTGCTCTACCGCCGCGCGCTCGATGCGCGCGACCGCCTGGCGCTGGCCTTCTTCAGCGCCACCGAGCTGCCGCTCGTGGTCGCGATCACGACGCTCGCGATCGAGGTCGGCGAGATGCGCTCCTCGACCGCCGCGGGACTCGTCGGGGCGGCGATGCTCTCGACGCTGATCTACCCGTTCGTCGGCTCGGCGGTGCGCCGTGCGGCTACTCGCCGTCCGGCGCCGGCGCCCGCCGGGACCGCTTGAGCTCGGAGCGGCGGCGCTTGGAGGCGAGGCGACGCTCGCGCGCCGCCCGGCTCGGCCTCGTGGCGCGACGGCGCCGGCGTGTGCGCAGGCCGCCGGCGATCCGTTCCCGCAGGCGCGTCAGCGCTAGCTCCCGGTTGCGGGCCTGGCCGCGCGTGTCCTGGGCCACAGCCGTCACCCGGGGTCCGTAGCGGGCGCGAAGGCGACGCTTCTGATCGTCCGTGAGCGTCGTGGAGGCGTCGATGTCGAAGACCGCCTCGATCCGCGATGCGGTCACGTTCGCGTGCTGGCCGCCGGGCCCGGAGGAGCGGCTGGCGCGCAGCTCGATCTCGCTGTCGGGAATCTCAGGCGGCGCGCTCATTCAAATCACCTCGTCTGGCGCCTTTCGCACCTACAGGGGTGCAAATAGCGCCAGGCCGGCCGCGATTCGCGTCCTTGCGCTAGTACCTGTAGTGCTCCGACTTGTAGGGGCCCTCGACCGGGACGCCGATGTAGCCCGCCTGCTCGGGGGTGAGGTCGGTGAGGCTGACGCCGAGGGCCTCGAGGTGAAGTCGGGCGACCTTCTCGTCGAGGTGCTTGGGAAGCACGTAGACGCGTTTCTCGTAGTCGTCGTTCTTCGTGAACAGCTCGATCTGGGCGATCGTCTGGTTGGTGAAGGAGTTGGACATCACGAACGAGGGATGACCGGTGGCGTTGCCCAGGTTGAGCAGCCGGCCCTCGGAGAGCACGATGATCGCGTGGCCGTCGGGGAAGACCCACTCGTCGACCTGCGGCTTCACGTTCACCTTCTCGATCCCGGGCTCCCGCCGAAGGCCGGCGATGTCGATCTCGTTGTCGAAGTGCCCGATGTTGCCGACGATCGCCTGATGCTTCATCCGCGCCATGTGGTCGGCCGTGATCACGTCACGGTTGCCGGTCGCGGTGATGAAGATGTCAGCGGTCTCGACCACCTCCTCCAGCCGGCGCACCTCGAAGCCCTCCATCGCCGCCTGGAGGGCGCAGATCGGGTCGATCTCGGTGACGATCACGCGGGCGCCCTGGCCGCGCAGCGAGTCCGCGCAGCCCTTGCCGACGTCGCCGTAGCCGCAGATCACCGCGACCTTGCCCCCGATCATCACGTCGGTGGCGCGGTTGATCCCGTCGATCAGGGAGTGGCGGCAGCCGTAGATGTTGTCGAACTTCGACTTCGTGACCGAGTCGTTGACGTTGATCGCCGGGAACAGCAGGTCGCCCGTCTCGGCGTACTGGTAGAGGCGCAGCACGCCGGTGGTGGTCTCCTCGGTCACGCCCTTGATCCCGGCCGCGATGCGGGTCCAGCGCTGAGGATCGGCCTCGAGCGAGCGCCGCAACAGCTCCAGCACGACCTTGAGCTCTTCGGACTCGGCGGAGGCCGGATCCGGCACGGCGCCGGCGCTCTCGAACTCGACCCCCTTGTGGACCAGCAGGGTCGCGTCGCCCCCGTCGTCGAGGATCATGTTCGGCCCCTCGCCGTCGGGCCAGGAGAGCGCCCGCTCGGTGCACCACCAGTACTCCTCGAGCGTCTCGCCCTTCCAGGCGAAGACCGGGACGCCGGCGACCGCGATCGCCGCCGCGGCGTGATCCTGGGTCGAGAAGATGTTGCAGGACGCCCACCGGACCTTCGCGCCGAGCGCGACCAGGGTCTCGATCAGGACCGCGGTTTGGACGGTCATGTGGAGGGAGCCGGTGATGCGCGCACCGGCGAGCGGCTGCGCCTCCGCGTACTCCTCGCGGGTCTTCATCAAACCCGGCATCTCGTGCTCGGCGAGGGTGATCTCCTTGCGGCCGAACTCGGCGAGCCCGAGGTCGGCGACCTTGTGGTCCTGCGTGGCGACGGTGGTCATGCTTCTCCTGCTGTCTATAGCCTGGCCGGCGTGAGGGGCATGGTAATGGCGGCGGGCCTGGGCACGCGCCTGCGGCCGATCACATACGAGATGCCGAAACCGCTGGTGCCGGTGGCAAACCGGCCGATCATGGAGCACATCCTGGGGCTGCTCGCCCGGCGCGGGGTCCGCGAGCTGATCGCCAACCTGCACTGGTTCCCGGACGCGATCCGCGCCCGCTTCGGCGACGGGTCGGACCTCGGCGTCGAGCTGACCTACGCCTACGAGGAGGAGCTGCTGGGCACGGCCGGCGGGGTGCGAAACGTCCGCGAGTTCTTCGGCTCGGATCCCTTCTTGGTGATGGCCGCCGACGCGCTCACCGACGTCGACCTCGCGGCCCTGGCCGACGCGCACCGGGCCAACGACGGAATCGCGACCCTCGCGACGAAGCGGACGCCGAACGTGAGCGAGGTCGGGGTGGTGGTCGCGGGCGCCGATGGCCGCGTGCAGGGCTTCCAGGAGAAGCCCGATCCGGCGGAGGCGCTCTCGGACCTCGCCAACTGCATGATCTACGTGCTCGAGCCGGAGGTCTTCGACTACTTCCCGGATCAGCGTGAGGTGGACTTCGCGCTCGACGTCTTCCCGGCGCTGCTCGAGCACGACGTTCCCTTCTACGTCCACGTCACCGATGGCTACTGGAACGACGTCGGCTCCCTGGCGGAGTACCTGCAGGGCAACCTCGACGCCGTCGAGGGCGCGGTCGAGGTAGAGCTCGGCGGAGAGGTCATGACGGGCGAGGTCGATCCCAATGGGGGCGAGCCGGGGATCAACGGCCGCGTGCTGGTGGGCGAAGGCGCCCTGCTCGCCGAGGGCGTGAGGATCGACGGCCCCGCGATCGTGGGGCCCGGGGCCAGGATCGGGGCCGGGTCGCGAATCAAGGAATCCGTGCTGATGCCCGGAGCCGAGGTGCCCGCCGGCGGCATTGTGGCCGGCGCGATCGTCGGGCGAAGCGGAGCCCTCCAGGGCGCCGACTGACCTGCCACTGGGTGTCAAGCGCCCGGCCTCGTACATTTGACTCATGTCCGAAAACGCCCCGAACGTGGAGTTCCTCTGGTGGCGCGGCTGTCCCTCATGGGAGCGGGCACTCGCCGAGCTGCGCGAGGAGATGGCGGTCGCCGGTCTCGATCCGGACAAAGTCGAGGCGCGGGAGATAAACACCGATGCCGACGCGCAGCGCGAGGAGTTCGTGGGCTCGCCGACGATTCGCGTCGACGGGCGGGACGTTCAGGCCCCCGGCGACGAGCCGGTGGGGCTAACCTGCCGCATCTACCGGCTGCGCGATGGGCGCGTCTCCGCGCTCCCGGATCGCGAGGACGTTCGTGAGGCGCTTGCGATCGGGCTCCAGGCGACCGCTGGGCGAGGCGAAGGATGAGCGACGCCGACGGATTCGAGACAGGCGCCCTGGCGCCGCCCCTGGAGCTTCCCGACACCTCCGGCGATCTGATCACGTTGCCGATGCCGGGCGAGACGCTTGCGACGGTCGTCTTCTGGACCTGCAACCACTGCCCCTACGCCCTGGCCTGGCACGATCGCCTGGTCCAGGCGGCGAACGACTACGCGGACCGCGGCGTGCGATTCCTCGCCGTCAACTCCAACGATCCGGAGCGCTACCCGGCCGACTCCCCGGATGCGATGCGCGAGCGGGTCGAGCGCGAGCAGTGGCCATTCCCCTACCTGTGGGATGAGTCCCAGGACGCCGCGCGGGCCTGGGGCGCGAAGGCCACCCCGCACCTGTTCGTGCTCGACTCGGATCTGCGCCTTCGCTACGAGGGCGCTCCCGACGCGGACCACCAGGACCCCTCCCAGAATGCCGCCTGGCTCCGCGAGGCGCTCGACGCGCTCATCGCCGGCGACGATCCTCCGCGCGGGCGCACCGAGGCGGTCGGCTGCTCGATCAAGTGGCGCCCGTGAGATGACCGCGCGCCGGCGAGTCGTCCGGGTGCCGGCCTCGTCCGCGAACCTCGGGCCCGGATATGACGTGCTCGGGGCGGCGCTCTCGCTCCAGCTCGAGCTCGAGGTTACGGAGGCGGGCGAGTTCGCGGTCGACCCCGGCGACGCCTCGGTGCCGGGGGACCGCTCGAACCTCTGCGTGAGCGCCTTCGAGAGCCTTCACCCCGCCGACGGCCTGCGCTTCGAGATCCGCAGCGAGATCCCGCTCGCCCGCGGGCTCGGCTCGAGCGCGGCAGCGATCGTCGCGGGGCTGCTGGCCGCGGACCACCTGTACGAGCTCGGGCTGTCGCGCGGCGAGGTCTACGCGAGGGCCGTCGAGCTCGAGGGGCACCCCGACAACGTCGGCGCCGCGCTCTACGGCGGCTTCGTGCTCTGCCCATCCGCCGACGGCGCGGGCGAGCCTCCCGCTCCGGTGCGCCTGGATCCGCCCGAGGGGGTGGAGGCGGTCATCGTCATCCCGCAGGAGGAGGTCGCGACCGCCGACGCACGCGCCGCGATGCCCTCGTCGATCTCGGTCACTGACGCCGTCGCCAACGTCGCCGCAGCCTCGCAGCTCGTGCTCGGCATCGAGCGCTCCGACCTGACCCTGATCGCACGCGGGCTCGAGGATCGTCTGCATCAGCCCGCGCGGCGAGGCCTCTACGAGCGCTCGATGGAGCTGGTCGAGAAGGCGCGCGAGCTCGGGGCGATCGGCGCCTCGATCTCAGGCGCCGGCCCGACGGTGCTCCTGTGGTGCTTCTGGCAGGACACCGGCAAGGTCTCCGCCGCCGCCGAGGACGCGGCCGGCGATTGGGCGCAGGTGCGCCGGGTGCCGTTCTCTCCGCTCGGCGCGGACGTCCCCGAGCTCTGATCGCCCCCGGCTTTCAGCGTCGTTTCATCCCGCGGCGGTGGGGATGCGGTTCCGGCAGCAGCACTACGCCGGCAGGGCCGCGGACCGCTCCGAGATCCTGAGCCTGCGCGAGCGCGTCGAGGTGCCACGAGGGCGCTTCACGCACGTGCTCATGACCAGGGAGACGACGGCGCTCGAGCCGAGGGCGCTCGAGTAGAAGCTGTATGCGCCGCGCGTGGGCCTCGTCTCGACGGTCGAGATGTCGGGCGGGAGCAACCGCATGGACCTCGTGCGCTACTGGCACTCCCACGGCGGCTAGGCGTCGGTGTATGGTCGTTTTTGGACGCCGCGTCTGATCCCTCCCGCTCGCTTCCGGCTCATGCGGCCGGTCGCGCTTGAGGGTCAAGTCTCGGTCCACGGAGAGGAAGGCAAACATGAAGGGTTCCGGACTCGCTCGGGGCGAGGATGGGGTCACGGTCTCCGCACCGAAGCCTTCGGTGCTCTGGGGGATCGCCGTCGGG
>JBKPFS010000057.1:0-23747 GCA_046728935.1 Actinomycetota bacterium | reverse complement strand
GTTCTGCGCGTAGTGCTTGTGGACCTCGAAGAACTCGCCGTCGTCCACCACGTGGGCGACCACGTCGCGCATGTCGTAGGGACGCTGGGGATCCGCCGGGACGACCTGATCGAGATCGAGGTCCATGCGCTCGGGATCGTCCGCCGGCTCGAAGTGCGGCGGCTTCTCGAGATTGTTGAGCGGAAGGAAGCTCATCAGGTAGCGGACGTCCTCCAGGCAGCTGTCCTCGTCGTCGGCCGCGAAGTGGGCGACGCCCGACTTCGTGTTGTGTGTCATCGCCCCGCCGAGCTCCTCGAACTCCACCTCCTCGCCGGTCACCGTCTTGATCACCTCGGGGCCCGTGATGAACATGTGCGAGGTCTCCTTGACCATGAAGATGAAGTCGGTCATGGCCGGGGAGTAGACCGCGCCACCCGCGCACGGGCCCATGATCATGCTGATCTGCGGGATCACGCCCGAGCACTGCACGTTGCGGACGAAGACGTCGCCGTAGGCGCCGAGCGAGACCACCCCCGCCTGGATCCGCGCCCCGCCCGAGTCGTTGATCCCGATCACCGGCGCCCCCACCTTCGCCGCGAGATCCATGACCTTGCACATCTTCTCGGCCATCACCTCGCCGAGGGAGCCGCCGAAGACGGTGAAGTCCTGCGAGAACACGAACACGGTCCGGCCGTCGATCGTCCCGTACCCGGTGACCACGGCGTCGCCCCACGGGCGCCGCTTGTCCATCTCGAACTCGTGCGTGCGATGGCGAACGAACGTGTCGAGCTCCTCGAACGAGCCCGGGTCGAGCAGCTTCTCGATCCGCTCGCGCGCGGTCAGCTTCCCCTTGGCGTGCTGTTTCTCGACCGCCTCCGCGGAGGCCGAGTGGACCGCCTGCTCGCGCAGCTCCCTCAGGTAAGCGAGCTTCTCCTCGTGGGTCTCGGGGAACTTCTGTCGCACCGCGGCAGGGATTCTAGGTCCGGGACACGGAGTGTCCCGGCAGGGCCGCGTAAGGCGGCGAAGCCGCCGCAGGTACCTCTGGCGCTGTCGACCGCTAGCTCGAGGGCTCGGCCGGCGCCGCCCGCTCGAGCACCGCGACCATCGCGTCGACCACGCGCGGGTCGAGGACCCTGCCGGCGCCTCCGCGAAGCTCCTCGAGCACCATCCGCCGCCTCCCGCCGAGCGCGGGGCCGTCAGATGCAAACGCGGGGTTCGAGAGCACCAGATCGCACGCGCAGGCGACGCGCGCGATCCGCGACTCGATCGGGATCCCGTCCGCGGTCAGCCCCTCGGGCCCGTGGCCGTCGAACTGCTCGCGCACGCGCAGGATCCAGCCGCACACCTGCTCGGGGATGCCGGCGCCCCTCGCGAGTCCGTGCGCGGCCTCGTGGTGGCGCTCGAACTCCGCTCTGCGGTCGGGGCTCAGCTTCGAGGGATCGGTCATCAGCAGCTCCCTCGGGACGTACACCTTGCCCACGTCGTGGAGCTTGGCCGCCTCGCGCACGAGCTCGGCGTGGCTGCGGTCGTGGCCCAGCTCGACCGCGATCGCGAACGCGTAGGAGGCCGTGGCCTCGGCGTGCTCGCGGGAGCCCGGCAGGTGGGCCTCGAGCGCGTCGACGAGCGACGCCCCGCGCATTCGCACCAGCGAGGCGAGGCTGAACTCCGACTGCGCGTCGAGCCCGCCGCGATCAGGCCCGCGCGAAGGGCCGCCGCTCGGGGGAGCCCAGCTCATCGAGCACGTGCTCCAGCGCGGCGTCGGCGTCGGCGGACTCGGACCGTGCGTGCTGGGCCGTGATCTCGACCGCCGTGCCGAATCCGCTCTCCGTGAGCTCGATCGCGATTCGCGCGTACGACCCCGGGTCGGCCGAGCGCCACGCGAGCATGCTCTCCACCTCCGAGACGGTCACCTCGACCGGGATCGCTCGCTCCGAGCCGATCAGGCCGGCCGTCCACGCCTCCATCCGCGCCACGTCCGAGGCGAGCTCCCAGAGCTCCGGAGCCGACTTGACCAGCGTTCGCTTGACCTTCGATTCCATGCCACGGGGCTTCGGTCGGCCCGCTCCGAGTCCTGCCCCGGATCACGAGCTTGCAGCGCGTGTGCGAAGCGTCCCGACGCTCAGAAGAACGCTCCACCCCGATACTCCCCGAAGACCTCGCGCATCGCGCCGCACACCTCGCCGATCGAGGCTCCCACGCGCAGCGCCTCGCGGATCGGCGGCAGCAGGTTCCCGTGGCCGTTCGCGGTCGCGCGCAGCTCCTCGAGCGCCTTCCCCACGGCCGCCTGGTCGCGGGCGGCCTTGAACTTGGCCAGCCGCTCGAGCTGGCGCTGCTCGGACTCCGGGTCGACCCTGAGGATGTCCACGTCGTCGACCGTCTCCGTGACGTACTTGTTGACGCCCACGACGATGTCCTGTCCGGAGCGGTAGCGCTCGTGGTAGGAGAGCGCGGATTCCTCGATCTCCCGCTGGATGAACTCGAGCGCCTGCACCGAGCCGCCGAGCTCGGACACCTTCTCGATCAGCTCCCACGAGCGCTCCTCGATCTCGTCGGTGAGCGCCTCGATGAAGTAGGAGCCGGCGAGCGGGTCGACCGTGTCGGCCACGCCGGATTCGTGCGCCAGCACCTGCTGGGTGCGCAGCGCGATCCGAGCCGAGCGCTCGGTCGGCAGCGCCAGCGCCTCGTCGAAGCCGTTCGTGTGCAGCGACTGGGTGCCGCCGCAGACCGCGGCGAAGCCCTGGAGGGCCACCCGGATGATGTTCACCTCCGGCTGCTGGGCCTGGAGCGTCACACCCCCGGTCTGGGTGTGGAACCGGATCGTCATCGAACGCTCGTCGCGGGCCCCGAAGCGCTCCTTGACGATTCGGGCCCACATGCGGCGCACGGCCCGGAACTTGGCGACCTCCTGGAAGACGTTGTTGTGGCAGTTGAAGAAGAAGGCAACGCGGGGGGCGAACTCGTCGATCTCGAGCCCTCGCTCCAACGCCGCCTCCACATAGGCGATCGCGTTGGAGAGCGTGAACGCCACCTCCTGGACCGCCGAGCACCCCTTCTCGCGGATGTGGTACCCGGAGATCGAGATCGTGTTCCACTTCGGCACCCGTTCCCGGCAGTACTCGAAGATGTCGGTGGTGAGCCGCATCGTCGGCTCCGGGGGGAAGATGTAGTTGCCGCGGGCCACGTACTCCTTGAGCACGTCGTTCTGGACCGTGCCGCGCAGCTTCTCGGCGGACACCCCCTGCTCCTCGCCGACCAGCTCGTAGAGCAGCAGCAGGATCGCCGCGGGTGCGTTGATCGTCATCGAGGTCGACACCTCGTCGAGGGGGATCTGGTCGAAGCAGATCCGCATGTCCTCGATCGTGTCGATCGCCACCCCGGTGCGGCCGACCTCGCCCCGACAGAGCTCGTCGTCCGAGTCCCGCCCGAGCTGGGTGGGCAGGTCGAACGCCATCGAGAGGCCGGTGGAGCCGTGCTCGATCAGGTAGCGGTAACGGCGGTTGGTCTCCTCCGCGGTCGCGTATCCGGCGTACTGGCGCATGGTCCAGAGCCGGTCGCGGTACATCCCCGGATGGATCCCGCGGGTGAAGGGGTAGGCGCCGGGCTCACCGAGGCGCTCCCCGAGCCCGGGCGCGACATCGTCCTCCGTATAAAGGGGCTCGACCTCGATCCCCGAGTCGGTGAACACCCGCTCGTCCTCAGGTCCGACGGCGGGGGCTACGTAGCGGTGAAGGTCCTCCTCCACCGCCCGCTCCGTCTTCGGGCTCGTCGCCATGGCGCAGCGAAGGATGACGGATTCGACCGGCCGCGGGCTAGGCTCGGGGGTATCTGGGTGAGGAGCGCTCGCGGTTGCCCAGGCGGGCCGGGATCCGTGCCCTGGCGTCGTCCCCCGTCACGGTCGTCGCCAGGAAGCCCGGCACGCGCCGCGCGTAGCGGGGCGAACGTCCGTAGCTCCCCGGGCGCGGTCATCCGGCGCAGCCTAAGCGCCCATCTCGCTGGCGCCACCCGGCCTCAGGTCGATTCCCGGCGGCGCCTGACGGCGATCGCACGCTCGACCGCCGAAGCCATCGCCTCTGCGGGGGCCGGGTACGTGTACGGGCGAGCCGCATCGGGCGCCGGAGCGCGAAGCTCGCCCTCGGCGAGGCGGCGAAGCGCGGCGGCGATCGCGTCGGGGTCGTCCGCGCGGGTGACCTCGGCGCCGAGCTCGGATGCGACCCGCCCCGCCTCCGTTCCCGCCGCCAGCGCCAGGATCGGCCGACCGGCGGCCAGATACTCGAACAGCTTTATGTTGAGGAGCTGCGAACGCGCGGGCGACGCGAGCAGCAGGAGGGCGTCGGCGGCGCGCTGGAGCGCGAGCGCCCGCCGACGCTCGACCGTGCCGGCGAGGACGATGCGCGCGGGGGAGACGTCCGCGGAGAGAGCCCGGCGCTCGTCCTCGGTCAGGGGGCCCGCGATCACGAGCTCGAGCCTGGCCGCCTTCTCGGGATCGTTCCGGGCGAGCGAGCCGATCGCCTCCACGAGGGGCAGCGGATCGCGGCCATAGCTGCCGAAGCGGCCGGTGTAGACGAGTGAGATTCGATCGGCGTCGAGCGGAGGATCACCTGGTCTGATCGCGTCGTACTGCGGCGCCCCCGCCGAGTCGGGATCCCAGCCGTTCGGGACCAGCAACGGCTGGGCGATGCCCCGCGTTCGGAGGTCGGCGGCAGCCGGCTCGCTGACGCAGGCCACGGCGTCCGCGGACCCCACCCACCGTCGCTCCAGGCGCTCGTCCGCGCGTCGCTGCGCGGCGGTGGGAAAGCGAGGGCGCAGCGACTCGAAGGTCCAGGCGTCGCGGACGTCGGCCACCCAGGCCACGCCGCGGCGGGCGAGGGCCCGGCCGACCATGTGCGCCGACTCGGGCGGCGAGGTCGTGATGACGCAGTCGAAGCCGTGGCGCCGGTGCAGCGCAAGCGCGCGCCGGCGCGCAAACGGCGCCCAGGCGAGCACGAGGGGCTCCGGCACGAGCACCTTGCTGAGCGGATGCGCGCGCCCCGAGTAGGAGTCGGCGTCGTACAGCGCATCGACGCTGTCCTTGCCGCGCAGGCGCGCGCGCCAGCGCTGGGCGTCTGTGGTGCGGACGATGCCCTGGGCGTCGTCCTCGGGCAGGGTCCCGTAGGCCGAGGTGGTCAGAACCGTGACGGCGTGACCGAGGCGCCCCAGCCACTTCGTCATCGCCGCCGGCCGCAGGGCGCCGGTGTCGCGGCACGGCGGGAAGAAGTGGGCGACCAGCAGGATTCTGCGCCCCGTTGACGGGATGTTGGCGCTATCCGCCAATAACCCGTCCGGCGCGCCCTGTCGGTGGCTCACGCGGCCTCCCCGAGCTTGGCGCGCCGAACCTCGATCGCCTCCGCATAGGCGGAATCCATGCGATCGACCAGGGACTCCCAACCCCACTCCCTCATTGCCTTCTCCCGCCCCGCTGTGCCCATCCGCTCGCGTCCCTCGACACCCGCACTCAGCAAGCGACGGATCGCGGCGGCAACTGCGTCGGGATCACCCGCCGGCACGAGCAGCCCGTTCTCCCCGTCATCCACCACAGCCCGGACACCCGGATAGTCGGTCGCGATCACCGGCAGCCCCACCGCCATCGCCTCGATCAACACGATTCCGAAGGACTCGGGCGGCTCGGTAGTGAGCAGCATCAGATCCACGGCGCGGAGCACGCCGGGCAGCTCGGAATGCGGCACCGCTCCGAGGAAATGCACACGCTCGGTGAGGCCAGCCCTACCTGCCCTCGACCGGAAGCCCTCGAGTAGCTCCCCGCCCCCGGCGACCACCAAGTGCACCGCCTCCTCACCGATGCTCGCCAGCGCGTCGATCGCCAGGTCGAGCCGCTTGAAGTGGTGGGCGCGATCCAGCGTCGCGACGAAGGCGGCAGCCACCGCGTCGGCCGGGATCCCGAGCCGCTCGCGAATCCCGATCGAGTCCGAACCCGGCGAGAACAGCTCCGTGTCGACGCCGTTCGGCATCTCCATCACCTTCGCGGGTTCCCGCTCTCGTGCGCGCCGCAGGTACGGAACCGAGGCCGCGTGGTCGGCCGAGAGCACGCAGACCCGATCCGCGGCCCGGATCAGGGCGGGGGCGACCGTCCGCTCGTACAGCGCGAACAGCGGCCGTCGTCCGCCCCGGCCGACGAGCCGATTCTTGTAGTGGACGAGGAGGGCCTGTGCGCGCAGTCTTTGCCGCAGCCGGCCGAGCAACGTGAGCTCGGAGCCGATGATGAAGGGATAGTGGAGATGGACCACGTCGAAGCCGACCACGCGCGCAAGGCTCGGGATCAGGGGCGCGTTCCCGATCGCCACCAGCGGGTCGATCCGGTGCACGGTCGCGCCGCCCGGATCAGGCGGCTCTCCGCTCGCCGGAGCGGTGAAGACCTCGACCTGGTGCCCACGCTCGGCCTGCCGGCGAGCGAACTGGAAGGCCGTGTTCCCCGCCCCGGCGGGATAGGGGGGGAAGGTCGCCGTCAGGTGCGCGATTCTCACGCGGGCGCGAGCGCGCTAGTCGCTGGCGCCGACGAGTCGCTCCACGCCTGCCTGCTCGATCGTCCGGCGCAGGCCGTCGCGCAGCGACACCTCGGGCTCCCAGCCGAGCAGCTGGCGGGCCAGGGTGATGTCGGGCTGTCGCACCTGCGGGTCGTCGGTGGGCAGCGCCTCGAAGATGATGTCCGACCGCGACTCGGCCACGTCGATCACGGTCTGGGTGAGCTCGAGCAGCGTGTACTCGTCGGGGTTGCCGATGTTGACCGGCTGGTGGACATCGGACTCGGCAAGCGCGACGAGACCGCGGATCTCATCGTCGACGTAGCAGAAGCTGCGGGTCTGGCTGCCGTCGCCGAAGACGGTCAGCGGCTTGTCCTGGAGGGCCTGCCGCAGGAAGGTCGGGACCGCCCGGCCGTCGTGGGGCCTCATCCTCGGCCCGAAGGTGTTGAAGATCCTCGCGATGCTGGTGTCGACGCCCTGCTGGCGGTGGTAGGCCATGGTCAGCGCTTCCGCGTAGCGCTTGGCCTCGTCGTAGACGCCCCGGGGCCCGATCGGGTTGACGTGGCCCCAGTAATCCTCGGACTGCGGGTGCACCTGCGGGTCGCCGTAGACCTCCGACGTCGAGGCGAGCAGAAACCGCGCGCGCTTGAACTTCGCCAGGCCGAGCATGTGGTGGGTGCCGTAGGAGCCCACCTTGAGGGTGTGCAGCGGCAACCGTTGGTAGTCGATCGGGCTTGCCGGCGAGGCGAGGTGGTAGACGAAGTCGACCTCGTCGTCGATCGTCACCGGCTCCGTCAGATCGAGATTGAGAAACGTGAATCGGCCATCCCGGATGTGCTCGATGTTCTGGAGCGAGCCCGTGTCGAGGTTGTCGACGCAGATCACCCGGTGACCCGCGGCCAGCAGGTGGTCGCAGAGGTGCGAGCCGAGAAAGCCGGCCCCGCCGGTGACGACGCAGGTGGCCATCGCCGGGCGAGGATAGCGACGGGGGGCGCGCAAACGGCCGGTGGGCTTGCAGTGGGCGTGACCCCGCACGCCGCCACCCAGACGGACGGGGCGATCTCTCTGCTAGCCCACCGGGCCGGCGCGTTCAGAAACACCGCGCGCCGCTGCTCGCTCTGCGCGGACGACGCGGAAGACGCCTACCAGCGCGCGGTCGAGATCCTGCTCACCAAGGCGCCGCCGGTGGGCCAGGATCGGCTGGCCGCGTGGATGCACGTGGTGACGCGCCGTGAGGCGCTCGCGGTGCGGCGCGCTCGCGAACGTCTGCTCGGAGCCGCAGCCGGCCAGACCGAGGGCGAGACCCCGATCGAGCGGCTGGCCTGCCAATCGCCCGGACCCGCCGAGTCCGCCGAGCGACGCGAGCGGTTTGAGTCGGCGGCCAGCGCGCTCGCCCACCTGTCCCGGGACCAGCGCGTCGCAATCGTCCTCCAGGCCTGCGGCTACTCCTACGACGAGATCGCCGCGGCCCGAGGCTGGACCTACACCAAGGTGAACAGGTGCATGGCCGAGGGGCGAAGAGCCCTCCGTGAGCGCTTCGCGGACATCTATAGCGGCGCGGGCTGACTAGTGGGCAGTGCCTCGAGGAGCGTCATTCGCTCGCGAGCGCGGCATCAACCTCGTCGGCTACGTGCTCGCCCGAGCGCAGGGCGCCTTCCATGTAGCCGGTCCACTCACGGGCATATTCGGCCCCGGCCCAGTGAATCCGACCGACCGGCTCTCGCATGGCGTGACCCAGCGCGGTCCATACCCCGGTACCGAGGCGGCCGCCATAGCAGCCCCGCGTCCATTCCTCGGCGGCCCAGTCGCACTCCACGTACTCGCGGGGTAGTGCCGCCCGTCGACCGAAGAACCGCTGTAGGCGGCCCAGCACCGTCTCGCGTCGTCGCGGTGCCGGCATCTGTCCGACGCGGCGCCCCTCTTCTCCATCGACGAAGGCGAGAAGCACGCCACGGCGCGCGTCCGGAGGCGAGTTGTCGAACACGTGAGAGACCGGGCCGTCGAAGCTGATCCCGAAGCCTGACCAGCCCTCCGCGCGCCACCACGGCTCGTCGTAGACCGCCTGAGCCTTGATCACGTATCCCATCGGGATCTGCTGAGTGAGCTGGTCGCGGGCTGCCGGCAACGGGGGCGTGTAGCGGATCCGTCCCGCCAACGTAGGAGGCAGCGCCACCACGACTCGCCTGCACGCCACCGTGCCGCGCGCGTGCTTCACCTCCACGCTCCCTTTCGACTGACGAATCTCAGTCACGGGCGCGGTCAGCTCGACATCCGTCTGGAGACGCTCTGACAGACCGCGAGGCAGCAAACCGGAACCACCCACGATTCGGGAGTCCTGCGCCCCATCGACGGATGCGATCAGGGTTGCCATGCTCCCGCCACTGCGCGCGTAGAACAGGCAGTGCAGAAATGACATCTGCCATGCCTCCGCACCGAAGACAGCGCGACTGAGAAGACGCCAGAACGCGAGCGCGGTTTCCGTCCGCGCGTTTTCGCGAAGCCAGGTGTCGAGCGTCAGGGAGTCGAGCTCATTGGCGCGGGGTGACTCCCACGGGGTATCGATCGAAATCGTCTGAGCCAGGCGATCCAGCTCCACGAGCAGGCGCTCCACTTCGTCTCGATCGGCCTCATCCAGTCCGTAGTCGTCCTCGGCTTCCCAGGGCTTCACCGCGTCCTCGATGACCGTCAGGCTGGTGCCCTCCGCGTAGGTGGGAAAGGTCTCCAGTCCAACCTCCGCAGCGAGCGCCGACACCCGCGCTTGGATCGGCGAGATCCACTGCCCTCCCAGCTCAACGATCGACCCGTCGCTCAAGGTGTGGTTGAGGACTCGTCCTCCGACCCGATCGCGCGCCTCGAGCACGGAGACGGTGCGCCCCGACATCTCCAGGCGACGCGCAGCCGCGAGGCCCGCGAGTCCGGCCCCTGCGACCACCACGTCCGTGCTCGAATCGATCCCTCAACCTCCTGCGCCCATCCGCGTGCGCCAACGCGGGAGCGAACAGCATACGCGGGAGTCCTCAGGCTTTCGGCTGCCAGAAGGCGATCTCGGCCCCTGCCTCGGCGGCGATGACGCTGCGCCAACCCGCCGGTCCCTCGCGCGGCTCCAGCAGCACCGAGGCTCCCAGCCGGCGGGCGCGCTCCGTGGCGGTGTTGATCTCGGGGACCTCGACGTAGGGGAGCCAGAGGGGGCGCCGCGTCTTGCACTCGACCACGCCACCGCCCAGCCCATCGCCCAGGTCGAGCGCCTGGTAGGACCCGGTGCCCGTGTCGACTCGCTCCGAGCGCCAGCCGAGCAGACTCGCGTAGAAGGCGCACGCGCGCGACAGGTCACTCGTGTGGAGCTCTAGGTGGACGACGGCATGGGTCGAGGCTCGAGGCATTCCCCTCTGCTGTTTGGACCCCCGCCGGCGAGCTAACTCATCGCAGCCGGATTACATCCGAGCCCGGGGTCTTTTCTAAGCTGGTGGGGTGAGCACCACCCAGAGCACGTCGAGCGTCCAGGAGCGGGAGCTGCTCGAGGCGGCGCAGGGCGGGGACGAGGCTGCCTTCAGCCGCCTCATCGACGCCCACCACGGAGAGCTCCATGCCCACTGCTACAGGATGCTGGGCTCGGTCCACGACGCCGAGGACGCTCTCCAGGACGCGATGCTGCGCGCCTGGCGCGGCTTGCCCAGGTTCGAGGGGCGAAGCTCGCTTCGCTCCTGGCTCTACAGGGTGGCCACGAACAGCTGCCTGGACGTGATCTCGAAGCGGCCGAAGCGCGTGGTCCCGATCGACTACGGGCCGTCGAGGGATCCGCATGACGGGCCGCAGCTGCCGCTGGCGGAGTCGGTCTGGGTCGAGCCCTACCCCGACGAAACCCTCGGGCTAGAGGATGGATACGCCGCGCCGGACGCACGCTACGAGCAGCGCGAGAGCGTCGAGCTCGCCTTCATCGCGGCGCTCCAGCACCTGCCTCCGAACCAGCGCGCCGTGCTGATCCTGCGCGAGGTGCTCGGCTTCTCGGCGAAGGAGGTCGCGGAGACGCTCGACACCACGGTCGCCTCGGTCAACAGCGCCCTTCAGCGCGCGCGCAAGACGGTGGACGAGCGCCTCCCGGAGCAGAGCCAGCAGGAGACCCTGCGATCGCTCGGCGACGACGGCGTGGCGGAGGTCGTCGAGGCCTACGTCGACGCCTGGGACCGCGGCAACATCGACGCGGTGGTGGCGATGCTGACCGAGGACGCCGCCTTCTCGATGCCCCCGGCTCCGAGCTGGTACACGGGCGAGGAGGCGCTGACCGGCTTTCTCGAGGTCGGGCCGCTCTCGGGCGATTGGCGCTGGCGACACGTCCTCGTCCAGGCGAGCGGTCAGCCGGCGCTCGCGTTCTACTGCTGGGATGACGCGGAGCAGGCTTACCTGGCGTTCGCACTCAACGTGCTCACGATTCGCGATCGGCGGATCAGCGACGTCACGGCCTTCATCTGCCGCTCGACCGAGGCGAAGGACACCGACGCCTACGCGCGCTGGCCGGAGGAGCCGATCATCCCCGAGCGATGCGTCGACTTCTTCGAGCGCTTCGGCCTGCCGAAGCGCCTTCACTGAGCGTCTGGCTCGACACGGGCGATGAGTTTGGGGCGGAGTCCCCGTCTAACCAACGATGGCTGTAACCGAGATCGGAGATCGCGAAATGACGCCTGAAGCCGCCGACGACCGCACGCGCTGGATCGCCCTCTACGTGCTCTGCGTGGGGATGCTGATGATCGTCCTCGACGTCACCGTGGTCAACGTCGCCCTGCCGTCGATCCAGGAGGATCTCGGCTTCTCGCAGTCGAGCCTCGCCTGGGTGGTCAACGCGTACCTCATCGCCTTCGGCGGCCTGCTCCTGCTCTCCGGGCGCTTCGGGGACATACTCGGGCGGAGGAGCATCTTCCTGACCGGTCTCGGCGTCTTCACCGTCGCCTCGCTTTTGTGCGGGCTGGCCCAGAGCCAGGGGGTGCTCGTGGTCGCTCGCTTCGTCCAGGGGGTCGGCGGGGCGATGACCTCGGCCGTGATCCTGGGCATGATCGTGACCATGTTCCCGGCGCCGCGGGAACAAGCCAAGGCCCTCGGCGTCTACGCCTTCGTGGCCTCCGCGGGCGGCACGATCGGGCTGCTGGCCGGCGGCGTTCTCACCCAGTCGATCAACTGGCACTGGATCTTCTTCATCAACATCCCGATCGCAATCGTCACCGCCCTGCTCGCCATGCGGCTGCTGGACCGCGACGAGGGCATCGGCTTCGGCGATGGGGCGGACGTCCCGGGCGCGGTGCTGATCACGAGCTCGCTGATGCTCGGCGTCTACACAATCGTCAAGCCGGCCGCCGACTACGGCTGGGGCTCGGGCCGCACGCTCGCGCTCGGCGCGGGCGCGCTGGCGCTGCTGGCCGCGTTCGTCGTTCGCGAGGCCACGGCCCGCAACCCGCTGATCCCCCTGCGCATCTTCCGCTCGCGAAACGTCTCGGGAGCGAACGTGGTCCAGGCGCTGCTGGTCGCCGGCATGTTCGGAATGTTCTTCATGGGCGCCCTGTACATGCAGCGGGTGCTCGCCTATGACGCGCTCCAGGTCGGACTCGCCTTCCTCCCCGCGACGCTGATCATGGGTGTGCTGACGGTTCGCTATTCGGAGCCGCTGATCATGCGCTTCGGCGCCCGAACCACCCTGCTGCCCGGCATGGTGCTGGTCGCGGTGGGCCTGGGCGTGTTCGCGCTGGCGCCCGTGGACGGCGACTACGTGGTGAACATCCTTCCGGTGATGATCTTGCTCGGGTTCGGCATCGGCGTCTGCTTCCCGGCTCTGATGCAGCTCGCGATGTCGGGCGCCACCCAGCAGGACGCGGGCCTCGCCTCCGGCCTCGTCAACACGACGGCGCAGGTGGGCGGCGCGATCGGTCTCGCCGTGCTCGCCACCCTCTCGAGCACCCGAAGCGACAACCTGGTCTCGGACGGCAAGTCTGCGGCCTCCGCGCTGACGAGCGGGTACCACCTGGCGTTCCTGATCGGCGCCGTGCTCGTGCTGGCGGCGATCGCCGTTGGGCTCACGGTGGTCCAGTCCGAGGCACGGGCCGAGGCGGCGGTCGCGTCGGCATCCGAAGGCGGCTCTGAGCAGGCTCCCGGTGAGCTGGCCTGCTCCGAGGCGACGTAGCTCGCGTCCGCGCCCTCGGGCATGGCCACCTACGTGCTGATCCACGGCGCCGGCGACAGCGCCTGGTACTGGCATCTCGTCGTCCCGGAGCTCCGCGAGCGCGGACACAACGCGGTGGCGGTCGACCTCCCGTCCGAGGACGAGTCGGCTGGGTGGTCCGAGTACGCGGACGCCGTTGTCGAGGCGATCGGCGCGCGCTCGGATCTCGTGGTCGTCGCCCAATCGCTCGGCGGCTTTACGGCGCCGATCGTCTGCGACCGCGTGCCGGTGGACCTGATGGTGCTGGTCGCGGGGATGATCCCGCGCCCGGGCGAGACACCGAACGAGTGGGGGGAGAACACGGGCTGGAGCGACGCCGCCGGGGGAGTCGAGGGTCAGGACGACGTCTCCCTGTTCTACAACGACGTGCCGCGGGAGCTGGCAGAGGAGGCGATGCGCCATGGACGCCGCCAGGCGGAGGGCTCGATGGCGGAGCCCTGGCCCCTGGACGCGTGGCCCGACGTGCCGACGAGATATCTCCTCTGCCGGGACGACCGCCTCTTTCCGGCGGATTGGATCCGCGGCGTCGTCCGAGGGCGGCTCGGCATCGTCGCCGACGAGATCGACGGCGGCCACTGCCCCGCCCTCAGCCGCCCGAAGGAGCTCGTTGAGCGGCTGGAGGCGTTCCGGGCGGAGTTGGGAGCGACCGGAGTTCGCTCGACCGGGCGATGAAGGAGGCGAATACGAATGCCTGAGCACAAGGTGGGAACCCGCGAGGAGTGGCTTGCCGCCCGGATCGAGCTGCTGGAGCACGAGAAGGAGCTGACGCGGCGCAGCGACGAGCTCGCGCGCGAGCGGCAGGAGCTGCCCTGGGTGCCGGTGGAGGAGGAGTACGAGTTCGAGACCGACGAGGGGACGAAGACCCTGGCCGAGCTCTTCGACGGGCGCTCGCAGCTGCTCGTCTTCCACTTCATGCTCGGCCCCGAGGACGAGGCAGGATGTCCCGGCTGCTCCTGGATGGCCGATCACGTGGACCCCGCCGTGATCCACCTCAACCACCGCGACGTGACGTTCGTCGCGACGTCGCGTGCGCCGCTGGAGAAGATCCGGGCCTACAAGCGCCGCATGGGCTGGGGCTTTCCCTGGGTGTCGTGCTTCGGCACCGATTTCAACATCGACTTCGCCGTCTTCACGGAGGAGGGTCGGCGCACGGGCGCTGGACTCAACTTCGACACCCCGAAGCGGGCCGACATCCGGCTTGCACCTGCCGATCCCAACGGCGTGGAGCTTCACGGGCTGAGCGCCTTCGCGCTCGAGGACGGCGTCGTCTACCACACGTACTCGTGCTACGACCGCGGGACGGACGTGATCCACGGGACCTGGCAGCTGCTCGACCGGGCGCCGAAGGGTCGCGGCACTGACTTCGCGGACTGGCCGCGCCGCCACGACGAGTACTAGGGGCTACGGCTCTCGCGGGCTACGGCTCCGGCGGAGGGGGCGGGGGCGGTTCGTCCTGGATCGCCGCCGCGCGGGGCGCGTACTGGCGGTAGCGCGGCTTGTCGAGGATGGCGCGCAGCGAGCGCTTGGCGCCCGGGTAGTACTGGAGGTTGTGGGCGTTGTCGGGGTCGACGCTTCGAAAGTAAAGGAGCATCTTCACCCGGTGGTGCCGCTGCGCCCAGGCGAAGAGCTGGCGGATGAAGGACCCGTCCCGGTCGTTGTCCCAGGGCGAGTACTCGGCGATCACGAACGGCTTGTGCCGCCAGGCCGAGTAGAAGCGCATGTCGTCGTCGAAGGCCCCGGCGAACTTGGCGTAGATGTCGAAGCCGATCCAGTCCACGTAGCGGCCGCCGGGCCAGTAGTCCCGCGGCTGGTTGCCGGCGACGTTGGGCGAGCCGAAGCTCTGCGGAACCCACATCAGGGCGACGCGCGGCCGGGGTAGCGTCTCCGGCACGTCGTAGAGGTCGTAGACCGGATCGCCCTGCCACGCGGCGCGGAGTATCCGCGGCATTCCGTGGCGCCGGAGCCGGTGGTTGATCCCCGATCGCGGGCCGCCGCGGACGATGATCGCGAACCGCCGCCATGCCTGGCGGAACCACTTCGTGTCGTGTCCGTGCTGGCGCCTCGAGCCGTCCGCGTTGAAGGCGGAGTACGGATTCCAGTAGCCGTTCATCTCCGGCAGCAACCGGATGTAGACGGTCTGGCCGGAGTGGGCGATGGCCTCGTTGAGCCGCAGCATGTACCGGTCGCCGCGTCCGCGTGCGATCTCCCGAGGGGTGAGCATCTCCCCGCCGTCGCCCGGGGCCGTGGAGAGGCTGACGACGCCGCGGGTGTCGGTCGCGGTCCAGCGATAAAAGGCGCCCGAGGACTTGAGCGGCACGTCCCAGTGGAAGAACTCCTGGAGCACGGCGGGGTGGGCGTCGACCTGATCGGCGAAGCGCCAAAAGTCCGCCACGTCGCCGGTGTCGGAGACCCCGTGGTAGATGCGGCTCTTCGCCGGTGCGTAGGGCTTCGCATGGGCGGTCGCCGCCAGCGTCATGCAGAGCGCGCCCGCCAACAGCAGCCCCGCTGCCTTCCCTCTCTCCATCGACTCGTTCAACAACCTAGCGGCCACGCCGTTGCGCCCCAGCGCCCAGCTGCGTGGCGCAAGCCGGCTGGCGGATTCGGCGTAGGCTCGCCGAGTTCCAGGACTCGGCGAGCAACGGAAGGAGACTCACGATGGCGGTTACGAGGACCTACGTGGAGACGGTCGAGCGTGCCTCCGCCCATGCGGGGGAGCTCGTCCTCGTCGAGCGCGACGGAGCTCGAGCCGTGGTGACGATGAACGATCCTGAGCGGCTCAACCCGCTCAGCGCCGAGCTCACGGTCGAGCTGCGACGACGGCTCGAGGAGCTCGCTCGCGACGAGGCGCTGCGGTCGATCGTGCTCACCGGGACCGACCCGGCCTTCTCGGCCGGCGGCGACCTGCGGCTGATGCGCGACGCTGCCCAGCCGATGCTCGCCGAGGGGGCGGGAGCCCCTGAGCTCTGGCGGTGGATCCGGATGGAGTTCGGCGGCATCGCCCGCCTGATCACGCGCACCGACAAGGCGTTCATCGCCGCGGTCAACGGCCACGCCGCCGGCGTCGGGCTCGCCTTCGCCCTCTCCTGCGACCTGATCCTGGTCTCAGAGCGGGCCGTCCTGGTGCCCGCGTTCGGCAGGATCGGCCTCCTGCCCGAGGTCGGCACGAGCTGGACGCTCACCCGCAGGATCGGCTATCAGCGCACCTTCGAGCTGTTCGCCGGCGGGCGTCACCTGAGCGGCGCCGAGGCGGAGGAGCTGGGGATCGCCAACTCGCTGCATCCGCACGAGGAGCTGCTCGGAGCCGCGCGAGCCTGGGCGGAGCGGATCGAGGCCCTGCCCGAGCACGTCCTGAAGATGATGAAGCCGCTGTTGCGGACGGCCGCGGACGCGAGCTGGGAGACGTCGATCGCGATGGAGGAGTTCGCCGAGCCGCAGACCTTCACCACCCCGGCGCATCGCGAGGCGGTGGCGAAGCTGCTGGAGTGAGCGGAGCGGGAGGGATTCGAACCCCCGGGCCCTTGCGGGCCGGCTGCTTTCAAGGCAGCTGCATTCAACCTGACTCTGCCACCGCTCCAAGCCGGTGCTCGGGACGTGGTGTAACCGACCGACGCCCCGCGTGACATCCCCGGATTAGGTACTCGGACCCATCCGGCCGCAGGACGTAGAGCCAATCGTAGGCACCCTCGGCAATTCTCTTCTCGACGTAGCCCATTGGTATTGGCGTCCTCGGCGGCGGCGATCCCACCGACCTCCCGCCCGGCCCCTACACCTCCAGTCTGCCGGCCCGGGAAAGGGCTCAAATATCTTCCCGACGATGACGCCCGCATGGCGTAACTGGGCCGGCGACCAGCGCTGCCGGCCGGGGGCGATCGAGCGACCCACCAGCAAGGCGGAGCTGTGCGAGCTGGTCGCCGCGGCGGCGGCGCGCGGTGAGACGGTGCGCGCCAGCGCGTCGGGGCACTCGTTCAGCGACATCGCCCTCACCGAGGGAGTGATGCTGAGGCTCGAGCGGCTCGATCGCGTACTGGAGGCCGACACGTCGTCGGGCCTGGTCAAGGTCGAGGCGGGAATCGTGCTGCGCCAGCTCAACCGCCGCCTCGACGAGCTCGGGCTCGCGTTCGAGAACCTCGGCGACATCGACCGTCAGAGCCTCGCGGGCTCGATCTCGACCGGCACCCACGGAACCGGGATCGGCTTTCAGAGCATCTCCGCCCAGGTCGAGGCGATCGAGCTGGCGCTCGCCGACGGCACCACGCTCGAGGTCTCGGCGGGGAGCGACGAGCTCCGCGCCGCCAGGGTGGGCCTCGGAGCCCTGGGGGTGATCTACGCCGCCACCCTGCGCACGGTCCCCGCCTACACGATCGAACGGGTTGACAACCCGAAGCCGCTGGCGGAGACGCTCGACCGCCTCGACGAGCTGAACGAGGTCAACGACCACTTTGAGTTCTACGTCTTCCCCCACACCGACATCGCCCTCTGCCGGGAGAGCCGGCGCACCGACGGGCCGCCGCGCCCGCGCTCGCGCGCGTCCATGTACATGGAGGAGGTCGTGGTGGAGAACTGGATCGGGCAGCTGTTCGCCCTCGCCGCCCGCCACCTCCCTTCGCAGGTGCCCCGGCTGTCCCGGTTCGCGGCTCGAAGCGTCGGGCGCTCGACCAAGGTCGATCGCAGCTACGAGGTCTTCGCCAGCGAGCGCCGGATCAAGTTCACCGAGATGGAGTACGGGATCGAGCGCCGCCACGCGGCCGAGGCGGTGCGCCGGGTGCTCGAGCTCGCCAACCGCGCCGAGCCGCCGGTTGCCTATCCGGTCGAGGTCCGCTTCGTCGCCCCAGACGACGCCCTGCTCAGCACCGCGCACGAGCGGGAGACCTGTTACATCGCGGTCCACCAGGACCGCAAGCTCGACTGGGAGCCGTACTTCTGCGGGGTCGAGGCGATCCTCGACGAGTACGGGGCGCGCCCGCACTGGGGCAAGCGCCACTTCCAGACCGCGGAGACCCTCGCGCCGCGCTACCCCCGCTGGGACGACTTCGCGCGAATCCGGTCTCGCCTCGACCCGAACCGGGTCTTCCGCAACGCCTACACGGACCGCGTGCTGGGCTAGAGGAAAGCCTTCCCCTCGCCGCGGTAGGTGGGCACCTCGTCGACGATGCGGTCGCCCTCGATGAGGTAGAGGGAGTCGAAGCGCTCGCAGAGTTCCCCGGCCTTGGCGTGGCGGAAGTAGATTCGGTCGCCGACCCGCAGCCGGTAGGTGGGAGCGCCGAGCAGCGGCGTCTGCACCTCGCCCGCTCCCTCCTGGCGATCGAGGCGGAGCCCGCCGGGGAGGTAGGGCTCCGGCAGCCGGTCGGCGCCCTGGGGGCCCGAGGCGGGATAACCGCCGCCGAGCACGGTGGCGATCGAGCCCTTCGCCCGGCGGACGACCGGAAGCACGAAGAACGCCGCCGGGTCGAGGTCGAGCGACGAGTAGCTGTCGAAAAGGGCCGGCGCGTAGAACCCGGAGCCGGCCGTGAGCTCGCTCACTATCCCTGCGGCCGCGGTGCGGGCGAGGCTGCCGGTGCCGCCTCCGTTGATGAACTCGAGCCCGCCGCCCAGGGCCTCCTGGACCGCGGCGACGATCCTCGGCAGCCGGCGCCTGATCTCGCGCTCGGAGGCGGACTGCATCGCCCGAATCGCGGCGCTTCGCAACGGGCGCCCAGGGATCCGGTCGCCGACCCCGGCGATCTGACCCTCGTAGGCCATCAGCCCCGCGAGCCGCGTGCCTGGCCGGGCCTCGATCTCCTCGGCCATCCGCGCGGCGCGCTCGGGCGTGCGGACCGGCGAGCGCTTCGGGCCGATCTTCGCTAGCCGCCCGCCGAGCGGCCACCACCCGAGGTCGATGTCGAGGCAGACCCGCACGCTCGCGGGCCCGGCGCCGATCGTCCCCTCGATCAGATCGAGATGGGGCCGGTCGTCGACCATCAGCACCGGCGAGGACGCGGGGTCCTCCGCCGCGAGCCGGGCGACCTCCGAGATCGCCCCCCGGTCGACCGAGGGATAGGCCACGACGAGATCATCGAACCCCAGCGAGCGAAGCCACAGCGCCTCGGGGACGGTGAAGGCGAGGATGCCGCGAAAGCCTGGGTCGAGCTCGAGAATGCGCCGGAGCACGCCGACCGAGCGAACGGACTTGGAGGCGACGCGGATCGGCAGCCCGCCCGCCTGGTCGAGCATCCGGCGCGCGTTCGCGCGCAGCGCGTCGAGATCGACGAACGCGAACGGCGGCGTCGCCGTCTCGAGGCTCGCCTCGAAGCGGGAGTACAGGGCTTCCCGGTCCACGGCCGGCGAGCGTATCTAGTGCTGGCCTAAAATCGTTCGACTCCTCCGGAGAGGTGGCCGAGTGGCTGAAGGCACTCGCCTGCTAAGCGAGTAGGGGGCGCAAGCTCTCTCGCGGGTTCGAATCCCGCCCTCTCCGCTGCTCTTGCGAGTCACAGGGACGCTGCTTCTGCTCACCGCCGCGGCGGCCGCGGTGGCGCTCGCGGGCGTGCTCATCTTCGACGGCTCGGACGACTCGAGCGCCCCCACCGCCGTCGCCACGAACGACGCGGGGATCGGCGAGCCCGGGCCGGCCGAAGGCGGGGACGGGGGGCAGTCCGCCGAGGCGCAGCGCCAGGCCTCATCCCAGGGCGACGCCGGCGCCTCGCAGGGCGGCGACGCTCCGGGGTCCGCGGACGCTCCGGCTCCCGTCGCGGGGTCGCCGAAGTACACCGCCGGCGAGTCCCATCTGCTCGCGCTGCCGCACCGGGGCTATCCGCTGATCTGGGTCCGGCGCGGGAGCAAGGTCGACATCCGAACCGGGCCTGGGGGCGGACGGGTGGTGAGGACGGTTGGCCGACGGACCAGGTTCGGATCGATCACGGCCTTCGACGTCGTGCGCCGCGAGGGCAACTGGGCAGGCGTGCCCAACCCGTACCTGCCGAACGGCCAGCTGGGCTGGGTGCGCCTCGACGACCGCGAGCTTCGCGCGGGGTGGACCAGGCTCTCGATCGTCGTCGACGTCTCCGAGCGTCGTGCCGAGCTGCGCACCCCGAAGCGGGTGCTGCGCTCGTTCGTGGTCAGTGTCGGGATGCCCGGTTCCGAGACGCCGACCGGCCGGTTCTCGGTCACAGACACCTTCCGGGGCGACCTTGGCCCGGCCTACGGCTGCTGCGCGGTGGCCACGACCGCCAATCAGCCGCATCTGCCGTCCGGATGGCTGGGAGGCACGCGGATCGCGATCCACGGCAGCCCCGGCCCGTTCGGCGTCGCCAACTCCCACGGCTGCGTCCGGGCGGCGGACGCCGACGTGAACGCGCTCGTCAACAAGGTGCCGCTGGGCACGCCCGTGTTTATCCGCTCCTGACGCGGAGGAGAGGAGGGGGACGATGGGCGATTACACCGCCCTCAACGACATGCCCGACTCGCCTGACAGAGCGAGCCGTCCTGCGGGTCCGAGAGCGGCGCTAGCGTGAACCTTCATCCGGGTCCTCCTTCGAGGTCGCGGCGTCGAAGGCCACAAGCCTCTGGGCGGGCCCGGATGGCCTTTCAGCTGTTCACAACGTGTGGGCGGCTCAGCTAGGCCGCTTCGGTCTGCTCCGCCAGTGCCGCCTCGAGATCCGTGACCAGGTCGTCCATGTCCGCGATTAGCTCGCGGTCGCCCACCAGGCCGAAGAAGACCCCGCCGTCGTAGCTGAGGACGCCGATCGACAGCGCGTGGCCCTGCGGGGAGAGGGGAACGAACGGGTGCACGGCAAGCAGCCGGCGGCCGAGCAGGTAGACGGGAATCGGGGGCCCGGGGACGTTCGAGATCACCAGGTTCCAGGTCAGGGGCCGGGCGAGCGCGTCGGCCAGCACCCTGTTCACCGTCGGCGGAGCCCAGCCCGCCGCCTGGATGATCAGCGAGGACGCGCGCGCCTGCTCGGACTCCTTGATTCGGGTGGTCGTCTCGTTGATCTCGCGTAGCCTCTTGACGGGGTCCGCCTCAGCGAGCGGAAGGGGCACCAGCAGGGTCGCGATCCGGTTGCCCAGCTCGAGCTCCTCGTCGGGGCGGCGGATGCTCATCGGCACCAGGGCGACGATGCGCTCGGGGAGCGGCTCGCGACGGCGCTCGAAGCAGCGACGCAGGGCCCCGGTCGAGACCGAGAGGACGACGTCGTTGACCGTCGCCCCGACCGCCTCTCGGGCTCGCTTCAGCTCCGCGAGCGTGCTGGTGGCGAACCCGACCCGGCGGTCGCGCCCGATCTCGGAGTTGAGGAACGTGCGCGGCGCCGACGGACCGCCCCGGGCCATCTGGGCGAACCCCTCCGCCGTTCGCAGGGCGTCGGCGGCGATCTCGGCCGGGCTCAGCGCCCGCCGGG
Organism: Actinomycetota bacterium; assembly: GCA_046728935.1. Lineage (GTDB taxonomy): Bacteria > Actinomycetota > Thermoleophilia > Solirubrobacterales > 70-9 > DATAFO01. Next base: position 2,679 of record JBKPFS010000057.1, on the reverse strand, counting down.
CGGCGCGCCGGGCCACCTTGACCGGCTGGCGAACCCGGGAGCTGAGCGCTCGGGTGAACAGCCGGTCGGCGCGAGGTTCCTGGGGGTCCCAGTCCTCGTCCGCCGCCTCGATCTCGGTTCCATCGGGATCGGCGTCGAGGATCACGGCGCCGACGTCGACGGCGGAGACCCCGTCGACGAGAGCATGGTGGGTCTTGGAGATCGCCGCGAAGCGACCCCCCGTGAGCCCCTCGATCAGGTAGAGCTGCCAGAGGGGCCGGGACACATCGAGCGGCTGCGACATGACCCTGCCGACCAGTTCGCGCAGCTGCGCGTCGGAGCCGGGGCTCGGCAGGGCCGTGTGGCGGACGTGCCAGCGCAGGTCGAAGCTAGGGTCGTCGGCCCAGACCGGGTTGGCGATCCTGGCCGGGATCTCGGTCACGCGCTGGCGAAAGCGAGGGATCAGGGCGAGCCGGGCTGAGGCGTGGTCGAGCAGCTCGTCGAAGGGCGGCGGATCGCCGTCGAAGATCGCCGTGCCCCCGACGTGGACGTGGATCGGCCCGCGCTCCGAGAGGAGCGAGGACATGTCCGAGGCCGAGAGCCGTTCGTCCACTCGCCGCGGGACTCAGCCGGACTCGCCGGCCATGAACTGGCGGAGGCCCTCCCGCGCCTGTCGCTGGACCCGTGAGCGCACGAGAGGCGACCAGCCGAGGAGAAGGCCGATGGGTCCCAGGGCCTGCCGGCTCCAGCGCCAGAGGTCGAAGCGATCCTCGTGCTCGACGATCAGGCCGTCGCGAAAGCGGAAGCTGGCCGTGATCTCGTTGTGGACGGGGCGCCCGGTAGCGGTAAAGGTGTAGTCGGCCTGCCAGCGGGCCGAGCCCCGGTCCCCCGCGGCCTCGACGTCGCTGTGGCTGAGCTCGAGGTCCTCCGCGCGCTCGCAGAGCATCCGCCACATCGCCGGTACCTCCTCGCCCCGTAGCTCGCCGAAGGCGGGGTCCGAGAAGCGCGCGTCGGGCGCGTAGCAGCGGGCCATCGTGGCGTGGTCGCGGCGCGCGAACGCCTCGTAGAAGCTGTCGATGAGGGCGGCGTTGTCCACCGAGTCCTCGGCCACGTCCCGATCGTATCCCGGCTCGGCCGCGTCAATGAGCCGTTTCCCCCGGTTTGTCCGGCAGCTCGATCGGCTACAAAGCAATGGCCATGGACGCCACGGCGCTCAGAGGCACGCCCGTCAGCGCATCCGCGCCCGAGGCGCTGCGGACGCTCATCTCGCGCTTCGACCCCGACGCGATCGACGTGCCTGGCGGAACGGCGCGGATCCGTCTCGCAGTCACGGACGCCAGCGACTGGGACGCGTTGATCGAGCTCCCGAACGTGCGCCTGGTCCCGGCGGCGGAGGAGATCGAGCCCGACGCGCTGCTCACCGCCGATGCCGAGGCGTGGGAGGGGATCGCGGCCGACGTCCGCGGCGGGATGGACTCGTTTCGGCGGCGCCGACTCGCGGTGCGCAAGAACCTCCATCTCGGGATCGGCTTCCTCGCCGCGACCAGCGGGATCACCGGGCCCGGGCGCCTGGCATTCGAACGGGTCGAGACCCCGAACCACGAGCTGTCCATCGTCACCGCTGGCGTCGGCGACCCCGTCGTCTGCATCCACGGCCTCGGCGGGACAAAGGCTTCGTTCATGCCGACCCTGCGAGCGCTGGCGCCGGCTGGGTATCGCGTGGTCGCGTTGGACCTCCCCGGCTTCGGTGATTCCCACAAGCCGCTCCGCGCGCCATACGACGCCGCCTGGTTCGCGGCGACGACGCTCGAGCTGCTCGACGCGCTCGATCTCGATCGCGCGCATGTGATCGGCAACAGCATGGGCGGGCGGATCGCGATCGAGACGGGCCTGCGGGATCCCGCTCGGGTCGGCAAGATCGTGCTCCTGAGCCCGGCCCTAGCGTGGCTTGGCGAACGCCAGTGGAAGTGGCTGCTTCAGCTCCCGTTGCCCCGGCTCGGGTTCATCCAGCCCACGCCCCGGTGGGCCGTGGAGCCGATCGTGCGCCGGCTCGTGCCCGGCGGGGATCGTGGCTGGTCGGCGGCGGGCGTCGACGAGTTCCTCCGCGGCTACCTGACCTCCGCCGGCCGCGTCGCCTTCTACGAGTCCGCGCGCAACATCTACATGGACGAGCCGGACGGTGAGAACGGCTTCTGGACCCGGATTCGCGAGCTCTCCGCCGAGACCATGTTCGTCTGGGGCCGCCAAGACCGCCTGGTTCCGATCGCGTTCATGAAGCACGTCGAGCGGGCCCTGCCCAGGGCGCGCCACGTCGAGCTTGACTGCGGCCACGTGCCCCAGCTCGAGCGCCCCAAGGAGACCCACGCGGCGATCCGCGGGTTCCTCGACCAGTAGCCCGGCTCACCCCGCGGATCGGCCGTGCTGCGGGCTCGCCCGCTCGCTTCCTACGATCGTCCCCCAGGGCACCGTCCCGGTCCGCGGCTGCCGCGTTCGTCCCCGAGAGCGAGCACAATCCAGGCGATGACCGGCGGCTGGCGGATGACGACGGGCTACAAGGCCTGGCTGATCATCGGGATGATGGTGATCGTCACGGTGATGGTCAGCCTCGGCCTAGCCCAGCCGAGCAACCAGAACCTCGTCTTCGTCGCCCTCATCCTGGTCGGGATCTACCTGGCCGGGATCTTCTACTTTCAGTTCCGA
>JBKPFS010000056.1:0-18697 GCA_046728935.1 Actinomycetota bacterium | reverse complement strand
CGCGCTCGGCGCGAGGGCGGTGCTCGCCGGGCGCGCTCCGCTGTGGGGGCTCGCGGTCGATGGTGAGCAGGGCGCGCGCAGAGTGCTCGAGCTCCTGCGCGAGGAGATCGAGCTCGCGCTGGTGCTGAGCGGCTGTCCGTCACCCGGCGACGTGACCCGCGATCACGTTCAGCGCCCGCCGTATATTCGGCTGTAGATGGCCGAGAGGCACCCCAGAGAGGAGGCGCTTCGCCGCGTTCACGGCCCGGCGGACCTGTTCTCCGCGGCCTACGGAAACGTCGGCTCGACCCCGTATTACGCGCTCGGCGTCACCGCAGCCTTCGCGCTTGGATTGACGCCGATCGCGTTCCTGATCGCTGGCGTGATCTTCCTCTGCACGGCGGCCACGTACATGGAGGGGAGCGTGATGCACCCCGAGGCCGGGGGCTCGGCGAACTTCGCCCGCCACGCCTTCAACGAGCTGATCAGCTTCATCGCCGGCTGGGGGCAGATGCTCAACTACATCATCACGGTCGCGATCTCGGCCTTCTTCGTGCCCCACTACCTGGCCGTGTTCTGGGAGCCGCTCGGTGACTCGCCGGGCGATGTGATCGGAGGGACGGTTCTCATCGCGCTCCTCGCTGCCCTCAACATCAAGGGGACCCAGGAGTCGGCGAGGCTCAATCTCATTCTCGCCATCGGCGACCTGCTGACCCAGATCGCGCTGGTCGGGATCGGGGTTGTCCTCGTGCTGGACCCTCAGATCCTGATCGACAATGTCCACCTCGGCGTCGCGCCGACCTGGGGCAACTTCGCGCTCGGGATCGCGGTCGGGATGATCGCCTACACCGGGATCGAGACGATCTCGAACATGTCCGAGGAGGCGCGAGACGCCAGCCGCACCGTGATTCGCGGCTATGACATGACCGTGGTCGCGGTGCTCTTCATCTACGCCTTCCTCCCGATCATCGCCCTCTCCGCGATGCCGGTCACGCAGGATCCCGTAACCGGCGACTACGCGACGGTGCTGGGGACCACGTACGCCGGTGATCCAGTGCTCGGGGTCGTCGAGAACATGGGCCTGTCGCCGGGGCTCACGGAGATCGCGCGCTACTACGTCGGCGTGCTCGCGGCGGTGATCCTGATCATCGCGACCAACGCCGGGCTGATCGGAGTGTCGCGGCTGACATTCTCGATGGGCCAGTACCGCCAGCTGCCCGAGCGGATCCGGCAAATACATCCCCGGTTCAAGACGCCGTACGTCGCAATCCTGGTGTTCTCGGCCGTCGGCGTGCTGACGATCCTTCCCGGCCAGATCGACTTCCTGGCGACGATGTACTCGTTCGGGGCGATGCTCTCGTTCACGGTCGCCCATCTCTCCGTGGCGCGATTACGGGCGGTGCAGGCCGACCGTGAGCGGCCGTGGGCGCCGCCGCTCAACTTCCGTTTCCGCGGCGCAAGCCTGCCCTTGACCGCCGTCGTCGGCGGGCTTGGCACCTTCGCGGCGTGGGTCGTGGTGATCAGCCTCGACCTCGGCACGCTCGCGGCGGGGGCGACGTGGATGGCACTGGGGATGGTCACCTACCTCGTCTACCGCCGGCATCAGGGTCTGCCGCTGCGCGAGACCGTCAAGGTGGAGACGCTGGAGCCGCTCGGGGTCGAGGAGGTCGAATACCGAAGCGTGCTCGTCGCCTTCGAGAACGACCCGTTCTCGGAGGAGGTGGTGGCCACCGCGAAGACGCTCGCGGCGCGCAGGCGGCGCGCCATCCACGTGCTCGCGCTCGTGAACGTGCCCGCCCACCTGCCGCTCGACGCCCCCCTCGACGACGCCGAGGGTGAGGCGCAGAGCAAGATCGAGCGCGCGAAGCTGATCTGCGGCCGGCGGGTGAGCGGCACCGTGATGCGGATCCGCCCCGGCCAGGCGGGGCAGGCGATCGTCGACTACGCGAAGGAGATTCGCGCGGAGGCGATCGTGATGCAGCTGCTCTACCGCAACGGATCCCCGCTCTACAGCAAGACCCTGGAGACCGTGCTCGCCGCGCGCCCGACGCGGGTGATCGTCGCCGCGACCCCGGAAGTGGCTGTCGAGCGGCCGTCTCGGGCGCTCGTCAGAACCGGCGGGCGCTAGCCCGTCTGCGCCTGCGCCCGGCCTAGAATCGCGGGGGTGGCGAATCCTCCCGCCGACGAGGTCTACCGGGCGGTCACGAGGCTGTTCGCGGTGATCATCACCGGCTTCGGGGCAGCGATCGTGGTGGTGACGATCGCCAACGGCGGCGGCCCCGCCTCGGCCGGGATCTGGATCGGGGTGCTCTTCCTCGCGCTCGGCTTCGGGCGGCTCTACCTCTCGCTCAGGGCGCGCGATTGAGCGCGCCCGATCGCACGCGCCGCTTCCTGGGGGTGCCGCTGCTGTTCGCGGTCGCCTACTCGGCGGTCGGCTTCTCCATCTACTTCTCGCTCGGGCTGGTCGCCGACTTCGGCCTCGGGCTGACGCCGCTCGTCTTCCTGGCCGTCGGCCTGGTGTTCGTGCTCAACACGCTCACCTATGTCGAGGGCGGCGCGATGTTCGACGAGCGGGGAGGCTCGGCGACGTTCGCCCGCCACGGGTTCAACGAGCTCGTCAGCTTCGTCGCCGGTTGGGCGATCCTCCTCGACTACGTGATCGTGATCGCCCTCGCGGCGATCTCGGTGCCCCATTACCTGACGCCGATCTGGTCGGAGTTCGGCGGCGACGGGGCGGAGATCATCACCGCGGGGGTGGTCATCGCGGTGGTGGCGGCGATGTCGATCGCCGGGGTGACCGGCATCCGCCACCAGCGCACGCTCACCCTGATCGCGATCGGCGGCGTGGTGCTGCTGCTGGCGGTGATCGTCGTCGGGCTCATCACCTCGTTCGACCCGGGGGCGCTGAGCGCGGACGTCGATCTCTTCTCATCGCCCACGCCGGGCGACCTGATCTACGCGGGCGTCGTGGCGACGGTCGCCTACGCCGGGATCGAGGCGGCGGCCAATCTCGCCCCGGATCTCGAGCTCCGCCCGATCGACCTGCGCCATCTCGTGATCGCCGGCGCGACGCTGGTGCCGCTGATCTACGTCGGGGTGGCGACTGTTGCGCTGATGGCGGTGCCGGTGACCGCCACGCCCGACGGGCCGCAGACAGCGCTCGGCGGCGCCTTCATCGAGGAGCCGGTGCTTGGGGTAGTGATGAGCTTCGACCCGGCCTGGCTCTCGGACGCGATGCAGGTGGCGGTGGTCGCGGTCGCGCCAGCGGCTCTGCTGTGGGCGGCGAGCACGGCGATGCTCGGGCTCTCGCGGCACGTCTACGTGCTGGCGACGAACCGGCAGATCCCCTCCTGGCTGGGCAAGCTGAGCCGGCGGTTCACCACGCCGCACGTGGCGATCCTGATCGCCGCCGGGGTCGCCTTCGGGCTGGTGCTCCCCACCGACGTCGCCCTTCTCGGTGGCCTGTATGCGTTCGGGGCCACGATCGCGTTCACGATCGCCCACCTGGCGATCGTCAGGCTGCGTTGGCTCGAGCCGGATCTCGAGCGTCCGTTCCGGGTCCCGCTGACCGTTGAGATCGCGGGACGGCTCGTCCCGCTTCCGGCGCTCGCGGCTGCGGTGCTCACCGCGCTCGCCTGGGTCAGCGTGATCGTGCTGCACGACGAGGCGCGCTGGGTGGGCAGCGGCTGGATGCTCCTCGGACTCACCTTCTACGTCGTCTACCGCAGGTTCGTGGAGGGGACGACGCTGACGAAGCGGGTCGAGGTCCCGGCCGAGGCGCTGGTCAAGGACGTCCCCGAGGTCGAGTACGGGGACATCCTGGTGCCCACCTTCGGCACCGCGCTCGACGACGACATCATCGGCACGGCGGGGCGCCTGGCGGACGCCGCGGACGAGCCGGGCGAGTCGCAGCCGCGCCTCGAGGTCATCTACGTGATTGAGATGCCGCTGACGGTTCCGCTCACCTCGCCGCCGCCGCCCGAGCAGGTGACGGAGGCGAACCGCGCGCTCGAGCGGGCCCAGGAGGTGGGGGAGGAGTACGAGACGGTCGAGGTCAACGCGTCGGTGGTGAAGGCCCGCGACGTCGGCGCGGGGATCGTGCAGACAGCGCGCGAGCGCGGGGTGGAGGTGATCGTCATGGGCGGGGAGCCGCCGACGCGGATCAAGGGCGGGGCGATCCTCGGCGGGATCGGCGGATCGCGCCCGGCGGAGGTCGGGCCCGTGACCGAGTACGTGCTGCGCAAGGCGCCCTGCCGGGTACTGCTCACCGCCCCGCCCGAGGCGGCGTTTGCGGAGCGTGGGGACGGCGCTCCCCAGGCCCCCGCGCGGCCGGTTGGCGAGGCCCAGCCTTGATGCCTGGCGGGGCTGGCCGCGGCGGGTACGCGGGCTAGTATCAGCGCCATGTTCGTCCTCATCGTCGGCGCGGGAAGAGTGGGCTCATCGGTCGCCCGCACGATGCTTCGCGATGGGCATGAGGTCTCGTGCCTGGACGAGGATCCGGAGTCGCACGCGCGCCTCGAGATCGGGCTCGAGCGCTCGTGGGAGGACATGGGCGGTCAGTTCACAGTCGGCACGGCGCTCGAGATGGAGGCGCTGAGGGCGGCCGGGATCGAGCAGGCGGATGCGTTCGTCGCCGCCACCGACGGGGACAACACAAACATCATCATCGCCCAGATCGCCAAGCGCCGGTTCAACGTGCCCACCGTGATCGCCCGGGTGCTCGACCCCTACCGGGCGAAGTGGTACGAGGAGCACGGGGTGCACACGATCTGCCCGACGAAGGTGGCGATCGAGATGCTCCAGGACGAGGTCCGGGAGGCGGCCCAGCGCGCGGGTGAGGGCGCGCCGGTGGGCTCCGCGCGCGCCGAGGGCGGCGGCTGATGGCGGAGCAGATGTACGTGATCATCGTTGGGGCCGGGAAGGTCGGCTGGAACCTCGCGCGCGAGCTGCTCGAGAAGGGAAACGAGGTGACCCTTATCGAGAACAACCGCGACCGGTACCTCACCGTCGAGCAGGAGCTCGAGCACAACATCCAGTACGGCGACGCGTCCGAGCTGTGGGTACTCGAGCGGGCGGGGATCTCGCGCGCCGACATGGTGATCGCGGTCACCGGCGACGACGAGGACAACATGCTGATCTGCCAGGTGGCGAAGGAGAAGTATCTGGTCGAGCGCATCATCGCCAGGGTCAACAACCCCCGAAACCGCGAGCATTTCGACCTGCTCGGGATCAAGCCCGTCGTCTCCGCAACCGACCTCATCCTGCGCCTGATCGAGCACGAGGTGCCGGAGTACGGCCTCGTTCACCTGCTCGATCTCCCGGAGCAGCGGCTGGAGATCATCGAGATGCTGCTCCCCGACGACTCGAGGGCGGCCGGGGTGCGGGTCGGCGATCTCGAGATGCCCGAGGGCAGCCTGCTGATCTCAGTGCTGCGGGAGGGCCGCGGGTTCGTGCCCGGCCCGGACACCGTGCTGGAGGCGGGCGACGAGATCCTCGCCGTGCTCGACCCAACCGTGGAGGAGGATCTGACCTCCTACTTCGGCCCCGACGGGGCGGCGGCCGGGTAGGCCGCCCGGCGCCTGGGGTCACCGACGGCGATGGCGCGCGAAGTCGACTTCCTGATCGTCGGCGGGGGCATGGCGGGGGCGTACTGCGCCTCGGAGCTGCGAAAGCGCGGCGCGGACGGATCGGTGCTGCTCGTCGGGCGCGAGTCGGAGCCGCCGTACGAGCGCCCGCCGCTGTCAAAGGAGTACATGCGGGGCGAGGCGTCACGCGAGGACGCCTACGTCAATCAGCCGGAGTGGTATGAGGAGAACGGGGTCGAGTTGCTAATGCGGACCAACGTCATGTCGCTCGATCCCGCGGAGCGGCGGGCGACGCTTCAGGGTGGGGAGGAGGTGACGTTCGGCAAGGCGCTGCTGGCCACCGGTGCGAACGTGAACATTCTGCGCGTGGAGGGGGCGGAGCTGGAGGGGATCCATTACCTGCGGGCGTTCGGTAACTCGGACGCGATCCGCGAGGAGGCCGAGGCGGCGGACCACGTGGTGTTAATCGGGGGCAGCTATATCGGCTGCGAGGTGGCGGCATCGCTCACCGCGAGGGGCGCCACGTGCACGATCCTGATGCTGGAGGAGGTACCGCTCTCACGGACGTTCGGCGACGAGCCGGGGCGCTGGTTCCAGGACGTGCTCACCGACCACGGGATCGAGGTCTTCGGCGGCGAGGAGCTGGAGGCGTTCGAGGGCTCGGGAAGGGTGCAGTCGGTGGTGACGAAGAGCGGGCGGACGGTCGAGGGCGACATGGTTGTCATCGGGGCGGGGGTGCGGCCCGACGTGGTGCTCGCGGAGAAGGCCGGATTGGAGGTCGAAAACGGGATCGTCTGTGACGCGAGGCTCGAGACGTCGGTGGAGGACATCTTCGCGGCCGGGGATGCCTGCTCGTACGACAGCGCCGTCCATGGGCAGCGCCTTCGGGTCGAGCACTGGGACGTCGCGCTCCAGCAGGGGCAGTACGTGGGCGGGGCGATGCTCGGGGAGTCCGAGCCCTACCGGGTGGTGCCGTACTTCTTCAGCGACCTGGCCGACTGGGCGAGCCTGGAGTACGTGGGACCGGCGTTCGAGTGGGACGAGATCGTCTGGCGGGGCGACCGCGATGGCGGCGAGTTCAGCGCCTGGTATCTGAAGGACGGGCGGGTGAAGGGCGCGCTGTCAGTGGAGCGCTCGGACGACCTCGCCCACGCGCGAACGCTGATCGAGACGGGGGCGGATATCTCAGCGCAGAGGGATGCGCTGGCGGACGTCGACAGCGATCTGGAAGCGATCAGCTAGGCGCGGAGGCCAGCATCTGAACTGCGGGGCAGGGACTCGAACCCCGATCTCACGGTCCAGAGCCGTGCGAATTGCCGATTATTCGACCCCGCAAGCGAGTCTCTCAGGGTAGCGAGCGACCCCGCCCGCTCCGCGCCCCACGACTGCAGCATTCTTGGGACCTATGGGTCAGAAAAGGCTGCAAAGGATCGAGTCGCGTTCCGACCCTCAAGGGATTCGCGCGGCCAGCGTCCGCAGGTGCTCCTCGTACCCCGCGCGCCAGACGAGGCGGTAGAAGACGTGCTCGTAGTCCGCTGAGCCGGCGCCCGAGCGGACCTCGCGCCACATCTGCTCGATCCGCGTCGGGTCGAGCATCTCCGGCCAGCCCTCGCGCCCGGCGATCGTCTGCTCCACGACCCCCGCCTCGCCCGGGCGCTCCCAGATCCGCGTCCGGTGGATCTCCGGCATCTCCTCGGAGTCGGAGCGAAAGAAATCGACCTTTGCCCACTCGGGCACCAGCTGAGCGACGACCGCCCGGTGGAGCTTCGCGGTCAGGCGGTCCGTCGGCCGCAGGTCGAACGCGCCCCGCACGAACGCCGGCGCCACGCACGCCGACGAGCGCCCGCTCCGCGCCCCTAGCCCCGAGCGGTAGGGGAGCCGCTGGGCCATGTAGAACCAGTCGAGCAGCACCGGGCCCGAGAGCCCGTACGACTCGCCCTCCGCCAGCGTGCGCTCGCACTCGGACATGTAGAGCCCGTAGCCCTCCTCGGTCGCCGCCGAGTGCCGCCGCCTCGCATTGCGCTCGAGCTGTCCCACGACCGCCTGCCGACCCCCGCGGCGCAGCTTCCGCAGCTTGTCCTTGCGGCCGTAGTAGAAGCCGTGCCCCAGCTCGCCCCCGTGGCCCGACAGCGTTGGCACGGGCCAGTGGCGCTGGGGAACCTCGGTCGGCCGCCGCACCTCCTGCGGGTTGCGCATCCCGTCGTGGACGAGGTGGATGTCGCGGATCCGTTGGCGCAGATCGTCCGTCGGCTCCTCCTCAGGCTCCGGCGAGTAGACGCTGTGATCCATCTCGACCGGCGCGCTCCCCACCAGCTCGCGCACGACATCGACCTCTCCCGGCACCTGATCGCCGGTGTTGAACGTCGCCTCGATGCCGGCGGCGATCGCCCCCGCCGCCGACACGCGCGAATCACGCCCGCCGGTGAGCGAGATCGCGATCGGCCCCTCCCAGGCCTCGCCCAGATCTGCGGCCATGCCCCGTACCTGGTCCGCCGCCGAGCCCGCCGCCTCGCGAAAGCGAACCCGGCGCGGCTCCACCGCGCGCCGCGCGGCCCCGCTCGCCGTGCACTCGACGACCACCCCGCTCGGCCCGGTCGTGACCCGCACGATCGAGCCCGGCGCCACCTTGCGTGCCCCGGCGATCGGCGTCGCCTCGCCAAGAAACCAACCCGCGGCCGCGAAGATCGCCCAGGCATCGGAATCGGCCTGCGGCGCGGTCCCGGCGAACAGCGGCAGCGCCCCGAGCCGATTCGACCACACCCACCCGCCTTCGAACGCCATCTCGTAGAGCCGTCCCGCGCCCAGGAAGTCGTTGACGACCGTCAGGCCGGCCCGGTCGCGTACCCCGATCACGAACGGCGGATTCAGCTCCGCCGCTCGCTCGGGTACCTCGGCGAGCGCCCGCACCAGCGCCGGCGGCGCCTCCTCCATCGTCATCTCGCCGACCACCCGCCGCCATCCAGTCGGCACCGCGGTCGCGGCGGCCGCGAGGCCCTCCGACTCCACCCAGAGCGGCCAGCGAAGGCGCGCGTCGTCGCGGCGCCACAGCACCAGCCCCAAGCCGCGATCACGGCGCTCGCTGCGGACCACCCGGTCCGCGATCAGCGCGGCGTAGTGCTCCCCGACCCGATCGATTCCGGCCTCGACGCGCGAGCCCTCGACCTCCCCGTCGAGGGCGTAGGCGAGCCAGGTCTGCTCGATGACGTTGCGGGACGGGCGCACGAGCCTCCTCGAGGGGAGGCGCAGACTCTAGCCACGGCGGCCGCCGCTCAGAACCTCAACGGCCGAGGCTCAGGGCCCGTAGCGATAGACGTTCAGGAAGCCCTTGTCGGTCAGCTTCGCCTTGTCGCCCTTGCGGTGCTTCTCGGGCGGGAACTGCGTCCGGATCCCGCTGACGAGGTTGACGTAGACGGGCGCGTTGCGGTTCTGGACGATCTCGAGCACGCCGACCTTCTTCGCCACGCAGGGCGTCTTGTGGCCGCTGCGTCCCTGCGTGCAGTTGAACCCGTTCCCCTTCGACACGCGGCCGTGCGTGGAGGTGAGGTTCACCGGCGCGTTGTTCTTCACCGAGCCCGGGCTCTCCGAGAGCACCACCTCGGTGGTCATGAACACGCTGTAGGCGAGGTGGTTGATCTTCGCCACCGCGGCGCCCTCCACCGCGATCTGCTCGCCCGCGTTCAGGTTGCTGAGCCTCGCCGAGTAGACGACCTTCTTCCTCGGCTCCTGGTCGTCGCCGTTGATCGGCAGTCGCGAGCGCTCGCGCTCGCCCACGATCGGGTCCGGCTTCGGCTGATCGCCCGGCCGGAACCTGATCACGTTGACCGCGCCCTGGTCGCCGACCACGTGGCCCTTCGCGTCGACCGAGCCGATCGCCAGCTTGTGCCCCTTCCTGGCGTCGCGGTCCCACGCGCTCACGACCAGGTTGAGGTTGCAGCCGCCAGGGCTGCACGGGAGCGCGTCGGCGTCCTCCACGTCGAGCCGCCCGTCGTCGATCACCAGCACGCAGTGGTGGTTGCGATCCGGCTGGCGCTGCGTGCACTTCTTCCGCAGCGGGTCCGACACCGCGACCGTGCTGCCGGCGCCGGCGGAAGACGCGGTGGGGCCGAGCACCAGCTGCGCCTGCACCCTTGGGTTGTAGCCGTACGTCTTCCCCACGCACGGGTTTCCCGGGCCCGGGTGAAGCGGGTTCTTCTTCAGGCACACCGTCACCTCGACCTCGGCCGTCCCCTCGATCCGATCCCCGTCCTCGAGCTGGCCGACCTTGCTCGACCCGAGCGACATCACCACCTGCGGCCTGTCGTCGACGCTGCGGCCGATGGGGATCGTCTTCACGAGCTCCGCGTTGTCGCCCGTGCTCGACACCCGCACGGATCCCCCGCCGCCGACCCCGCCGGCCGCCGGAATCGCGCAAGCGAGCACGCTCGCCGCCGCGACGGCAAGGACGATCGATGTCCTGGAAGGTCCCTGCGTCGGTCGCATCTCCAATCGGCATCGGCACGCCTGAGCCCCCGCTTGGGCACAACCCGCGCCCGGCGCCGGAGTAACGGTGGCGACCCGTCCCGACGCCGCTGGGCGCGAGTTCGCAGGCGCGGATCCGCGTCGTACGCAGGCGGCTAACCCTTTGTTACCTTCGCCTCAATGGACGTCTACCAGCGCAGGCGCCTCGTCGCGCTCAGCGCGCTCATCGGCGTGTTCGTGATCATCGTCCTGCTGGTCAAGTCGTGCGGCGGCGAGGAGGACGGCAGCGCCCCGGCGATCACCAACCTCGGCGAGACGACCACGCCCGAGGAAACCACGATGCCCAAGAAGGACTACATCGCGGAGGCGGACGGCATCTGCGAGGAGTCGAACACCGCCCTGGCGTCCATCGACACCTCCGACACGAGCGCCGCCGCCGGCCAGGAGGCCGAGCTCGTCTCCGGCGAGCTCGATCAGCTCCAGACCCTCAACCAGCCAGACAAGGACGCCGACGCCGCGAACCGCTTCCTCCGCGCCCTCCAGGACGAGGTGAGCGCAATCCAGGACCGCGAGTCGGCGCTTCAGGCCAACGACGTCGAGGCGGCGAGCGAGGCGGAGGCGACCGAGGCCACGGCCGAGGCGGACGCCCAGGCCGCGGCCGAGGAGTTCGGGTTCAAGGTATGCGGCAACCCGGCCACCACCGGGGGCGCCGCTGCGCCGACAACGACCACGCCCACCACCACCACCCCCGTCGTCCCCGCGACGCCCGCTCCCACCGCCCCGGCCACCGGCGCCACCGGCACGGGCGGCGGCGCGACCCCCGGAACCGGCGGCGGCGCCGGTACCGGCGGCGGCGCCACGGGCGGCACCGGCTCCGGATCGGGCGGGGTCAGCCCGTAATAACTGCCCGTCGGCTGCTCCGCTCCCGCATGAACACATTGCCCTCGCCTACGGCTCGGGCTCATTCTTCTGCTCCCGCGTCCGCGCCGACGGGGTTGCGGGCAGGGCCCTGACCCATCGTTACGCGGCCTGTTCCGCCCAGGCCCCGTAGAGCCGCGAGTAGACACCGCCGGCGGCGATCAGCTCGTCGTGCGTACCTGACTCGGCGATCCGCCCGTGCTCGAGGACGACGATCCGCCCGGCGCGCCTGATCGTCGAGAGCCGGTGCGCGATCACGATCGCCGTGCGCCCCGCCAGCAGGCGCGCCAGCCCCGCCTCGATGATGCGCTCCGTGCGAACGTCGACATTCGACGTCGCCTCGTCGAGGATCAGGATCCTCGGATCGGCGAGCAGGGCTCGCGCGAAGGCGACCAGCTGGCGCTGGCCGGCCGACAGGTGGACCCCGCGCTCACCGACCTCGGTCTCGTAGCCGTCGCTGAGGCGCTCCACGAACTGGTCCGCTCCAACTGCCGCCGCCGCGGCGAGGATCTCGTCCTCCTCCGCATCGGGCCGGCCGAAGGCGATGTTGTCGCGCACCGTGCCCGAAAACAGGAACCCCTCCTGCGGGACGATTCCGAGCTGCCCGCGAAGCGCGGACGAATCGAGGTCGCGGACGTCGTGGCCGTCGACCAGGACGCGACCGCGCTGGGGGTCGTAGAAGCGCGCCACGAGCTTGGCGAGCGTGGACTTCCCCGCGCCCGTCTCCCCGACCAGGGCGACCGTCTGGCCGGCGGACACGTGAAGGTCGATCCCCGCCAGCGCCCACTCGCCAGAGCCGTCCTCGAGCTCGAGCTCCTCGGCGGAGGCGTCGCCCCCGCGCGCGTACGAGAACCACACGTCCTCGAGCTCGATCTCGCCCCTCAGCCGGCCCGGGTCGATCGCGTCCTCGCGATCGACCATGTCGGGGCGGGTGTCGAGCAGGTCGAAGATCTTGTCCAGCGCCGCCATCCCCTGCTGGTAGGTCGTGTAGAGCTGCGAGATCTGCTGGATCGGGTCGAAGAACAGCTGCAGGTAGCCGACGAACGCCACCACGACCCCGATCTCGATGTTGCCGTCGAGCGCCTGGTATCCGCCGTAGAGGATGATCGCCGCCGTCCCGATCGCCGACAGCAGCTCGACGGCGTGGAAGTACGAGGCGTTGAGGTAGACGGTGCGCAGGTTGGCCCGCCGGTTCTCATCGTTGAGCTCCGACATCCGCGCGAGGTGGCCCTCCTCGCGACCGAAAGAGCGCACGACCCGCACCCCGGAGAGCGTCTCTTGGAGGTACGCGGTGATGTTGGCGATCTTCTCCCGCGTGATCCGGTACGCGTCAGCGGAGACGATCCGGAAGGCCAAGCTCCCGACGGCCAGCAGCGGGAAGGTGAGGAACGTCACCAGCGCCAGCGGCACGTCGAGCAAGAGCAGGATGGCCACCACGCCGACGAGCGTCAGGGTGCTCGAGAACAGGGTCACGACCCCGTCGGTCACGAGGCTGTCGAGCGCCTGCACGTCGTTGGTCAGCCGCGAGATCAGCACCCCGGGCCGGCGCCGCGTGAAGAAGCCGATCGACATCGCCTGCAGATGGGTGTAGATCCGGGTGCGCAGATCCTGTAGCGCGCGCTGACCGACCCAGCCGACGAGGTAGGTCTGCGCGTAGCTCGCGGCCCAGTAGAGGGCCGCCGAGGCGATGAACACGAGCACGATCACGGTCAGCGCCCCGGCGTCGTCCGCGCGGATCCCGTCGTCGATCGCCTTGCCCGCCAGCAGCGGAGGCGCGAGCGAGGCGGCCGTCACGACGACGAGCGCGACCAGCATCAGGATCACCTGAAGCCGATAGGGCCGCAGCAGGCCGAACATCCAGCGCAGCTTCCGCCCGCGCTGGTCCTCGCCCCGGATGAGCCGCCAGAGGTCGCGGAAGAGGAGCAGCGTTCCGGCGAGCCGCCCGGGCTGGTTCGCCTGGTCCTCGGTGTCCTCCGCGACGTCGGAGCCCGCGGCCTCCGGGTCGATGCCCTCGAGCGGCTCCTCGCGCCCCGGGCGGGGACGGCGGCCGCCGCGGAACGGGCTGAGACTCCTCATAGCCGCGCCACCTCCTCCCGCGCCTCGAGGTCGCGCTGGAGGAAGACGACGTCCTCGCAGCCGAACTCGGCGATCTCGGCGTAGAGCTCCGAGCGTTCGAGCAGCTCCTCGTGCGTGCCGCGATCGGCGATCCGGCCGGCGTCCATGACCACGATCTCGTCGGCGAGCGAGGTCGTCGACATCCGGTGGGCGACGATGAAGGTCGTCCGGCCCTCCATCACCTCGCGCAGGCCGCGCTTGACCTCAGCCTCGGTGCGGGCGTCGACGGACGACGTCGCATCGTCGAGGATCAGGATGCGCGGGTCGGCGAGCAGCGCCCTCGCGATCGCGATGCGCTGGCGCTGTCCGCCCGAGAGCGTCATCCCGCGCTCGCCGACCAGCGTGTCGTAGCGCTCTGGGAGGCGCTCGATGAACCCGTGCGCCTGCGCGCGCCTCGCCGCCTGCTCGATCTCGTCGCGCGTCGCGTCCGGCCTCGCGTAGGCGATGTTCTCCGCGACGGTGGCCGAGAACAGGAAGCTGTCGTCGGCGACGAAGGCGACCGAGCGCCGCAGCGCGCGCACGTCGACCGACCGTACGTCGGCCCCGTCGACGAGCACCTTGCCCTCGCTCGGGTCATACAGACGCGCCATCAGCGCCACGAGGCTGGTTTTCCCCGAGCCGGTGGGACCGACGAGCGCCACCGTCCGCCCGGCCGGCACGTCGAGGTCGATGTCCGTCAGCGCGGGAAGCGATCGCCCTCGCGCGCCTCCATCCCGTCGGCTCGCGACGGCGGTCGCTCCATCGCTCGCCATCCCTGGCTCGCTGGCGCCGTCGTAGCGCAGGGTGACGCCGCGGAACTCCACCCGTCCGCGGCCCTCCGGCAGGGGCGGCGCGCCGGGTGGGCTCGTCACCTGCGGCTCGCGGTCGAGGATCTCGAACATGCGGTTGCCCGAGGCGACCGCCCGCTGCGCCATCCCCAACGACATCCCGAGCATCCGCATCGGGCCGGTGAGCATCACGAGGTAGAAGTAGAAGCGGGTGAAGTTCTCCAGCGACAGGCCGCCGGAGATCACCTCGCGCCCGCCGACAAAGAGCACGATCGCCAGCCCGAGGCTGGGGATGAAGCCGAGGAAGGGTGAGTAGAAGGCGCGCAGGCGGGTCGAGTAGACGTTCTGGTCGAAGACGCGGGCGACCGAGTGGCGGAAGCGCCCGAGCATGTGGTCCTCGCGCGCGAAGGCCTTCACGACCCTGATCCCTGACACGCTCTCCTCCGCCTCCGCGGTGAGCTCCGCGATCCGCTGCTGGATCTCCTGCACCGCGGGCCGCGAGAGGCGGTTGAAGCGGGCCGCCGCGAGGACCACGAACGGCACCGGGAGCAGCGCGAGCGCCGCCAGCCACGGCTTGAGCGCGATCATGACCACGCTCGCGAACGCGATCGTGAGCGCGTTCTGGGTCAGGAAGATGAGGCCGTAGCCGAGGAAGAAGCGGATCGACTGGAGGTCGACCGTCGCGCGGGACATCAGCTGGCCCGTCTGCTGGGCGTCGAAGAACCCCAGCTCGAGCTCCTGTAGGTGCGAGTACATGCGCTCGCGGAGGTCGAACTCGACCGCGAGCGACACCCGGCCGGCGATCAGACGGCGAATCACCGTGAGGCCGAGCCGCAGGATTCCGGCGCCCACGATCACGAGCGCCAGCGGGAGCAGGTAGGACCGGTTGTGGCTCTCGATCGCGCCGACCGCGTTGCCCACCAGCCACGGGATCGCGACCGTCATCCCCATCGCCGCCCAGGCGAAGATCAGCGACGCGATCACCGTGCGGCGATATGGGCGCAGGAAGCCGAGCAAACGCCGGAACGTGACCACGAGCCGACTATACAAACTGAAGTACCGTCGGGCATCCGTCGAGCCGGCGGCCCTCGTGCACGGCCGCGGGCCCGCGGCGCCGATGCTGATCGTGGACGCATGCGCCGCCGACTCTGGATGCCACGAGCTTGGGCACGGTCCGAACGGGGCCTGGCCGTGCCGATCGTGCTCATGATCATCGTCGTCGGGCTGGCCCTCGCCGGGGCGGCCGTGACCGCATCGATCAGCGCCCAGCGGGGCAGCGTCCGCGACGAGGCGTCCAAGGACGCCCTCGCGGCCGCCGACGCCGGGGCCGAGCTGGCGCTCTTCCGCCAGAACAAGGTCGTCACCACCGAGGGGCTCCCGTGCGTGATCCCGACGCTCGGAGGTGACCTGGTCGCCGGCCTCCCGCTGTTCGACAGCTGGTGCCCGCAGTTCGGCCCCGTCGAGGTGGGCGACGGGTCGTTTCGCTACCGGGTGAAGCCGTGGTCGCTCACCGGCGCCCGCCAGAACCAGCGCGAGCTCCAGATCGTCGCGGTCGGCACCGCCAACGGAGTCAGCCGGCGGATCGACGTCACCGCCAGGGCGGTGACGGGCGCGGCGATCTTCGGCGACAACCAGATCGTCGGGCTCGACGAGCTCACGGTCGGCAGCCCCGGCTCGCTCGAGGAGCCGAGCGTGATCGGCAACGCGGCGAGCAACGGCGACGTGACGCTCAACAGCTCCGCGGTGATGTGCGGGGACGTCACCTACGGCCCCGGCCACGACCTCGTGCTCGAGGGCTCGAGCCTCTGGTGCCCGGGGTGGAGCAAGCAGGCGGGGACGACGGACTTCCCGCCGGTCGACCAGGGCTCGGTCTCGCCCGTCGATGGCGGGGCGAACGACAACGCCCGCTTCTTCACCGAGGACGTGCGCACGCCCCCGAGCGGCAACTCGGTGCAGTGGGACCCGGTCACCCGCGTGCTCCAGCTTCATGGGAACGGCACCGTGACCCTGGGCGGCACCAACTACAGCTTCTGCCGACTGGTGATGGACGGCAACTCGACCCTGATCGCGGCGCGCGGTGCCGCGCCTCGGATCTACTTCGACTCGCCCGAGAACTGCCGCGCCACGGGCGATCCGGTGGCGATCGATGCGACTGACTCGACGCCCTTCCCGTACGTGCAGCTGTCGGTGACCGGTAACGCCAAGGTGATCGCCACGAGCGGGGACGCGAAGGATTTCGCGTTCATGTTCGTCGGCTCGGACCAGTACGACACCCAGGTCAACATGACCGGCGACGCGACCGTGCCGAACGAGGTCTTCATCTACGCGCCGCGCTCCGCCGTGACGCTCGGCGGCAGCTCGATCCTCATCGGCGCGATGGTCGGGGAGACGACCCTGGTCACGGGAAGCGCCAACTTCATCTCCGCTCCCGACCCCAGCGACTTCGACGCCTCAACGCTGCTGCGCTACAAGCGCGTGCGCTACGTCGAGTGCTCGGGCGGGGCGATGCCGAGCACGCCCAACGCGAGCTGCTAGCCGGCGGCTCGCCGCACCCAGCCGCGATACTGACCCCATGGCGGCGCCCGCGGCCGGGCTGTGCGACTCCTGCGTCCATCAGCGCGTGGTTCGCAACACGCGCGGCTCGCGCTTCTCGCTCTGCGAGCGCTCGCGCACCGACCCCGCCTATCCGCGCTACCCCCGGCTGCCGGTCCGCGAGTGCGCCGGCTGGGAGAAACGGCCTCAAGGGGCCCGGTGAGCGCCGTGCACCGTACCGGCCGGGCCCGCGCCGGGCTGGCCGCGGCCCTGGCCCTGCCTCCGCGACGGCCGTCGCGCTGATCGCCGGGGACGAGGACGGCCGCGGCGCGCCCACGGAGCGCCGCGGCGCCGTCTGGGGGTCGCTCGCGCCGAGCATCTTCGAGCGCACCGAGGTGGGGGCGGCGAGGATTCGCGATCGGATCTACGTCGTCGGCGGCTTCCAATCGAGCGGCGGGACCACCGGCAAGGTCGCCCGCTACGACATCTCCGGGAACCGCTGGAAGCGGATGCCCGACCTGCCGATCGCGGTCAACCACGCCGCCGTGACCTCGCTGCGCGGCAGGCTCTACGTCCTCGGCGGCAACTGGCCCGCCCGGGGACAGGAGGCGAAGTCGCCGCGCCTCTACCGCTTCAACCCGAAGCGCAGGCGCTGGCGCCGCCTCCCGGACGCGCCGACGGCGCGCTCGGCGCTCGCCTTCGCCGGCAAGGGCCGAAAGCTCTACGCCGCGGGCGGCGCCACGAAGGCCAGCGACCGCCGGCGAAGGCTCGAGATCTTCAACGTCAAGCGCGGACGCTGGCACCGCGGGCCGGGCATGCCCACCGGGCGAAATCACGTCGGCGGCGCGATCCTCGAGGGTCGCCTCTACGTCACCGCCGGCCGGCCGGGGCCGGTGAACGGGGGCCAGACGACGGTTGAGAGCTACTCGATCAAGGGCCGCAAGTGGCGCACCGAGCCGCCGCTCGAGGTCGGCCGCAGCGGCCACGCGACCGTTGCGGTCGCCGCCGCCCTCGTCGCCTTCGGTGGCGAGGAGCTCGGCGAGGGCGGCGAGACAATCGAGCAGGTCGAGCGCTTCGACCCGGATGCGGGCGAGTGGACGGCGCTGCCCGAGATGCTCACGCCCCGCCACGGGGTGGGCGGCGTGGCCAAGGGCGGCCGCGTCTACGCGCTCGAAGGCGGGCCGCAGCCCGGGCTGCATTTCTCCCGAGCGCTCGAGTACCTCGACGTCCCCTAGCCGCTAACTCACGCCTCGACAGCGGGCGGCGCGGTGCGGAGCGCGCCGGCGCTCGCGGTGACCACCAGGGCGATCGCGATCACCTCGTTCGCGGAGAGCCCCTGGTCGAGCCCAACGAAGCCGACGGTGGCGGCGACCGCGGGCTCGAGGCTCATCATCACGCCGAAGGTGCCCTTGGGCAGGCGCCGGAGCGCCTCGAGCTCGAGCGAGTAGGGGATCGCCGAGCTCAGGAGCGCGACCGCGAGCCCGGTCGCGAGCAGGGACGGCTCATCGAAGGCGTCGCCCTCGGCCGCGATCCCTGCAGGCAACACGACCAGCGTCGCCACAACCATCGCGAGCGCGAGGCCGGTTCCGCCCGCGAACGAGCGACCGACGCGCGCCGCGAGCACGATGTAGGCCGCCCAACATGCCCCCGCCCCCAGCGCGAAGGCGGCGCCGAGCGCATCGATCGAGCCCCCCGGGGTGGGGGAGAGGAGGAGGATGCCCACGGCAGCCAGGGTCACCCAGACGGCGTCCGCCCGCGTGTGGGAGGTCGCCACGGCCACGCCGAGCGGGCCGACGAACTCGAGCGTCACAGCGATCCCCAGCGGGATCCGATCGAGGGCCTCGTAGAAGCTCCAGTTCATCAGCCCGAGGGAGAGGCCGAAGAGGAGGACGTCGCGACGGCCGTCGCCGCGGAGGAGCCTCTCGAAGGCCGGCCGCCAGATCGCCACCAGCACGGCGGCGCCGAAGCCGATGCGCAGCAACACCGCGCCGGCCGGGCCGAGCTCGTCGAAGAGCGTGGTGGCGAGCGCCGCGCCGATCTGCACCGAGGCCACGCCGCCGAGCACGAGCCCCACCGCCAGGGGCCGCGACGGGGGATCGGGGGCACGCGGCATGCGGCGCACACTAAGTGCACTACGGTGCCCTCCATGGAGAGCGGAGGTGAGAAGGGCATCGACCGCACGATCGGGCACATGGCGGCCGAGCTGATGGAGGAGATTGCCGAGGACTACGGCGGCGAGGCCGAGCTCAGCGTCGCCGTCCTGATCGTCGCGGTCGACCACGGCGACGAGGGCACGATCCACTGGCGCTTCGCGCCGGAGGGCCTGCACGTGCACGAGGCGCT
>JBKPFS010000055.1:0-6873 GCA_046728935.1 Actinomycetota bacterium | reverse complement strand
GGCTGGTCTCTCCACGCTCGACCTGCGACAGCATCGGCGGGCTCACCCGGCTGCGCTCCGAGAGCTCGCGGAGCGAGAGGCCCATGCCCTCGCGGAGCGCCCTCACGCGGGCACCCAACGCGCCGTTCTGGGTAGTCACAGCCACCGAATCTGTACGTTATCACGTACAGTTGTTCAGAACCGGTGTTTCCGCGGAACCGCTCACTCGCCGGTTGGCCTGACGATGAACTCGCTCAACGACACGTGCTTGGGCTGGCTCACCACGTAAACGATCGCCCTGCCGACGTCGTCGGCCTCGAGCACGTCCTTGATCCGCTCACGCTCCCGGTTGATCCCCTCGACCGCCAGCGGGTTGGCGTTGTGTCCCTGCAGCTCGGTGTCGACAAACCCGGGCTCGACGCAGGTGACCCGGACTCCGATGTGCATGGCCTCCTGCCGCAGGGCCTCCGAGAACGCGACCACGCCCCACTTCGTCATGTTGTAAACCCCCACCCCGAGGCGCGCGGTACGCCCGGCGAGGGAGGAGATGTTGACGATGTCCCCTCCCCCGTCGTCGCGCATGATCGGCAGCGCCGCGTGGGTGCAGTAGAGGAGCCCGAGCAGGTTGACGTCGATCATCCGGCGCCACTCGTCCGGGTCGGCATCCTGCACCAGCCCCAGCAGCATCAGGCCGGCGTTGTTGACCAGGCAGTCGAGGCCGCCGAGCTCAGAGTGCGCGCTCGTTACCAGCGCGCGAGCCTGCTGCTCCTCTGCGACGTCGGCCTCGATCGCGAATGCCTCACCGCCCTGGGCCTGGATGCGGGAGACGATCTCGTCGAGACGATCCTTGCGCCGGGCGCCCAGGGCGACAGCGGCGCCCTCGCGCGCCATCGCCAGCGCGGTCGCCTCGCCGATCCCCGATGACGCGCCGGTGATCAGCGCCTTGCGGCCGTCGAGTGAGCCCACGCTCGAGAGGCTATTTGGTGAGCCGCCACCAGCGTATGTTCATGGCAGGAGGAGCGAGCAGAAGACGCCGTGCGGATCGAGGTTCGCTTGCAGTCGACCCACCTTTCGTAACGCGAGCCGAAGTGCCGACGCCAGTCTTGCTCATCCATGTCTCCTACGAGCCCGGCGGGCGAGCCGCGGAGCACATGACCGAGGTCCTCGCTTACCGAGCCAAGCGCGTCAGCGGCCTGCTCGACGATCACGGGCCAACCATCCCACGCGCCGCGACCCGGCGCAACATGACGCCGGTGCGGCTACGGCCCAGGCGTCGCCGGCTCCGTCGCGGCCTCGGCCGTGACCCCCTCCGCCTCGCGCACGGCAGCACCCTCGAGCGCGTTCGAGAGCGCCCGCACGTACGCGCGCGCCGACGCCTCGAGGATGTCGGTGGCGACGCCCTGGCCGGAGGCGAGACGGCCGTGGGCCCGGAGCATCACCGTCACCTCGCCGAGGGCGTCCTCGCCCTCGGTCACCGCCGACACCGTGTACTGGCGCAGCTCGGAGTCGATGCCCGTGGCGTCGCGGATCGCGCCGAAGATCGCGTCGACGGGCCCGTCGCCCCCGGACTCGCCCTCCGCCGCCTCGCCAGACGGCAGTGCGACGGCCACCCGCGCCCGCGGCTCGCGCCGCGAGGAGGCCTCGACGTCGAACCAGGCCAGCTCGTAACGCTCCGAGCCCTCGCGGACCTGGTCGGAGACGATCGCCTCGAGGTCGAGGCCCGTCACCTGCTTCTTGCGGTCCGCGATCTCCTTGAAGCGCTTGAACGCCTGGTTCAGCGCGTTGCCCTCGACCTTGAACCCGAGCTGCTCGAGAGCGTCGCGCAGCGCGTGGCGTCCCGAGTGCTTGCCGAGCACGATCGAGTTCGACTCCAGGCCGACGTCCCGCGCGTCCATGATCTCGTAGGTGGTGCGTTCCTTCAGCACCCCGTCCTGGTGGATGCCGGACTCGTGGGCGAAGGCGTTGCGCCCGACCACGGCCTTGTTCGGCTGCACGGCGTAGCCGGTGAACCGACTCACCATACGGCTCGTCCGGGCAAGCTCGCGAGTGTCGAGCGTGGTGTCGAGGCCGTGCTCGTCGCGCCGGGTCCGTAGCAGCATCACGATCTCCTCCAGCGAGCAGTTGCCGGCTCGCTCCCCGATCCCGTTCACGGCGCACTCGACCTGCCGTGCCCCGGCAAGGACGCCGGCGTAGGAGTTCGCGACCGCGAGCCCCAGGTCGTCGTGGCAGTGGACGGAGACCCGCACGTCTCGCAGCCCGGGCACGAGCTCGTACAGGCGCTCGAAGTAGCGGCGGTACTCCTCGGGGGTCGTGTAGCCGACCGTGTCGGGGATGTTGATCACCGTCGCGCCCTCGGCCACGGCGATCGCGCAGACCTCGGCGGTGAACTCCACGTCCGCGCGCGTCGCGTCCATGGGCGAGAACTCGACGTCGTCGCAATACGACTTCGCCAGGGCCACCGCGGCCTTCGCCTGGCCCTTCACGTCCTCCCGGCTGGTCTGGAGCTGGTGCTCGATGTGGATGTCGGAGGTCGAGATGAAGGTGTGGATGCGGGGGCGGTCGGAGTCCTTGATCGCGCCCCAGGCCGCGTCGATGTCGGCCTTGTGCGTGCGCGCGAGACCGCAGATCACCGGCCCGTGGACGTTGCGGGCGATCGTCTCGACGGCCTCGTAGTCGCCGGGGGAGGTGATCGGGAAGCCCGCCTCGATCACGTCGACGCCGAGCCGCGCCAGCTGCTGCGCGATCTCCGCCTTCTCCTGCGTGTTGAGGGAGATCCCGGGCGACTGCTCGCCGTCACGCAGCGTGGTGTCGAAGATGTGGACGCGGTCCGCGTCGGCTACGTCGGGTACTCCGTTGGTCTCATGGCCCGCCATGGGCTTCCTCCTTCTCGGTGCGAATGAAATCTCTTGCGTTCGCGGCTGTCGCGCCGCCCGGCGATCACTCCCCCCGAAGGGGGAGGAGAAGGAGAAGCGCCAGGCTGGACGTGCGATGCGTCATTCGCTGCCGCGCAGAGTACCGAACCGCTGCTCGGCGCGCGAGCGCTTGGCGTCGCCGTAGAACACTCGCGCCCACAGCGAGCGGGGCTTGGCCAGGCGCACGGCCCCTACGACCGCGACCGGGGGGACGAAGAGCCCGACCAGCGCCATGCCGAACTTCTCCTTCGCCGCGGTGGCGAGCACGAACGCGATGCCGAGCACGCCGGCCGCCCCGACGGCGGCGAAGACCTCGTCCTCCACGGACGTCGCCACGTCCGCCCAGGCGGCAAACCCGACCAGCACCATCCCGGAGAGGCATGCGGCGACGATCACCGCGTCTATCGACCGCCGGCCCTCCTTCTCCCAGTAGACGTCGCGCAGGTTGAGCCAGAGCGCGAACTCGTCCAGGGTCAGCCCGGTGCCGATCCCGAACAGCACCGCGACGATCTCGTGCCAGGGCGACGCGGGCTGGACCGCCACCCCGACGTAGCCGGCGATCAGCAGCAGCAGGATCCCCCAGACCAGGTGGTGGACGTGCGTGCCGCCGACCTCGACGTTGCCCGGCCACCAGCTCACCTGTGCTCGGATCAGGTGCGCGCTTGTGCGGATGAATGCCCAGCTGACCAGGAAGGCCACGAAGAACAGGAACTCGGCCTGGCGCCCGGTGTCGACGATCGCCCGCTCGTAGAGGCTGCCGATGCTCGCGAGTTCGAGGGCCGGCACGCCGGTGAGCGTAACCACGGCCGCGGCGGGTCAGGGCGTCAATACAACCTTGCCGATGTTGCGCCGCTCGGCGATGAAGCGGTGGGCGTCGGCCGCGCGATCGAATGGGAACGCCTCGGCAACGACCGGATCGAGGTCCCCGGCCTCGAACGCTGGCAAGAGCGGTGCCAGCAGCCGCTCGCGGATCTCGGCGTTGGACCACTTGATCACGTTGAGGCCGAAGACGCCCTTGTTCTCGTTCAGCATCGCGAGGCTCTTCCACCAGGGCAGCGTCGCGAACGGCGCCCGCGCAAGGACCCCGGCCATGGCGGCCAGGTTGCGTCCGCCGGCCGACTCGGACTCCGAGTAGCCGTACATGACCAACCGTCCTCCGTTCCGGAGCAAGCGATAGTCCTTGCGGAAGCTCTTGGGGCCGAGCGCGTCGAAGGCGACATCGATCCCGTCGCCCTCGGTGAGGCGGCGCACCTCGGCCTCGAAGTCCTGGGAGCGGTAGTCGATCGGGTGATCCACACCGTGTTCGCGGATAGCGTCGTGCTTTGACGGCGAGGCGGTCCCGAAGACCTCAGCCCCGATCCGCTTCGCCATTTGCGTTGCCGAGAGGCCGACCCCACCCGCCGCGGCGTGGATCAGCACGCGCTCGCCCGGCTTCAGCCCCGCCATCGTCACCAACCCGGCCTGGGCCGCCGCGTAGTTGACCGGAATCGCCGCTCCCTGCTCGAAGGACAGACGGTCGGGCAGCGGCATCGCCACGTTCGCGGGGACGGTGATCATCGAGGCGTGGCCGCCGAAGCGTGTGCCGGCGACGACGCGATCACCGGGCTCAAGCCCATCGACCCCGTCACCAACGCTCTCCACCTCCCCAGCGACCTCGTAGCCGACGATGCATGGCGGGGACGGAGCATCCGGGTAGACGCCCGACCGGGCGAGGAGATCGGCGAAGTTGATCCCCGCCGCCTTCACGGCGATGCGAATCTGGTCAGGCCCAACCTCAGGATCCGGGCGCTCCTGGACTTCTAGGACCTCGGGTCCGCCGTGACGCGGAATGACGACGGCACGCATGGGCCCCCACCCTATCCCGGCGGAAGTCGAGGCGGAGCCGGGACTTTCGGCGGCTACAGATCCACGGCGCGACCGACGAAGAAGCCATCGGAGGACGCGATCGCATCGATCACGTCCTGCGGAACGGGCCCGTCGGTGGTCAACGCCATCACCGCCTCATGCTCGCGAGCCTCGGCGCCGACGGCTGCGGAGACGATGTTCACGCCGTGCTCGCCGAACGCGGTGCCGACCCGGCCGATCATCCCCGGCTGGTCGGCGTACCGGAACACCGCGAGATGGTCGGCGAACGGCATGTAGAAGCTCTGGCCCCAGACCCGGACCAGGTAGGGCACGTTGCGCGGCCCCACCCCGGTGCCGGCGACCTCGGCGGCGCCGTCCCCGCCGCCCAGCCGAACCACGACCAGCTCGGTGAAGTCCTCGGAGGTCGCCTCCTTCACCTCGATCAGCTCGATCCCGCGCTCCTCCGCCATCGCCGGGGCGTTGACCAGGTTGACGGGCTCCTCCGTGTGGCCGGAGAGGATCCCGACCAGCACCGCGATCCCCAGCAGGCGGGTGTCGTGATCCGCGATCCGTCCGTGGAACTCGACCCGCACGCGGTCGATCGAGCCATCGCCCAGGCCCTGCGCGAGACGGCCGAGCTTCTCGCACAGGGGGACAAACGGCGCGAGCGCCTCCATCTCCTCGGGGCGGATCGCGGCGATGTTGACCGCGTTCGTGACCACCCCACCGGTAAGGGCGGCCCGCACCTGCTCGGCGGTGTGCATGCCGGCGCGATCCTGGGCCTCGGCGGTCGAGGCGCCGAGGTGCGGGGTGACCACCACGTTCTCGCGCTCGAACAGGGGATGCGACGTGAACGGCTCCTCGGGAAACACGTCGAGCGCCGCGCCAGCGACCTTGCCGGACTCGAGCCCGGCCTCGATTGCGTCGAGATCGACGAGCTCGCCGCGCGCGCAGTTGACGATCCGCACCCCGTCGCGCATCTTCGCGATCGCAGCCGCGTCGATCCAGCCGACGGTCTCGGGCGTCTTCGGCAGGTGGATCGTGACGATGTCGGCGCCGGCGTAGAGCTCGTCGGTGGTCTCGACGCCCTCGACGCCGAGCTCGCGGAAGCGCTCCGGGGAGACGAACTTGTCGTAGGCGACGACGTCCATGTCGAAGGCGAGCGCGCGCTTGGCGACCAGCTGGCCGATGCGCCCGAAGCCGATCACGCCGAGCGTCTTCCCGTAGAGCTCGTTGCCGGCGAACCGCGAGCGGTCCCATTGCCCGGCGACGAGGGAACTGTGCGCCTGGGGCACATTTCGGGCCAGCGCGAGCGCCATCGCGAGCGTGTGCTCCGCCGCCGCGATCGAGTTCGACTCGGGCGCGTTGGCGACGATGATCCCGCGCTTGGTCGCCGCATCGACGTCGACGTTGTCGACGCCGGTCCCGGCGCGCCCGATGACCTTCAGCCTCTCCGCCTTGTCGATCAGGTCGGCGGTCAACTGCGTGCCCGAGCGAATCAGGATGGCGTCGAACTCGCCGATGCGGTCGGCGAGCTCGCCATCGTCCATCTCCAGGCCGAGCTCGACGTCGAACTGCTCGCGCAGCAGGTCCACGCCCGAATCGGCGATCTTCTCCTTGACCAGGACCTTCATCCGTCGACCTCACCGCTCGTGACCCCGCCCGCCACGGCGCCGCGCTGCACCCGCTCGACGTTCGCGACGATCCAATCGATGCACGCGGTCAAGGCCTGCACGTCCGCGGTCTCAACGGCGGGGAACATCCCGATTCGGAGCTGGTTGCGCCCGAGCTTGCGGTAGGGCTCCGTGTCGACGATCCCATTCGCGCGCAGCGTCGCGGCGACCTGCGCCGCGTCGACGGCCTCGTCGAAGTCGATCGTGCCCACGACGAGCGAGCGCTTCGCGGGATCGGACACGAACGGGGTCGCGAAGTCGGAGCCCTCGGCCCAGCCGTACAGGGCGTCGGACGACGCGGTGCAGCGCTTGACGCACCAGTCGAGCCCGCCTGAGCCGAGCAGCCACTCGACCTGGTCGACCAGCAGGAGCAGGGTCGCGACGGCCGGCGTGTTGTAGGTCTGCTCCTTGCGCGAGTTGGAAAGCGCGGTCGCGAGCGACAGTGAGGCCGGCTGCCAGCGACC
>JBKPFS010000054.1:0-9587 GCA_046728935.1 Actinomycetota bacterium | reverse complement strand
CGTCAGCCCGCAGGCCGCAAGGGCGGCGAGCGCCAGCCGCGCCCGCGCGGCGCCGTCGAGCGGCGGCGGCTTCCAACCGTCGAGCAGGTCGATGACCCGGTCGAGGTCGTCGACCTCGAGCTCGCCGGCGACGTAGGCGCGCCCGATCCCGAGCTGACCCGGGGCGCGGAGCGCGTGGGCGACGGCGCGCGGCGAGCACACGGTGAAGGTCGGCCCCGCCCCGTTGGCGCCCGCGCTGCCGTCGTTAGCGTCGACGCGGCTTCCGTCCCAGAAGCGGACCGTGAACGGGCGCTCGGGGAGCGCGCGCTCGAGCTGACGGCGAAGCGGCGCCGTGCGCGCGAAGGCCATGTGGGGAATCTAGACCGGTTAACGCCTGACAGGGGCCGCGCGGCCTGACGGCCCCGCGAAAGGTCGCGTGAGCAGTCCTTACCAGGGGACTAGCCCAGGGTTAAGGCACCCCCATTGGGGGTAAACCTCGCCCGGTGACAACCGTGGGTTGGATACTCGTGATGGCCTGGGGCACGGTGCTGCTCGCATTCGCCGTGGCCCTCGCGCGTGGCGTGATGATCACGCGCCGAGTGGAGCGCGATCGCGAGACCACCGAGGCGGTGGAGCATCGCCGCCAGGCCAAGGCGAGCGCCCAGCGCGCCCGCGAGCTCGGCAAGGAGGCGGAGATCCACCGCCGCGAGGCCGAGCACCACGCGAAGCTCGCCGACGAGTACGCGGAGCAGTCCGAGATCCACGCCACGCAGGCCGAGACGCATTCCGCTCAGGCGGCCGAGTTCGAGGAGCGCGTGAGCTACGCCGGCCGGATCGCCGCCTACCACGACGCTGAGGCGTCCGAGCGCGAGCGCAAGATCGGTCGCGGCGACGACCAGGCCGTCCCCGCGAGCTGACGCCCGATAGCCTCGTCTCATGGACGTCCTGATCGCCGGCGGTCACGGCAAGATCGCCCTGCGCCTGGCGCGGCTTCTCTCCGACCGCGGCGATCAGCCGCGGGGGATCATCCGCGACGACGCGCAGTCGGGCGACCTGGTGGCGGCCGGCGCGGAGCCCGTGCTCTTCGACCTCGAGGGCGACGGCGACCTCGTCCCCAATCTCGCCCGCGCCGATGCGGTCGTCTTCGCCGCGGGCGCCGGCCCCGGGTCGGGCCCGGAGCGAAAGCGCACCGTCGACTACGGCGCGGCGGTGAAGCTGATCGAGGCCTGCAAGACGGCCGGCGTCGACCGCTACGTGATAGTGAGCGCGATGGGCGCCGACCGCGAGGGCGGGTGGTCGGATCAGATGCGCCCCTACTACGAGGCGAAGCGCGACGCGGACGAGGCGCTCAGCGCCTCGGGCCTCGAGTTCACGATCGTGCGCCCGGGCGGGCTCACCAACGACCCCGGCACCGGGCTGATCGAGGTCGGGACCCCGCTCTCACGCCGCGGCCAGGTGACCCGTGAGGACGTCGCGGCGACCATCGTCGCCGCGCTCGACGAGCCGGGCACGGCCGGCGTCGCGTTCGATCTCCTGAACGGCGAGACGCCGATCACCGAGGCGATCGGCGCCCTCGCGCGCTAGTCGCGGCCCGCTAGTCGCCGCGGATGAGCGCCGCCGGCGCAGCGGTCATCTCCGCCCGCGCCGCCGAGCGCGACCAGAGGCGAATCGGCGTGCTGTTCATGATCGGGTCGGCCTGCTTCGCGCTCGCCTCTCTCCCCGCGGCGTCGAAGCTCTCCGACACCGCCGTCGGCGTGACCTACTTCGTCGGCTCGATCTTCTTCACCACGGCCGCCTTCGAGCAGTTGCGCACCGCCCGCGGCGTGCGCCTCGAGGTCTGGGCGGCGATCGTCCAGTTCGGCGGCACGCTCTGGTTCAACGTCGACACCTTCCTGGCGATGAGCGACCGCATCGAGGAGGCGGGTGCCACCGCGGAGAACCTCCTCGTCTGGACACCCGACGCGGCCGGGTCGATCTGCTTCCTGATCTCGAGCGCGTTCGCCGCGCGCGCCGCGCGCTCGGAGGATCGGGTCTCTCGTCGGATAGCCGACCTCAATCTCGTGGGCTCGGTCTTCTTCGGCTTTTCGGCGATCGCCGCCTACGTAGTGCCCGACACGGGGGACCTCCTCGACGTCTCGCTCGCCACCTCCGGGACCCTGCTCGGCGCGGTCTGCTTCTTCTGGGCCGCCGCGCTGCTGGTACCGCGGCACCGCGCCCGGGATGCCGCCTGAGGTTTGGGCCGGCGGCATTGAGGGAACCCGATGCCGACCCCCTGTCGCCCGCCCAGGGAAGGAGACCCATGCTCGCCCTCACGCCCAACGCGGTCGAAGCCGTGGAAGCGATCATCGCCCAGTCCGACGTGCCCGACGGCGCCGCGGTTCGGATCACCGCGCACTCCGGATCGATGAACGGCACCGGCCCGCAGATGGCGCTCCTCCTCGACGTCGTCACCGACCCCGACCCCGACGACGCGGTGGTCGAGGGCACGCCGCTCTACGTCGACTCTGCGACCGCGGACGTCCTCGCCGATAAGGTCCTCGACGCGGAGATCGAGGACGAGCGGGTGAAGTTCACGGTCCACCCGCAGATCGAGCTGGACGAGTAGGCGCGCACAGGTGGGCCACGGCGGCCGTCTGTAGGTAGAGCGGTTGGGCTGCGGCTAAGCGCGCTTCGGCTGCTCGAGCCGCTGGCGCGCCTTGGCGACGGCGGGAATCGAGCAGTGCGCGACCTTGGCGATCTCGCCGTTCGGCCGCTCGGGATCGCGAAGGATCTCGAACTCGACGACGGCCGTGGTGCGGAGCTTGACCCGCTTCTCCATCGGCATGTCGTCGGGAGCGTTGGCAAAGCCCTCCTCGGCGGCCAGCTCGCGCCGGCAGTTGAGGCAGTAGTGCTGGCCGTTCTTCTTGCTCCAGCCCGAGGGCGAGCCGGCGGGCTTGTGGCCGGGGAGGTAGCGGATCGTCACCTCGCAGCGGACACAGGTCCAGCTAGGCGCGGCGGTCTTCGTAGCTGTGGGCATTAAAGTGAAAACTCCTTGTGAGCGGGGAAAACGCGGGGGAGGATCCGGACCCCGGTAGCGCTTCACACGCGCACAACGAGACGGACTCCCGGCGACCACGTTGGCCAACCGACGGCACCTAGGGTATCAAGCCGGCCCGGCGGTCAGCGACGGCTGCGCCGGCGGGCCGACCCGGTGCACGCAGCACGCGAGCTCAGATCCGAACCGTCTCGGCGCCCAGCTCGGCCGCGATTGCAAGGTCGGGCGAGTAGTCGATCGGGACCACGATCAGCGAGGGCTCGTCGAGCGCCAGCGCCTCGCCGAGGCGACGGCGGTAGTCGTCAACCGAGGCGCAGCGCCAGGCGGACAGCCCGAACGACTCCGCCAGGGCGACGAAGTCGGGGTTGTCGAACCCGGTGCCGAAGTGGCGCCCGAAGCGCTGCTCCTGCTTCCAGACGATCGAGCCGAAGTTGCGGTCCTCCCAGACCACGTTGACGAACGCGGTGCCGAGCCGCCGCGCGGTCTCGAGCTCCTGCGCGTTCATCAGGAAACCGCCGTCGCCGGAGATCGCCACCACCTTGCGATCGGGGTGAACGAGCTTGGCGGCGATCGCCGCCGGCACCGCGAAGCCCATCCCCGCGAGCCCGTTGGCGATCAGCACCGTGTTCGGCTCGTGCGCCGGCCACAGGCGCCCGATCCACAGCTTGTGCAGGCCGACGTCCGAGACGAGGATGTCCTTGCGGCCCAGGAGCCGGCGCACCTCCAGCAGCGCGCGCGGCGGCACCATCGGAAACGAGTCGTCGCTGCCCGCCACCTCGAGCCGTCCGATCACCGCCTCGCGAAGCCGCTGGGAGCCGCCCGGCTTGACGGAGCTGTCGCGGCACTCCTCGGTCAGCAGCGCCAGAGTGCCGTACGGATGCCCGATCAACTCCACCGCCGGGATGAAGTTCTCGTCGGTCTCGGCGGGGACGGAGTCGATGCAGATGATGCGGCGGTCGCGGTTGGGGTTCCACAGCTTCGGCGAGTGCTCGACCAGGTCGTAGCCCACGGCGATCACGAGGTCGGCCTCGTCGAAGCCGGCCATGTCGAAGTCGCCCGCCTGCAGGCCCACCGCGCCGAGGGCCCGATCCGAGTCGGCGTCCATCAGCCCCTTGGCCATGAACGTCTCGGCGACCGGGATCCCGGTCGCCTCCGAGAACCCGCGCAGCGCCTCGGAGGCGCCGGCGCGCACCACTCCGTTGCCCGCCAGCACGATCGGCCGCTCGGCCTCCGCGATCATCGTCGCCGCCTCGAGGATCAGGCTCGCCGGCGGCTCGACGGTCGGCACCGGCTCGCGCTCGAGCGGCTCGGTCGGCGCGTCGTCGGGCACCTCCGCGGCCATGATGTCCTCGGGCAGCTCGAGATGGGTCGAGCCGGGCTTCTCCGACTCGGCGACCTTGAACGCCTTGCGCACGACCTCGGCCGTGATCGCCGGGTCGGACAGCCGCGCGTTCCACTTGGTGATCGGCCGCATCAGGCTGACCACGTCGATGTACTGGTGTGACTCCTTGTGCTGGCGCTCGAGGTCCGCCTGTCCGGTGAGCGCGACCAGCGGCGCGCGGTCCAGGAAGGCGTCGGCGACCGCGGTGGTCAGGTTCGTCGCCCCGGGCCCGAGCGTCCCCAGGCAGACGCCGGCGCGGCCGGTCAGCCGGCCATGGACGTCGGCGATGTAGGCGCCGCCCTGCTCGTGGCGCACCGGGACGAAGCGCACGTCGCTCTCGTCCAGCGCCTCATTGAGGTCGAGCGTCTCCTCGCCGGGGATCCCGAAGACGTACTCGACCCCCTCGGCCGCGAGGCAGTCGACGAGCAGACGGGCGGCGGTGGGCGCCATCGCCACAGGCTACGCGGCGGTGCCCGCCGGCCCGCGGGATGCCCGCCCGCCGCTACACTCGTGTAGACGCCGGCTGGGCCTTGCCTCTCCTCCGCCCTCCCCAATCCCCGGCTAAATGCGAGGACGAGGGAGAAGGAGCATGCATGCGCGAGCAGGAGCAGCCGCCGAGCGAGGCCGTCGAGGTCGATACCACCTCCGACGAGATCGCCAGGGCGATGGGGTCGGTGTGGGCGCGGTTCGCCGGCCAGCGCCCGAAATCGACCAACGTCGTGATCGAGGGCGACCGGGTCAGGTGCGTGATCCAGGAGGGCGCGGTCGAGCCGCCCGCCGAGGGCGACGAGACCGCGCCCGCCGAGGCGTTGCTCACCCCCGCCACCTTCGGCTACAACGCGATGGCGGCCGTGAGGCGGGCGACCGGACGCAAGGTCGTGGGGTTCATCCCCAACCGCGACAAGACGACCGAGGTCTCGACGCAGGTGTTCATCCTCGAGCGTCAGCGGCGTAAGTTCTAACTCGAAAATCCTTCCAAAACCCTTCCAATCCACGCACGGGCGAGTTAGGCTCGGTTCGTGAGAGGGGAAGCGCCCGAGGTCTGCGGGGCATGTGGTCACGCGAACCCGCCGGGGTCGCGGTTCTGCGGTGGGTGCGGAGCGCAGCTCGTGGGCGAGGTCGTCTGCGAGGCGTGCGGGGCGAGCAACCCCGCCGACCAGCGCTTCTGCAACAACTGCGGGAACCCGCTTGTCGCGGCCACCGACGAGCCCACCGCCCCCGCGGCGACGGCGAGGGCGGCCGCGCCGGCGCAGGTCCCCCCCACGCCCGAGCATCTGGCGGCGAAGATCCGCGCGGGGCGCTCGAGCCTCGAGGGCGAGCGAAAGCAGGTGACGGTGCTGTTCGCCGACGTCGTCGGCTCGATGGAGCTTTCCGAGCAGACCGACACCGAGGTCTGGCAGCGGGTGATGGAGCGCTTCTTCGCGATTCTCTGCGAGGGCATCCACCGCTTCGAGGGCACCGTCGACAAATTCACCGGCGACGGCGCGATGGCGCTCTTCGGCGCCCCGATCGCGCACGAGGATCACGCGCGGCGGGCCTGCTACGCCGCGCTTCACCTCCAGCGCGAGCTCGCCGACTACGCGGGCGAGCTCAGGCGCGCGGAAGGGCTCAACATCTCCGTGCGGATGGGACTCAACTCGGGCGAGGTGGTCGTCGGGGCGATCGGCGAGGACCTCGGGATGGAGTACACCGCCGTCGGCCACACGGTCGGGCTCGCGCAGCGCATGGAGTCGCTCGCCGAGCCGGGCAAGGCGTATCTGACCGACGACACGGCCGGGCTGGTGGAGGGCTACCTGACGCTGGAGGATCTGGGCGAGTTCCAGGTCAAGGGGGTGAGCCAGCCGCTCCGCATCCATGAGCTCACCGGAACGGGGTCGGCGCGCGGGCGGCTCGACGTCTCCCGCGCGCGCGGGCTGTCGCGTTTCGTGGGTCGCGCCGACGAGCTGCAGGTGCTCGAGCAAGCGCTTGAGCAGGGGCTGGCCGGCGAGGGCTCGGTGATCGGGATCGTCGGCGAGGCGGGGGTGGGCAAGAGCCGCCTCTGCCACGAGTTCGCCGAGCGCTGCCGGGCGCGCGGCCTGCCCGTCTACCACGCGACCGGCCAGGCGCATACGAAGTCCGTTCCGTTGCTCCCGGTGCTTCAGCTGATGCGCGGCTACTTCGACATCACAGATACGGACGACGACCAGACCGCGCGCGAGCGGATCGCCGGCAAGCTGCTGCTGCTCGACGAGAGCTTCGCCGACGGCCTGCCGCTGATCTTCGACTTCCTCGGCGTCCCCGACCCCCAGCGCCCGGCTCCGCGGATGGATCCGGAGGCCCGCCAGCGCCAGCTCCTCGACCTGACAAGGCGCCTGATCCGCGCGCAGAGCGCCCGCGAGCCCGGAATCACCCTGCTCGAGGACCTGCACTGGATCGACCCGGCGTCGGAGGCCTTCCTCGCCAACCACGTCGACGCGGTCAGCAGCACCCGGAGCGTCGCGATCGTCAACTTCCGCCCCGAGTACCAGGCGCCCTGGATGTCGAAGTCGTACTACCGCCAGATCGCCCTCGCGCCGCTGGGGCCCGCGGAGACCGAGGAGATGCTCGCCGGGCTGCTCGGCTCACATCCGTCGCTTACCGAGCTCCCCGAGATGATCCGCGAGCGCACGGGCGGCAACCCCTTCTTCATGGAGGAGGTCGTGCAGTCGCTGGTCGAGCGCGGGAACCTGGAAGGGCTCCCCGGCGCCTACGAGCTCGTGCGCCCGGTGGAGCGCGGCGCCGTCCCCGCGAGCGTGCAGGCGGTGCTCGCAGCGCGCATCGACCGCCTGGCCGAGCGCGAGAAGGCGGTGCTCCAATCGGGCGCCGTGATCGGCAAGGAGTTCTCCGAGCCCGTGCTGGCGCGGGTGGCCGAGCTCGATTCGGACGCGCTCGAGGACGCGCTTCGCGAGCTGGTCGCAGGTGAGTTCCTCTACGAGCAGGAGCTCTACCCGGAGGCGGTGTACGCGTTCAAGCACCCGCTCACCCAGGAGGTCGCGTACGGATCGCAGCTCGGCGAGCGGCGCGCGCGGACGCACGCCAAGGTCGCGACGGCGATCGCCGAGCAGTACCCGGACCGCCACGACGAGCACGCGGCGCTGCTCGCCGATCACTGGGAGGCGGCCGGCGAGCCTCTCGAGTCGGCCCGCTGGCACGCCCGCGCCGCCGCCTGGACGGGAACGCACGAGCCCGTGCAATCGATCGAGCACTGGCAGCGGGTGCGCGAGCTGGTCGACGGGCTCGAGGAGTCCGCGGAGACGTCGGCGCTGGGGCTGACCTCGAGGCTGTTCACGCTCCAATACGCGTGGCGGCTCGGGATCGCGCACGAGGAGGCCGAGCGGCTCTTCCGGGAGGCGGAGCGCATGGCCTCGCGAGCAGGCGACGTCCACTCGCGGGCGATCCTGCTCTCCGTGTACGGGGGCATCCGCGGCACCACCGACGGCGAGCCGCGCGAGTTCGCCGCGCTGGCCCGGCAGGCGTTCGCGCTCGCCGAGGAGGCGGATGACCCGGCCCTGTACGTCACCGTCGCGCTGTCGGCCTACGCCTTGTTCGTCGTCGGCGAGAACGAGGAGGCGGTCGCGGTCCTCGAGCGGGCGATCGAGCTCGCCGACGGCGATCCGAGCGTCGGGGCCGGGATCGCGGTCGGCTGCCCGCTCGCCTACTGCTACGCGTTCAAGGGAGGCATGCTCTCCGGGATGGGCAGGATTGCGGAGGCGCGGGAGTTGATCGCGCGGGGCGCGAAGCTCGCTCGCGAGCACGACGACATCGAGACCCTCGGCTGGTCGCACATGTGGCGCGTCTGGGCCGGCTACTTCGCGGGCGACGGCGACGGGATGCTCGCGCACGCCCAACAGGCGCTCGAGATCGCAGAGCGGATCGGCGACTCGTTCTCGCGGACGTGGTCGTGGTACTGGCTCGGCTCCGCGCAACGGGAGCGCCGCGAGTTCGAGCATGCGGTCGAGTCGCTGGAGCGCTCTCGCGCGCTCTCCCGCGAGCGCCGCACCGCGGTCGAGGCGGAGACGTTCCGAGTCTCCGCCCTCGGGGAGGCCCACGCCGGGCTGGGCGACCTGGAGCGCGCGAGGGAGCTGATCGAGGAGGGCATCGAGCTGGCGCGGAGAAGCGGCCAGCCCGGCGGCGAGATCCTCGGCACCGCCGCGCTCGCCCGGGTGTTGAGGGCGTCGCTGGGTGCCGCCGCGCGCGCCGAGGTCGAGCCGGGGCTCGAACGCTGCCTCGAGCTCGTCGAGGCGACGGGATTCACGTCGATGGAGCCGCTCTTGCGAGTCGAGCTCGGCGAGCTCGCGGGGCTTGCCGGCGACGAGGAGCGCCGCCAGCGCGAGCTCCGCGAGGCGCACCGGCTGTTCATCGAGATCGGCGCCCCTGCGCGCGCCGAGCCGCTCGCGGAGGAGCTCGCGCTTCAGGCGTAGCGGCGAGGGACGATCGGAATGGCGTCACTACTCAAATGACAATCCCCAAATGACAATCCCCGACCAAGGAGGAGAGGATGGTCTTGGCCACCGCGAAAATCGAGGACTTCGACCGCTTCAGGGAGGCGTTCATCACCAAGGGCGCCGAGAAGCGAAAGGAGCACGGGAGCAGCGGCTCACACGTCTTCCGCGACCCGAATGACGACTCCCGGGTCTGGGTCGTCTTCGACTGGGACGACGAGGGCTATCAGCGCTTGCTGTCCGACCCCGACATGCCGGCGATCTTCCAGGAGGGCGGACTTCAGGGTCGGCCCGAGCCCGCGGAGCTCGCCTTCGAGCACGAGACCTAAGCGGCGCTCTACTCGACGCCGTTCGCCTATTCTGGCCGCGGCGAGGGGTGCTGAAGGCGCGATGTCGGCCTCGCAATAGCAATCCTGATCACAGCTGGCGTGTCCTCATTCCGACCTGCGCGAACGGCTTCACGGGCCGTTGGCAGAAGACTCATGTCACGTTCTTTAGCGGAGCCGGTTGCGGGTCAACGGACACGTACCGGATCAGGGTTGGCCGCAAGCTCCTCGCCCAGGCCAACTGCCGCAAGCAGGGCAAGCGAACGTGGTTCGCGGAGGCCGCCGGAACGACGACCGTGCCCGGGGTCGACGGCGTGCTGACCGTCTCGGCCTACTGCGAGCCGAGCTAGCGATCCCGGGGCACAACCATCACTCAGATCTCGACCTGAAGCGCCGGAACTCAGCCC
>JBKPFS010000053.1:0-8447 GCA_046728935.1 Actinomycetota bacterium | reverse complement strand
CTGGGGGAGAAGAACGTCTGGCGCTTCCTCGACGAGGGCCTGATCACCGATCCCGCCTCGATCTACGACCTCACCGCGGAGCGGATCGCCGAGCTTGACGGCTTCGGGCGGACCTCGGCCGAGAACCTGCTCGCCCAGATCGAGGCGTCGCGACGCCAACGGTTCCCGATCGTCCTCTACGCGCTCGGGCTCGAGGGGGTGGGCTACGTCACCGCGCAGGCGCTCGCGGAGCACTTCGGCTCCATCGACGCCCTGAGCCAGGCCGACGCCGAGCAGATCGAGCTGGTGGAGGGGGTGGGGCCGATCATGGCCGAGCAGATCCGCGAGGAGCTCGCCGACGACGCGACGCAGGAGCTGATCTCTCGCCTGCGCGAGCGGGGGCTTCGCTTCGAGCTCTCGGCCGAGGAGCGGCGTGCCGAGGGCGGGCCCCTCGAGGGCACGACCTTCGTCCTCACCGGGACCCTGCCGACGCTGAGCCGCGACGAGGCCACGAAGATGATCCGCCGCGCAGGGGGCAAGGTCACCGGCTCGGTGTCGAAGAACACCGACTTCCTGGTCGCCGGGGGCAGCCCGGGCTCGAAGCTCGCCAAGGCCGAGGAGGTCGGCACGGAGATCATCGACGAGGAGCGGCTGCGCGAGCTGCTCAGCGAATCCGGGGTCGGCGAGCCGGCCACCAAGCGCGGCCTCCCGCCCCAACGCCGCTCGCGGTAGCGGGCGGTGGCGCCAGCGTCAGCACCCCTGCCACGCGTGCGGGATTGGACGCCTCGGGGCTCTGGCCGCCGCGCCGCCTACCGCTCGTAGCGGGCGATCGCGGCCACCATGCGGTCCTGGGCGCGGTGGGCGGCGTCGATGCTGCCGATGCCGTTCATCAGGATCGAGAAGGCGATCGGGGCGCCGCCCACCTGGCAGTAGCCCGACAGGGCGGAGACGTTGGAGAGGGTGCCGGTCTTGCCCTCGCAGACGCCCTCGGCGGCCGTGCCACGCATCCGATGGGCGAGCGTGCCCTCGCGGCCCGCGACGGCGAGCGAGTTGCGGAAGGCGTCGCCGAACTCGACCTTCTTCCTCGTCAGCGCGACCAGGAGCTTGCCCACCTGCTTCGGCGAGACGCGGTTGCGGCGGCCGAGGCCCGAGCCGTCGGAGGCCTTGACCCGGGTGCCGACGCTGCGCGCGAACCGCTTCACCCGCTTGGCGCCGCGCTTCGTCGTCCCCTGCTTTGAGTCGCCAGCGCCGAGCCGCTTCAGCAACATCTCGGCGTAGAAGTTGTTGGAGGGCTCGTTCGTCGCCTCGGCGAGCGACGCGAGTGTGGGCGAGGTGGCGACGCCAAGGGGCGTCGAGCGGTCGAGGGCCTTGGCGCTCATCTTGCCCCGGCCGACGCCCTTCTTCACCTTCACGTCGCGCTTGCCGAGCGCGCGGCGGAGGGTCCGGGCCGCCCCGAGCTCCGGAGCGCTCGAGTAGCCGTTTGCGCCGAACCCGGAGTTGAACGACAGCCCGGAGAGCGGGCTGAGGTCCGCGTCGGCCTGAAAGCCCGTCGCGGGGACGCCGCGGCGCCGGTCGAAGATCGTGTCGTCGGCTCGCACCTTGCCCGTGACCTTGCGGACCCCAGCCTTCTCGACCGCCTGGGCGAGGTCGGAGATCGGCGTCAACGGCAGGCCGTTGCGGCGCGCGAACGACTGCGTCCCGAACGCCGGGTCGCCGTCACCGACCAGGACCAGGTCGCCGTCGAGCACGCCGCCGTCGGTGCCCGTGCGCTTGCCGCGGGCGTAGACCCGGGTCTCGAAGCGGTGCGTGGGGCCGAACCGGCCCAGTGCCGCGGCGGTGGTGAACAGCTTCTCGTTCGAGGCCGGGATCCGGCGCTTGCCGGCGGACTTTGAGAACAGAACGCCGTCGGCGCTCGCGCCTGTGTCCTTGACCCAGGCGCCGCTGCGCCCGCCGACCGACTGCATCGCGTTGCGCAGCTTGCGCACCAGGCCGTCGCGGGAGAGCCCGCTAGTGGACGCGGCCGGGCTGCCCGAGGCGGCCACCGGCGTGGGCGCCGACTCCAGCGACCCGGTGGGCGTCAGCGTCGTCGGCACGGGGCGCGTCGCGCCACCGAAGGCGGACGCGGCGCCAGTCACGCATGCCGCGGCGACCGCCGCCGCGACCACGAGACGCGCCTGGACCACCCGCGGGCGGCCCCCCTGCCTGAACGGGCCTGCCGCCATTCCGCGGCAGACTAACGAGCACTGGAGCGGTACGGGTGTACCGACTGCGATAATGCCCCGGCCGTGGGCAAGGTAGTCGAGCTCGAGACCCCTGCGACAAGGGCGCGCGGGGCCCGGGCCAAGAGGGGTCGCAGGCGCAGCTCGAAGACCGCGCTGGTGCTCGGGGGCGGCGGGTTCACCGGTGGCGTTTACGAGATCGGCGCCCTGCGTGCGCTCGACCTGCTCTCGGTGAACCGGACCATCAACGAGTTCGACCTCTACGTCGGCACCAGCGCGGGGGCCTTCGTCAGCAGCATGGTCGCCAACGGCGTCACGCCGGAGGAGATGATGCGGGTGCTCAATCGCGAGCTCCCCTCGCCGATCCGGGACATCGACCTCGGCACGCTCTTGCGGCTCAACTACCGCGGCTTCCTGAAGAAGTCGCTCACCTTTCCCCTGCGGGTCGCCGGAGTGGCGCGCGAGCTGGTGGCCAACCTCGGAGAGGTCTCCGCCGTTGACCTGCTCACCGGCCTCGCCAGCGGCTTGCCCACCGGCGTGTACACGGGCGACGGGATCGAGCGCTACGTCGACGAGGTGCTCTCGGATCCCGATCGCACCAACGACTTCAGGCTGCTGGAGCGCGAGCTCTACATCACCGCCACCGACCTCGACACGACCGAGCGCGTGGTGCTCGGAGAGGCCCCCTGGGCCGACGTGCCGATCTCGAAGGCGGTCGCGGCCTCCGGCGCCCTGCCGATGATCTACCAGCCGGTTGAGATCAAGGGGCGCGAGTTCATCGACGGTGGCATCCGCTCGACCACGAACGTCGACATCGCGGTGG
The DNA here is from genome assembly GCA_046728935.1 of Actinomycetota bacterium. Classification (GTDB taxonomy): domain Bacteria; phylum Actinomycetota; class Thermoleophilia; order Solirubrobacterales; family 70-9; genus DATAFO01. Next base: position 5,426 of record JBKPFS010000053.1, on the reverse strand, counting down.
AGCGGGGAGCGAAGTTCATCATCGTCATCAACCCGCTCGTCCCCTACATCAACGATTTCTCGAAGAACATCCCGACGATCACCGGCGAGCGCGCGCGGCGCGTCTCCGACATGGGCTTCATGGCGATCGGCAACCAGGCCTTCCGCGTCCTCTCGCACGACCGCCTGCGTCGCGCGGTCGAGCACTGGGAGCAGGAGTATCCGGGCGTCGACTTCATCCTCATCGAGCCCGAGCTCGACGACGAGCTGATGTTCGGCACCTCGATCCTCGACTACCGCGCGCGGCTCGAGATCGCCAAGCACGGGTTCGAGTCGGTGACGCTGAGGCTCGCCCGCGACTACGACCGCTACAAGGCGATCGCCGAGCGGCACGGGATCGAGATCTCCGCCCGCCGCGTGAGCCACGTGCTCGACCAGGTCGAGCGCGAGGAGGAGAAGCTGTCGGCCTGGCGGCGAGTGCTCGAGCAGACCACGGCGGCCCTGCTGGGCCAGCAGCCGGCCGAGCCCGCCGGCGAGGCCGAGCCCACTGAAGCCGCGGACTAGCGGGCTGATGCGGGTTATCCGCGCACGCGGATGACGCCGCATGCCGTCGCTGGATCGGCACCCACGACCTCGCAGGTAGCGCTGCTACCTGCCTCGGCCGCGTGCACCGCCCAGCTCGGCCTGCGACGCCCCCGCGCACGCGCCTAACCCCATCAACCCTCTAGCGGATCGGCCGGCTAGCTCGCGTACTGCGCCTCGATCTCGTCGGCGTACTTCTCGGCCACCACGGCGCGCTTCACCTTGAGCGTGGGGGTGAGCTCGCCGCCCTCCTGGGAGAGGTCGCGGGGCAGGATCGCGATCTTCTTCACCTGCTCGACCCGCGCGAACCTCTCGTTGATCCTCTCGACGTGGGCCTCGATCGCCGCCCGGACCTGGTCGTTCTCCGCCAGCGCCTCGGGGTCCTCCGGGAGGCCGTTCTCCTTGGCGAACTTGACGGCCTCCTCGGGATCGAGCGTGACGAGCGCGACGAGGTACGGGCGCCGGTCGCCGATCACCACGCATTGCGAGACGAGCGGATGCTGCTTGATCTCGGCCTCGAGGTTCGCCGGGGTGATGTTCTTCCCGCCGGCGGTGATGATGATGTCCTTCTTGCGGCCCGTGATCTTGAGAAACCCGTCCTCGTCGAACTCGCCGAGGTCGCCGGTGTGGAGCCAGCCGTCGCGAAGTGCCTCGCGCGTCGCCTCCTCGTTCTTGTAGTAGCCCTGGAAGACGTTCGGGCCCTTGACGAGGATCTCGCCGTCGTCGGCGATTCGGATCTCACAGCCCGGGAAGGGCTTGCCGATCGTGCCGAACTTGAAGTCTTCGGGCGTCGCGACGGTCGCGGCCGTGGAGGTTTCGGTCATCCCCCAGCCCTCGACGACCAGGACGCCCGCGGCGTCGAAGAACTCGAGGATCTCCGGGTTGATCGGCGCCGCCCCGCTCACCGCCTGCTTCAGGCGCCCGCCGAAGAGGCCGCGGATCTTCGAGAGCACCTGCTTGTCCGCGATCCGGTGCTGGAGGGCGAGGAACGGGCCGGGACGCTTGCCCTGATGCTCGAGCGCCCGCGCCTTCTTTCCCACGCGGATCGCCCACTCGAAGACGGCCTTCTTGAGGCCGCCCTCCTTCTCGATGTTCGAGGTGGAGGCGGTGTAGATCTTCTCGAAGATTCTCGGGACCGACGGGAAGTAGGTCGGTTGCACCTCGGCGAGGTTGGGGAGGATCTTCAGCGGGTCCCGCTCCCAGTAGACGAGGGTGCCCCCGAGGGCGAAGCTCAGGAACTGGATCAGCAGCGCGAACGAGTGCGCCAACGGGAGGTAGAGGTAGGTGACCTCGCCCTTCTCCAAGACGTCCACACCCAGCGCCATGTCGCACATCGAGCGGTAGTTGCCGTGCGAGATCACGCAGCCCTTCGGCGGCCCGGTCGTGCCCGAGGTGTAGATGAACGTGCAGATGTCGTTCGGGGTCACCGAGCGCCATCGCTCCTCCCAGGCGCCCGGATCACCGGCCGCCCCGCGCTCGGCGAGGGCCTCCATCGAGATCGCGTCGTCCGACGCCCCGGTCATCCGGACCACGTGCTCGAGCTTCGGACACTGCGCTCGGACCTGGCGCACCTTCTCGAGCTGCGTTTCGTCCTCGACGACGACGACCTTGGCGTCCGAGTTCTCCAGCACGTACTGGCACTCCTCTGGCGAGTTCGTCTGGTAGATCGGGACGACGACCGGACCCGCGGCCAGCGCGGCGAAGTCGAAGTACGTCCACTCAGGACGCGTGTTGGCGAGGATCGCGACCTTGTCGCCCTTCTCGACGCCGAGGTCCATGAGCCCGAGCGAGAGCTTGCGGACGATCTCGCCGACCTCGGTGAAGGTCTTCGAGACCCAGACCCCGCTCTCGTCCTTGTAGCGGACCGCCGGGGTCGAGCCGTGCTCCGCGACCGCCGCCGGAAGCAGGTCGGCGATCGTGGTCGAGCGGATCTCAGCCGCGGGAGAGGCCGCCGTCGCCGTCTCCATCCGTCCTCTCTCCTCCTCGTGCTCTTGGGGAGTGGAAACCTACCTGAGCGTGGCGGAGAGGGGGGTGTCCAGGGTTAGCGACGACCCCGGCAGCTTGTAACCGCGCTTACCGCGACTCAGTCGCTAGCGCGGGCGAGGTGGTTTTGGACTCAGGCGGCGGTTTGCGGCTGCTTGGCCTGCTGGGTGAGCTGGCGCAGCGAGGAGACGAAGAGGGTCTTGTCGATACGGCCGTTGAAGATCGGAACGCCCATCTCCATGCACTTGGAGATCACCTCCCGCCGCTTCATGTTGACTTCCTCGGCGAGCTCGGTGGGCGTCAGATGGATGGCCAACTGTCTCCTCCTCTCGTGTTCCGTGTGTTTGTAAGTGTTAACGCTAGCGGCGGACGTGTCAACGGATTTGGCCGCAAATTCCGTCTTCGCCGCACCGGCCAGCCGCCGACGTGGACGATTTCGTCGCGGCCCGGCGCGGCGCGACGACTCTACGATGTCGCGCGTGAGCGACGAGGCGACACCGCTGGCCGGCGAGAGCGCGACCTCTTCGAGCGACGCGTTCATCGCCTCGCTGATGGACACCGAGCTCTATTCGATCGGCGCGTACTTCTGCGACGAGCATCCGGACCTCGTCGACGAGGTCGTCGCCCGCAGCGAGCGAATCCAGAGCAGCGGCCTGGAGGCCTACGCGCGCAGCACCGAGACTCCGGTCGAGGAGGCGTTCGAGACGCTGCTGACCGGGCTCGCCGTTCGGTACTACAAGGCGGTGGCGGGATAGCCGGGCGCCACGCGGGCGCTGCGCCTTGAGCCGGGCTGGAAGCCCCTGGGTCCCGCGCATCGCCCTCGGCGCGGGCGCGCTGGCGCTGCTCTACGCGATCGTCTCCCTCGCGATCGGCGAGGGTGGGCCACAGGCGCAGCACGTGGGCGGGATCAACGACGTGCAGCGCCTGTTCGGGGGCATCGAACAGGACGGCGCCTACGTGGGGCCCGACGATGCCGAGGTCACCGTCACCGTCTTCAACGACCTCCAGTGCACGACCTGCGCCGACTACCAGGTCGAGACGATCGACCCGCTGGTGGAGGCTTACGCGCGGACGGGGCGCGCCCGGCTCGCGCTGCGCCACTTCTCGGTCGCGGGCCGCTCGAGCACCGAGGCCGCGCTCGCCGCGACGGCGGCCGGAGAGCAGGGTCGCCAGTGGCAGTACGCGGACCTCTTCGTCCGCAATCAGGACCTTGTGGGGGAGGGGGGCGTCACCGATGAGCTCCTCCACGAGCTCGCCGAGGCGGTGCCCGAGATGGACGTGGACCAGTGGGAGCGCGACCTGGACGAGCCGGCGGTCCTCGATCGCGTGGAGGCGGACGGCGAGCTCGCGGCCGAGCTTCGCCTGCCCGCCGAGCCTGCGGTGATCGTCGCGGGACCGACGAACGAGAAGACGCTGGTGGACTCGCCCTCGCTGGAGGAGATCGAGTCGGCGATCGAGGCGGTGTCCGAGAGGGTTGATGGGGGTTAGTTGCGTGCGCGTCATCCGCGTGCGTGCATAACCCGCATCAGCCCTCTAAGGGTCGGGCGCGGGCCGGTGATCGAACGTCCGGGCCAGCCACCGCGTGAACACGAAGAGCGCGATCAGCACGAGCGCCCCGACCCACAGCCACGGGTCGGTGGCGGAGAGCTCCTCGAGGCGGCTGCCGAGGTAGACGAAGATCGCGGTGATGGGCAGGTAGCCGACGGCGGTCGTCCAGAGGAACCTCGGGAGCGGCACGCGGGCCGAGCCGATCGCGTAGCTGATGAGGCTGAATGGCAGGATCGGGATCAGGCGCACGGAGAGGAGCAGCGTGATGCCGCCGCGCTCGACGATGCCCTCGTAGCGCAGGAACCGCTCGCGGCCGAACAGGCGGTAGAGCAGCGGCCGGGCCCCGTAGCGCCCGATCCAGTAGGCGACCATCCCGTTCAAGAGCCACCCCGACATCACCATCGGCAGCGCGAGCCAGAACCCGTAGACATAGCCGGCGGCCGCGTTGAGGATCTCGGCCGGGTACCAGACGAACGCGTGGGCGAGCGCGAGCGCGTACACGATCAGCGCCCCGACGACGTCGAGGTCGCGAAGCTGCTCCCGGAGCGCCCCGGTGTCGCCCCCCACCGCGTCGGACACCCCGTCGCGAAGTGGGTGTACGAGCAGCACGACGAGCCCGAACGCGGCGATCCCGGCGAGGCTGATGAGCACCCCAGTCAGGGGCGGACGGCCGCGCTGATCCTCGCCTCTGGCAGCCTCTTCGAGCACGCCCACTGAGTATGGCGAGGGGCAAGTTTTCGCAATACTGGACCTACTCTCGGGGCGTGGCGCAGCCTGGTAGCGCGCACCGTTCGGGTCGGTGAGGTCGCCGGTTCAAATCCGGCCGCCCCGATTGCAGCGCGGGAGGCGACCCACCGCGCAGGGTCCCGTCAGCCCGCACCAGACGCGGGAACCGGGGCGGTGAGGCGGGGTGGTGCGGGGCATCCGGGATGCATCCGTGACGCACGCGGGGCCGATTGAGTGACGCAGCTCCCTGGAAGTCGCCACGATCGGCGCGAGCTGCCTGTGACCGACGGACCTTGGGAACACGCTCCCTTAGAGCGAATGCGGGAGCGCGGGTGCGATTTGACCGAGAGGCCTGGGTTTCGTCCCTTGCGGGGTGTCGGACGGCTTCGCCAAGAGTGCCGCTTCGCATGTACAGCAGCAGCGAGTCGCGCTCCACCGGAGCGGCGGCTCGTCCGCGGGCCGGCGAGAGCCGCGGGGGCGGCCCGCATCCGTCCGATCGCGGGGGCGGTGAGCGTCCCGTTCGAGGATCCTCCTGCGGTGCTCGATGTTCAGCGGCTGGTGGGCGCCAGCTTGCGGCGAGCGCGACCAAGGCGCCGCCGAAGACCCGGC
>JBKPFS010000052.1:0-5469 GCA_046728935.1 Actinomycetota bacterium | reverse complement strand
GTCAGGGTGCGCCCGGGGCGCAGGTCGAGCCCGAGACGGCCCCCGGCGTCGCCCCCGGTGGCGGGACCGTCACGACCTCACCCGGCGGCACCACGCAGACGGGAGCCCTCGGCGGCGCCGTCAACGACCTCGAGAAGACGGCCGGCGACCTCGGACTCGATCTCCCGCTCAACGAGGGGACCGGACCGCTCACGGGCCAGCTCGACAACACGACCAACAACAGCCTCAACAACGTCGGTGGCGCGATCGGCAGCCCGAACCTCGGCGACCAGGCCACCGGCGACGTGAACGGGGTCACAGGCAACCTCGTCGGCAAGAGCGGGCTTACCGACTAACTCCTGAAGTAGGAAGCGCCCCAAACCGCCGACTCGGACGCCGACCCACCGGGCGCTTGGGACTCACCCGGGTACGAGTCGGCGGATTAGGTATCGAGCTGGCGCTCGAGCCAGCGCAGGGCGATGCCCTGGAGCTCGGCGTCGTGCTGGGCCGAGCGGTGGTGACCGCCGGGTAGGACGATCAGCTTCCGCGGCTCGGCCGCGTGTTCGAAGAGCTCCTCCGACCACTCGCTGGGGATGCGCTCGTCGCCGCGCGCGTGGATCAAGAGCAGCGGCTTCGCCCCGATCAGCTCGACCGCGTCGCGCAGGTCGTGCTCGCCAAGCCACGCCTCGAGCGCCGATCGCGCCTCGGGTCCGGCGCGCATCTCGAGCTCGCCCGTGTGCAGGCCGCGCAGCAGGTGCTGCTCGCCCGCGGGGCAGATCGCGACGGCGCCGCTGATCGCCTCCGAGGTCGCGGCGCCGTGCAGGGCGATGAAGCCGCCCATGCTCGAGCCGCGGACGCAGATGCGGACCGGATCGACGCCCGCCAGGGAGGCGAGGACGCGCGCCATCCTGCCGACGTCGGCCAGCGCCTCGGGGCCCATCTCCTCCTCGGAGTCCCCATGTCCGCGCTGGTCGTAGGCCAGGGCCGCCCATCCCGCCGCGGCGCACGCGCGCCCGAAGTCGCCGTGGTTCTCCTTCTGCGAGCCCGCGCCGTGTACGATCACCATCCCCGGCCACGGAGGCGACGACTCCGGCAGCCAAAGCAGGTACGGCCGCCCATCGTGCTCGCCCCGCTCGCTCGGCGCGCGGGGAGAGGAGAGCCTCTTCGGGCTCATCCCCGCAGACTAGTCGCCCGACGCCGGGCTACTTCTTCTGGCAGTAGGCGTAGGCGACGAAGTCGCCGCCGGCTGGACCGTCGTTCTCCCCGATGGCCGACCACTTGCGCTTGCCCGCGCGTTTCGACGCTACGGGCGCGATCACAGCGCCGCTGTAGGTGGGATCGAAGTCGCCGCTGAAGCCACCGGACACGGCCTCGTTTCCCTTCTTGCACTTCGCGGTCGCGCCTCCGATGTCGGGATAACCGGCGAGCGTGGCGGTCTTCGACTTGGTCTTCAACCCCGGCTCGGACTTGTCGCAGTAGGCGAACGCGACCAGCTCACCCGTCAGCGTGCCGTAGTTGGCGCCCGTGACGGTCCACTTGCGCTTGCCAACCCGTCTGGACTCGACGAGAAGGACCTCCTTGCCGCCGTCGGAGAAGTCCTCGTCCGCCGAGCCGCCTCCCCCGGAGACGGCTTCGCTTCCTTTCTTGCACCTCGCTGTCGCCGATGCGATGGGGGTGTTAAGACCGGTGGCGGGAACGTCCACGCTCGCGGACTTCACCTTCAGCCCCGGCTCGGACTTGTCGCAGTAGGCGAACACGTCGAGATGGCCCGGGCCGCCACCCCCGCTGTAGTTGTGGCCGGAGCTGGTCCACCCACGCTTGCCCTCGCGGTGCGAGTCGATCGTCCAGATCGCCCCCCCGATGTAGTTGGGATCGAAATCCGGGATCGCGAAACCGCCCGAGACGGCCTCGCTCCCGCGCTTGCACTTCGCCGTGGCGGCGCCCTCGTCCCCCGCCGCAATCGAGGTGGTTGCCGACTTCGTCTTCAGCCCTCCCGCCGCCACGGCCGCAAGTCCGGCGATCGTCACCGCCGCCGCAACCACCGACAGGCTCGCCAGCAATGGACGTCCCCTGAACGCAAGCATTTATCCCTCCTGAGCTCGGCTCACCGCCGCCTACCGCGACGGTCAGCGCCACCCTAGCCTGGGAGGCGGGGCCCGTCAACCGGGGCAGCCAGGGCGCCGTTAGCGCCGGCCGGTCATCATTCCCGGTCCCGATGAGCGCTCCCGCGAGGCACCAGAACCTGGTCGAGGGCACGGCCGTGTTCCCGATCGGCAGCCGTGTGAACGCGGCGGGGCACCTCGAGGTGGGCGGCTGCGACATGGTCAATGTGGTCGCGGAGTTCGGCACCCCCGCCTATATCTATGCCGAGGACGACATCCGCGCCCGCGCCCGCGCCTACCTCGATGCCTTTCGCGCCCGTACCGACGACTTCGAGGTCCTGTACGCGAGCAAGGCCGCACCGATCACTGCGATCTACAGGGTGTGCGAGGAGGAGGGGCTCTCGGTCGACGTGGCCTCGGGCGGCGAGCTGGAGATGGCGCTTCGCGCCGGGTTCGATCCAGGGCGGATCCACGTGCACGGCAACAACAAGTCGGCGACGGAGCTGCGCCTGGCGGTCGAGGCAGGCGTCGGCCACGTGATCCTGGACTCGTTCAGCGAGATCGAGCTCCTCGACTCGCTTCTCGACCGACGGCAGGAGGTGTTGATCCGCGTTACGCCCGGGATCCGGGCTGAGACCCACTCATATATCCAGACGGGACAGCTCGACTCGAAGTTCGGCTTCGGGCTCGAGGACGGCCTCGCCCAGCGGGCGATCGCAGCGGTGCGAGCGTCCCGCCATCTCGAGCTGGTCGGCCTCCACGCGCACATCGGCTCGCAGATCTTCGAGCTCGAGCCATACGTGAAGGCGATCGAGGCGCTGGCCGGCCTCGCGGGCGAGGACTGCAGGCTGCTGAACGTCGGGGGCGGGCTCGGGATCGCCTACACGGCGGAGGACGAGCCGCCCTCGATCGAGGCCTACGTCGACGTGAAGGTGAGAGGCGTCCGGCGGGTCTTCGACCCGGTGCCGCGGATCCTGATCGAGCCGGGCCGCTCGCTGGTCGGCAACGCGGGGATCACGGCCTACCGGGCCGGGACAGTGAAGGAGATCCCAGGAGTGCGCACCTACGTCGCAGTCGACGGAGGCATGTCCGACAACATGCGCCCCGCCCTCTACGGGGCCCGCTACGAGGCGCTGGTCGCCGACCGCGCCGCCGACCCGCCGGACACGCAGGTGACGATCGCCGGCATGCACTGCGAGTCGGGCGACGTGCTGGTGCGAGACGCCATGCTCGCGGCCCCGCGCACGGGCGACGTGATCGTCACCCCGGCAACCGGTGCATACGGGTACGCAATGGCCTCCAACTACAACGGCGTCCCGCGCCCGCCGGTGATCTTTTGCCGTGACGGCGACGCCCGGTTCGTGGTCCGCCGCGAGACCTACGACGACCTGATGGCGCGCGACGTCTAGTGGAGAGGCCCCACCAGTGAGCGAAGCCGCGCCGATAGGGCTGCTCGGAAGGGGGACGGTCGGCGGGGCCTTCCACGACCTGATCACCGAACGCGCCGATGAGATCGAGGCGGCCGCCGGCCGCCGCCCCGAGATCGCGGGGGTGCTGCGCCGCTCAAAGGGCGACTTCGAGGAGCTGCTCGAGCGCTCGGAGATCATCGTCGAGCTGATCGGCGGCACCGATCCCGCGCGCGACTACGTCCTGCGCGCCCTGCGCGCCGGTCGCCACGTGATCAGCGCCAACAAGCAGCTGATCGCCCAGCACGGCGACGAGCTCTTCGAGGCCGCTCGCGAGGCCGGCGTCCAGCTTCGCTTCGAGGCCGCGGTGGCGGGCGTGGTGCCCGTGATCCGCGTGATCCAGGAGAGCCTCGCCGGGACCGAGGTGACGAAGGTGTTCGGGATCGTCAACGGAACGACCAACTTCATCCTCAGCGAGATGGCGGCCAGCGGCGCCTCGTACGCCGACGTGCTGTCGCGCGCCCAGGAGCTCGGATACGCGGAGGCCGACCCGACCGATGATGTCGAGGGCACCGACGCCGCGGCGAAGATGGCGATCCTCGCGCGGCTTGCCTTCCACACCCCGGTGAGCCTCGACGACGTCGCCTACGAGGGGATCACCGCGATCCAGCCCGACGACATCGCCTACGCGAAGGAGCTGGGGCTGTCGCTGAAGCTGCTCGGAGTCGCGGAGCGGATCGGCGACGGGATCAGCGTCAGGGTGTTCCCCTGCTTCCTCTACACGGGCCACCCGCTGGCCCCGATCGAGGGGCCGTTCAACGCGGTCATGGTGGAGGCGCCGACGATCACCGAGGTGACGATGTCCGGGCCCGGCGCCGGCGGTCCCGAGACGGCGACGGCGGTGCTCGGCGACCTGATCTCGATCCTGGCCGGCAAGGCTCCGGTGCACGAGCCTCGCACCGAGCTCGACGTGGTTCGCGACGTCAGCTCCGCCTTCTATCTCCATCTTGAGGTCGCCGATCGTCCCGGGGTGCTGGCCCGAATCGCCGACGTCCTCGGCCGCAACGAGGTCTCGGTCCAGAGCGTCGTTCAGCGCGGCCTCGGGGACGACGCCAGGCTGGTGATGGTGATGCACGAGGGGCCTGAGGCCCGCTTCTACGCGGCGCTCGAGGAGATCGCGAACCTCGAGTTTCTCCGCGCGGCACCGCGCGCGATCCGGGTGATCGAAGAGGAGTTCGTCTGAGCCCGGGTCCGCTGATAGAGCGCTACCGCGACCGGCTCCCGCTCCAGGCCGACGACCCGATCGTGACCCTCAACGAGGGCTCCACTCCGCTGGTCGAGGCGCCCGTCATCTCCGAGCGGGTCGGGACCAGGGTGCTGCTGAAACTCGAGGGCACGAACCCGACCGGGAGCTTCAAGGACCGGGGGATGACCCTCGCGGTCTCGCGCGCCAAGGGCGACGGCGCCGAGGCGATCATCTGCGCCTCGACCGGAAACACCGCCGCCAGCGCCGCGGCCTACGCGGCGCGCGCCGGTCTGCGGGGGGCGGTGATCGTGCCCGAGGGCAAGATCGCGATCGGCAAGCTGGCCCAGGCGCTGATGCACGGGGCGCGCGTGATCGCGCTGCGCGGCAACTTCGACCAGGCGCTGGAGCTCGTCCGCGCGCTCGCCGACCGCCACCCGGTGGAGTTGGTGAACTCGCTCAACCCGTACCGGATCGAGGGCCAGAAGACCGCGGCGTTCGAGGTCTGCGACGAGCTCGGCGAGGCGCCCGACGCGCTCGCGATTCCGGTGGGCAACGCCGGCAACGTCACCGCCTGGTGGCGGGGGTTCCGCGAGTACGAGGCGGCGCCGGTGCTGTGGGGGTTCCAGGCGGAGGGCGCGGCGCCCCTCGTCCACGGCGCCCCGGTGGCCGAGCCCGAGACCGTCGCCTCGGCGATCAGGATCGGCAACCCCGCCCGCTGGGAGGAGGCGATGGACGC
>JBKPFS010000051.1:0-9175 GCA_046728935.1 Actinomycetota bacterium | reverse complement strand
GGCGCCGTCCGGCGCGTAGAGCCCGAACACGAGCGAGTGCTCGATCGAGCGCTCGACCACCTCTCTTGGCACGTTCGGCGACCAGTAGCTAGTGCGCAGGAAGCGCCAGATCGCCTCCCGGTCGAGGCGGTCCGGGTCGGTCGAGATCTCATATCCGCCGCGCCGCCACTCCATCAGCGGCTCCTTGGGAGTACGCGCAGGGCCGCCTCGCCCACGGCGTCCAGGCTCTCGGGGCAGACCTTGTCGAGCGTGTCCTCGGGCGTGTGCCAGTAGGCCCCCGGGGTCGGGCCAGGCCCGAACTTGAAGTCGATCAGGTCGACGGCCCGGATCCCGGCTTCGCGAAACGGGATGTGGTCGTCGAGGATCGGAATCGTCTTGCCTGTGAACGGCGCCGGGTCGCCGTCGACCTCGCCCGCGCGCAAGGCGATGTAGTCGTACAGCTTGCGATCGGAATTGGGCTCGTACGGGATCTGAAGGGAGCAGTCCCCGACCATGTCGAACAGGATCATGCTGCCCACCTCGCCGAGTGGCGGCGACCCCTGCTTCCCGCCTCGCTTCGCGAAGTCGATGTACTGGCGGCTCCCGCGCGTGCCATCCCGCTCGAAGGGCCGGTCGTCGCGCGACTCCTCGGCGTCGAACAGCGCCACCTGGACCGAGGGTCCGTCGACTCGCGGCGCGAGGTCCCGAGCGAGCTCGAGCACCACCGCCACTCCTGACGCGCCGTCGTTCGCCCCCTCGAATCCGGGCCCCACGTCCTCCTTCGTGTCGTAATGCGCGCCGATCACGATCGCGTCGTTCTCGTCGCCCGGAATTACGCCCACGACGTTGAGGTTGGGACGCTGGATCCGCACGTCCTGGACGCCCGCCTCCCGGAGCCCGTCGGCGATCAGCTCCGCGGTCTCGCGGCTGGCCTCCGACCCTGCCGGGCGCTGGCCGATCGCCACCTGCGCCTCGAGGTCCGAGAACGCCCGCTCCGAGTCGAACAGGTCGGAGCTCGAGCTCTCGTCGTCGCCCCCGCCGCAGCCGGCGAGCAGCCACGCACACGCCAGCAGCGCCGCCACGCGGGATCGCATCGGCGGGTAAGTTAGGCGCCATGGCCCAGAAGCATCTCGACCGGCTGAGCGCGCTCGACTTCTCCTTCCTCACCAACGAGAGCTCCTTCAGCCACATGCACGTGGGCGGGATCCTGATCTTCGAGGGGCCGCCGCCGAGCTACGAGGACCTCGTCGAGCACGTCAGCTCGCGGCTTCACCTGGTCCCGCGGTTCCGCCAGAAGCTCGCCTACCCGCCGATTCCCACCGGCCGGCCCTTCTGGGCCGACGACCCCGCGTTCAACCTCGAATACCACGTCCGCCACTCCGCGCTCCCAGCCCCAGGCTCCGAGGAACAGCTGCGACGGATGGCGGCTCGGATCTTCTCCCAGCAGCTCGACCGCACGAAGCCGCTCTGGGAGCTGTGGCTGGTACAGGGCCTGACCCGCAACCGGTTCGCCTTGATCACCAAGACCCACCACGCGCTCGTCGACGGGGTCTCGGGGGTGGACATCGCCACCGTGCTCTTCGACGTCAAGCCGGTGCCCGAGCCCGCCGAGCCCGATCGCAGCTGGATCCCGGACCCGGAGCCCTCGGGCGCGCAGCTGCTCGCCAAAGACGCCGAGGTCCTCCTCCGAACCCCGGTGCGGATCGCCCGGCGGCTGGAGAGGGCGATCGAGCATCCGCAGGCGACGCTTCACCAGGCGGGCGAGGCCGCCGAGGCGCTCGGGCAGATCGGCTGGTCGTTCGCCAATCCCGCTCCCAAGGTGCCGCTCAACGTCGAGATCGGCTCGCACCGCCGCTACGCCTGGGTGCGGAGCGATCTGGCGCAGTTCAAGCGGATCAAGGACACGTTCGGTGGCACGGTCAACGACGTCGTGCTCGCGGTCGTGGCGGGAGGGCTTCGGCGCTGGCTCCGCCACCGCGGCGTTCGCACGCAGGGTTTGGAGCTCCGCGCCCAGGTGCCGGTCTCGATCCGGGCCGAGGACGAGCGCGGCCAGCTCGGCAACAGGATCGCGGCGGTGCGGGGCCCGATTCCGGTCTACATCGAGGATCCGGTGCGGCGCCTGGAGATCGTGCGCGAGTCGATGGGGGGAATCAAGCAGTCGAAGCAGGCGCTCGGGGCCGAGGTGATCTCGCGCTTCAACGACTTCGCGCCCCCAACCCTTCTTGCCCAGTCGGCCCGCATCAACTTCTCCACCCGGCTCTTCAACCTCGTGGTCACGAACGTCCCAGGACCGCAGATGCCCCTCTACGTGCTCGGACGCGAGCTCGAGGACTGCTTCCCGGTCGGCTTCCTGCCCCCGAACCAAGCGCTGTTCATCGCGATCATGAGCTACAACGGCGGCATCGACTTCGGGCTGCTCGCCGACTACGACTCGATCGACGACGTCGACGTCATCGCCGACGGGATCGAGGCGTCGATCGCGGAGCTCGCGGAGGCTGCGAGCGAGGCGACGGAGCGCGAACCCGCCCCCGCTTCGGCGTAACATTTGTGACGAATCCGTCCAGGGAGCGCAAGTGAGCGACGAGACCCACGACCCGCCGAAGGTCGAGACCCCGTTCCGCTACCACCTCGAGCTGACGCCGGCGCAGCTCAAGATCACCCACACCGCCCTGCGCAGCCTGCTCGACGACTTCGGGCACGAGGAGCGCGATGTGATCCAGATCATCAACGAGGTGCTGGCGAAGCTCCCCGACGATCACGCCGTCCGGGCGATCCAGCTCGAGCGCGAGGTCGATCGGCTGAAGGCGGTGCCCCCGGAGGAGCCCTCCGACGACGGCAAGCCGCCCGCGGCCGCATAGCCCCCGGCCAGGGGCCGGATCTCATTAGGAGGGGAACAGCGTCTCGAGGCGGTCGAAAGCGTCCGTCCAGCCGTCCCTGTGGAGCGCCCAACGCCCCTCGGTCGCGAACGGTCCCTGATCGAGCACGAGCTCTGTCGAGTCACCGAGATCGCGGAGCGACAGCGTGACCACGTTCTCCTGGTCGTCTGGATCGGGGTCCTCCCATCGAAACGTGTAGGCCAAACGGCTTGGCGGGTCGACCTCGCGGAACTCTCCGGTGAGATAGAACGCTTCCCCCTCGGGAGGCTGCATCAGGATGCGATAGCTCCCTCCGACCCGCCGGTCGATCTGGACGCTCGGAGAGGTGAAGCCGCGCGGCCCCCACCACTTCGCAAGCTCCGTCGGTTCGGTCAGGGCGCTGAAGACGACCGCAGGGGGCGCCGGCAGCACGCGTTCCAGATGCAAGGTCAGTTCGTCGACGCGCCGACGCTAACACCGAGGCCGTCTACGCTGGCCGGCCCGTATGGACCTCTCGGTGGAGATCGGCCTGCTGCTGGCGCTCGGCACGGCCTTCGCCTCGGTGCTCGGCTTCCTCTACAAACACCGTGGTGCGGTGGCGTCGCCGGCGGTCGAGCTGCGACGCCCGGTGACCACCTCGCTGCGGCTGTTTCGCTCGCGCTGGTACACGCTCGGGATCGCGATCGCGACCGCCTCCTAAGGCGGTCGGCGAAACACCGAACGTGCGCGTGAAGCTGGTGGTGAACGAGGCGACGCTCGGCAGGCCAACGGAGACGCAGATGTCGGCGACCGAGCGGTCTGTCGCTCGCAGAAGCGCCGCCGCGCGCTCGAGGCGGCGGGTCACCAGGTAGCCGTGAGGCGACTCCCCGAAGGCGCGGCGGAACTCTCTAGTCCAGCGTTTCCAGCGCCCATCGAGCCCGCGGCCCATACAGCGGGCTGAAGCGCGGGGCCTGCTCGAGCAGGGTGGAGAGCAGGTGCCGGGCCCGCACGTCGTCGCCCGCCGCCCGGGCGATCATCCCGGCGTGGTAGAGGAACTGCGGGTTGCGCGATCCGAGCCGCATCGCATCGCGCGAAAGGCGCGTGGCGGCGTCGACCTGACCGGCGCGGTGGAGCGCCCACGAGTACGCGTCCGCGGAGGACACGCTCGGAGCGGCGCGCCAGGCCCTGCGGCCGTACTCGACGGCGCGGTCCGGGTCCCCGTGCTCGGCCTCGTTCAGAGTCACGCCGGCGTCATATCCCGAGCCCTGGGCGAGCAGCTGCCGCTCGATCCGCCCGGCCTCTGCGTAGTGGCGACGAGCCGCGGCTCGTCGCCCAGCGGCCTGTTCCAGCTCGCCGAGCGCGGTGAGCGTGTCCGGAGAGGGCGGCTGTCCCAGCTGCGCCCGGTACGTGGCGATCGCCGGGCCCAGGTTGCCGTGGCCGGCACGCACGAGCGCCAGGCCCAACTCGGCACGTCCGTACCCCGGATCGATGGCAAGCGCCTCGCGGAAGGCATGCCGAGCCGCGGCGTAGCGGCCTCGCGAGGCCTCGAGGTTGCCGAGCAGCGAGCGCACGTATGCGGAGCCCTCGACCGTGGCGCTCCCGGCGGAGATGGCGAGACGAAGCGCCGCGGCAGCCCCGGCGAGGTCGCCGTGGAGCTCGCGGAAGTACGAGATGCGCGTGTACGCCGCCAGGGTCGGCTTGCGACCCACCATCCGATCGAGCGCGCGGCCGGCGGCGGCGTAGCGGCCCGTCTCGATCAGCCCGTCGACGAGCCCTGCGTAGGGTGCGACCAAGGCCGGCTCGGTCCGGTGAGCTCGCCGCGCCAGCTCCAGGCCGTCGGCGAAGTGGTGGCGCGCGAGCGCTGTGGTCGCGAGTCCGGAGATCGCCGCGACGCTGTTGGGCTCGGTCGCGAGCGCGGACTCGTATGCCCGGTCGGCCCTGTCGTACAGGCGCGGGTCCCCCGTCTCGCGCGAGCGCTGGTAGTAGGCGTCGCCGAGGGCGGTGGCGGTCTGCGCATCGGCGGGATCAACGCGTGCCGCCTCGCGGAGGCTGGAGATCAGCGCGGCCGTGTCGGTGCGATCCGAGGGGGTGACCGTCGGCTCTGCCGAATCACTCGCCTCTGGCTGCGGCGCTCCGTTCGTGACCGTGAGCACCGCGAGCAGCGCTGCAATCGCGAGCAACGGCGCGGCGACCCAGCTGAGGCCGTGCGCTGAGAGTGGATTTCGAAGCATGGTGTCTCCTCGTCGGTGAAGTCGCGTGGGACCGGCGGAGGGAGCGCCGTCCATGGCGCTCCCTCCCGTCGGTCGGTGCGTCTCAGCCGCCTCCGGCCGGAACGGGCGGATGGACGGGCTGGACGAACTGGCCCGGGTTCGAGTCGAAGCCCGAGTCCGGGTCGTTCAGGTAGGGGAACTCGTCCAGGAACCCCTTGCTGTCCTCGTCGACCCCGTCGCCGAGCGGCACCGGGTTGCCGACCAGGAAGCCGGCGATGACCTGGAGCTCGATGTCGACGACGTCGTCCGTCAGCCGGCGCCCGTTCGGGAAGCCGGCGTTGTCGCCGCCGATGACCCCGAACCGGTCGGGCATCGGGCTCGGATCGATCCCGAGGTTCAGCTTCAGGGTGTCCACCGGCGTGCCGGCGTACTTGCCCTTGTGCTGGTTGAGCCCCGGGATGCCCTGCAGCAGCGCCTGGACGATGTCGGTGCGGTCCGTCTCCGGCGCCCCGATGTCGAACAACGCGTTTAGCACGGCCGCCAACTCGGGCTGGGTGACGTACTGGCCGTAGAGCTCGGCGTCGCGCTTCGGCTTCGTGCGGTTGAACTTGTCCTTCATCCCGAGCGGGATGACGACCTCGTTCACCAGCGGGTTGCCGAGGCGTGAGACCTGGACCCACTTGT
This sequence comes from Actinomycetota bacterium, assembly GCA_046728935.1. Taxonomy (GTDB): domain Bacteria; phylum Actinomycetota; class Thermoleophilia; order Solirubrobacterales; family 70-9; genus DATAFO01. The sequence goes on along the minus strand of JBKPFS010000051.1, from coordinate 3,468 downwards.
TGCGGTGGCGGTGCACCTTCTTGGGCGATCCGCCCACGTAGGACGCGTTGGTCACCTCGATGCGCCGACGCTCCGTCGTCGACCACACGCCGACCACCGCGTCGCGGGCGTCCGGCGAGCTGACCTCCTTGCCGTCCCGGGTCACCCTCGACTCCGGGATCTGCATCACCGTGGTCGAGGTCCAGTAGCCGGAGATGTCGTCGCGCCCGGCGCCCTCGTTGCCGGTGCCCATCCGGACGTTGATCGCGTCGAAGGCGGCCCCGAGATCGACGAAGAACGGGTCGTCGCGGGTGCCCACGAACAGCTTCGTACCGTCGCTCAGCGTCCGCTTCGTCTGGTCGACGAAGTTCCCGTAGTTGGGGAACGTCTTCGGCCCGATGTTGGGCGGTGCGACCGGCAGGTCGTCCGCGATCTTCTTCTTGCGGCGGAGCTTGCCGTTGTGCCTGTACGCCTCGCGGACCAGGTCATACGTCTGGACCACGTTCAGGCCCGGATCGTTGAAGTCCTGCGTTCCCGGCCCCGCGTAGAGGAACGAGTTCGGGTTGCGGAACTTCGTGTCGAACGTGAACCGGTACCTGATGTCGGCGACGCCGTCGCCGTTGTTGTCGATGTTGTTGTAGTACCGGGCACGATCGTCGAACCGGAAGAAGTTCGGCCCGTTCGCCGGCACCTGCCCCGGGATCCAGTCGGAGACAATCGTGATCGCATCCTTGGCTTCCGGAGCGGTGAAGGCGTAGACGTCGGTGTTGTCCGCGCTTGGGTCGAGCGCGATGTTCGGCGCCTCACGGTGAGACGAGCCGATGGCCAGCGACGCGGCGCTCGCCGTGGCGAGCACGATCGCGAGCACGAGCGCCCAGCCCCTGGCGGACAGGGTCGGATTCCTCATCGATGAACTCCTTTCGGATGAGGTTTGGTGTCTGCCGGTGGAGCGGCCCTCGTCCGTCAGGCCGGGCCGGTTTCCACCCGCGTTGCCTTCCCTCTACGGCGCGCGACGGCGATCGGATCACCGCCACGCCGAATGTCGCGCACGGGGCGCTATGCGGTCGGCTGCCGGGTTGGCCAACTCGGAGCCCAGGCGACGCCGCGGCCGGAGGCGCCAGTGCCGCGGTGGGGCTGGCGCGAGGCACCGCCCTATGAGGGTGGTTGAGGCGGAGTGCTTCGTCGGCGGAGCCCCCGTTGCGTGAGTTACTCCGGCCGTGTGTTGAGAATCGTAGCGGCGGCCGTGAGGGTGTCCGGACGGCCGCGGTGAGCTTCGGGCGCCGGATTTACTTGCAGCGCTCTTCCGCGACGAGGCGGAGCTTGGTCCCGCGGAGCGTCGCGGTCAGCACCCGCGTCTCTGAGTCGTACGACCAGCGACCTTCGGCGAGCGGCTTGCCGTCGACGGTGACCCGGCACGGGTCCAGCGGATCGGACAGGGTGCCCATCGAGGCGCTGAGCGCGTAGGTGCGCTCGACCTCGCCCTTGATCCGCAGCTTCCAGCGGTGCCGGAGCTCGTGCGAGTCGATGCGCTCGCTCTCGTAAAACGTGGCCGAGCTCTTACCGCGCGGGAACGCGAGCAGCTCCAGCTCGCCTCGACGCTCCGAGAGCGCGATCGTCGAGGGGTCGGCGTAATCCGAGAGCGTGTCGACCTCCGCCGGAAGCAGCGGCAGCACGGTCCCCGCCCGCGCCAGCAGCGGCAGCTCGTCGAGCGGCGCCAACAGGCTGACCGTGCGGCCACCGCTGAGCAGCCTTGCGCCCGTCATCCGCAGCGCGCCGGTCTCCTCCCGATAGTCGAGCGAGCGCCAGAGGTCGACCCACTGCCCCGCCGGCAGGTACAGCGAGCGCTCGGTGGCCCCGGGCTCTAGCACGGGGGCGGCGAGCAGGTCGGGGCCGAACAGGTACTCGTCCTCGCGCGCCACCGCCTCCGGATCGCCGGGGAATGCGAGTGCGAGGTGACGCATGAGCGGCAGGCCGGTGCGCCTGTACGCGGCGTCGGCGGCGACCAGGTACGGGTAGAGCTGGGTATGGAGTTTCGCGTAGCGCCGCCAGTTCGCGATCTGGTCCGCGTCCCAGATCTGCGGACGCGGTTTTGCAGGCACTGCGATCCCGTTCGCCTCGGTGCGCATCACCCCGGAGACGGCCCCGAACTGCACCCAGCGGGTGAGGAGCTCAGGGCTGAGCTGGTCGTCGAAGAGGGCGAAGAAGCCGCCGATGTCCGAACCCCAGGTGCTGATCCCCGAGAGGCCGATGCTGAGCGCCTGCTTCACCGACGACTCGAGCCCGTCGAAGCCCCAGTCCGTCGTCGGGTCACCGCCCCAGACGACCTGGGCGCAGGGCGCGCCAGCGGTCCAGCCGGAGCGCTGGAAGCGCACGATCGGCCGCGGCGCGGAGGCGATCGCGTCGCTGGCGGCGCAGTGATACCGGCGGGCGTACGGGTTGTGGAGCACCGTGCCCGGCGTCCCGGAGTGGCTACGTGAGTCGAGCGGGGTGTACTCGCCGAAGTCCTCCATCCAGCCGTCGTGGCCGTCCTCGATCGCCTCCGCCAGTACCGAGGAGAACGCAGCCCGGCCGGCCGGCTCGGCGAAGTCGAGCTCCGCGACCTGGAACGACGTGTCGGTCGAGTAGTGAAAGATGTATGGCTCACCGCGCGCGTTCTCGATCAGCCCGCCGCTCGCCGCCGCCGGGTCGTACACGGACTCGTAGCTCGAGCAGACCATCGGGTTAAGGTAGGTGTGACCGCGAGCCCGCGCTCGTGCACGGCCTCCGTGCGAGCACGCTCCGCGTCGCGGCGGCCCTGTTGATCGCCGCAGGGCAGGTAGTGCAGGTACGTCTGCGCGACCGAGACCGGCGCGTCGGCAGCTCGGAGCTCGTCGAGCTGGTCGAGCTGAGTCGCGGTGTCGCCGTTCGGCTGTACCCAGGGGCCAAACACCCACGGCGCCGCCAACGCGGGCTGGCGGCCGCTCTCGCGCGTGAATCGCCTCAGCACCTCGGCGGGTCGCGGCCCGGCGAAGAAGCGCAGGCTGAGCGTCTCGGGCGGGGGCGCGGTCGGCGGTGGCAGCTCCTCCGGCGGGGCGTTCACCAACTCGACGCTCCACGCCCCGCTCTGGTCGAGGCGGAAATAGCTGGTCTCGGGACTGTCGACCAGTACGCCGTACCCGCCGGTCGAAAGCAGCCAGGGCACGGGGTAGTAGGTCGCGTCCTCGCGCGGTCGGAACCCCCAGGGGGGGATGAACCGCTCGATGATCGCCTGCTCATCGGCCTCATAGGGCCCGTCGGCGACGTAGTTCTCGACCACGTTGCCGCGCTGGTCGACGGCGTTGGAGCGCCCGCCGAAGCCGAGGTAGCGCTCCCCACCGCGCGCCTCGAAGCCGATCCCCAGCGCCTCGATCGGAGGCCCCAAGCCCCGGACCGCGGCCTCCAACGCCACCACGCCCTCGCCGGCGGCGCCGAGCCGTAGCTCGATCGCGCGCCCACCGGGATCGTTCGTCT
>JBKPFS010000050.1:0-27865 GCA_046728935.1 Actinomycetota bacterium | reverse complement strand
GCTAGACCGCCGCGGGGACTCCCCCGCAGAGGCGCTCGCTTTCCTCCCAGAGGTGGGCGCGCGCCTGCTCGTCGTAGGCCTGCGGATCGGCGCTGGACGCCTCGAGCCCGTCGTAGTAGCGACCCGTGACGCCCTCGAGCTCCGGCGCGGCGACCAGCCGCATGGTCGCCTCGACGCCTTCGTCAACGCTCGACCTCGCCTGGCCGAAGGTCTCCCGCACCATCTTCGTGTCCATCAGCGTGGCGGGGTGAAGGGCGTTGACCGTGACCCCGGTCTCCCCCGCGGCGGCGAGTCGCTCGGCGAGCTCGAACGTGAACATGACCTGCGCCAGCTTGCTCTGGGCGTAGGCACGAAAGCCGTCGAAGTCGCGCTCCAGCATCAGGTCGTCGAAATCGAGCTGGCGCTGGCCGACCGAGGCGACGTTGACGATCCGTGCCGGCACCGAGGCGCGCAGCAGCGGCAGGAGCTCGAGGGTGAGCAGGAAGTGCGAGAGGTAGTTGACCGCGAAGGTCAACTCGATGCCGTCGGCGCTCTCGCGGCGCGGCTCGGCGGCGCCGATGCCGGCGTTGTTGACCAGCACGTCGAGGCGCTCGTGCTCGCGCCTTACGTCGCGGGCCAGGCGGCGAACCTCCTCGAGGGACCCCAGATCCGCCACCAGCCCGTGCACGCGATCGCGATGTTCGGTCCCGCCCGCGGCCGCAAGCGCCCGCTCGACGCGCTGCGGATCGCGACCGTGGACGAGCAACATCGGCCCGCGCTCGGCCAGACGCCTGGCCAGCGCGAGGCCAAGGCCATCCGTCGAGCCGGTGATCAGGATCGTCTGCTGGTCGAGCGGTCGCAGGGTGCCGGGCTAATTACCCGGGCCGTCGCCGGGGACAAACATTTGGGCTCTCAGGCGTCGTGATCGACGCCGACAGCCGCCTCGGGGGTGGCCCCGGAGGCGCCGTTCCCGTGCGAGGTTGGCGCCACCGCGTGCATGCCGCCGTCGACGTGGACGATCTCGCCGCTGATCCCCGCCGCGAGGTCCGAGAGCAGAAACACCGCGGCGCCGGCCACGGGGCCGGGATCGCGGGTGTCCCATCCGAGCGGCGCCGAGCTGGTCCAGCCCTCCGCGAGTGCCCGGAACCCCGGCACGCCGCCGGCGGCGACGGTCTCGATCGGCCCCGCCGAGATCAGGTTCGCACGCACGCCGTGCGGCCCGAGGTCGCGGGCGAGGTAGCGCGAGGTCGCCTCCAGACCAGCCTTCGCCACCCCCATCCAGTCGTAGGACGGCCAGGCGACCGAGGCGTCGAAGTCGAGCCCGACGAGGCTGCCGCCGGAGGCGCGAGGGCGCTCGGGGTCGGGCGAGGGCCACAGCGGCAACAGCGCCTGCGCCAACGCCTTCAACGAGTAGGCGCTGGTCTCGAACGCGGCCAACGCGCTCTCGCGCGGAGCGCTCAGGAACCGCCCGCCGAGCGCGTCCTCGGGGGCGAAGGCGACGGCGTGGACCGCGCCGTCCACGCCCCCCCAGCCCTCGTCGAGCGTCTCCGTGAGCGCCGCGAGGCTGTCGTCGTCGTTGACGTCCAGGTCGAGCACCGCGGCGGGCTCCGGCAGCCTCTGCGCCGCGCGCTCCGTCAGCCGGCGGACGCGGCCGAAGCTCGACAGGGCGACCTCGGCCCCGTGGCGCTGGGCCAGCTCGGCGATCGCGAAGGCGATGCTTCGCCTGTTGACGACCCCGGTGACGAGGATCCGCTTGCCGGCGAGGATCACGTGAGCACCATCCCGTCGCGGACCGGGGAGAGCTGGTCACCGGCCGCGGCGCCGTTCGACGCCGGATCTCCGGCCTCGCGGGGGCGCCGGCGCCAGACGGCCTCGAGCGTCGCGCGCGCAACCAGCCGGGATTCCTGATCGCGGACCCGCACCGCCACCTCGACCAGGCCGACCTCGTCGTCGAGCGGCTCGGCCGCGACGATCTCGGCCCCCACCCCGATCGTGTCGCCAATCCGCACGGGCCGCTTGAACACCGCGTCGCGGATCGAGCGCAGGGCGACGACCCGCTCCGGATCGAGGCCGAGGAGCCCGATCGCGTAGGAGATGACGAGCATCCCGTGCGCTATCCGCTCGCCGAACCGGCTCCGCGCCGCCCAGGTGGCGTCCGCGTGCTGGGGGTGCCAATCGCCCGTGAGCGCCGAGAACGAGACCAGGTCGGCCTCGGTGATCGTGCGTCCGCGGCTTTCGAGCCGCGTCCCGCGCTCGAGCTCCTCAAGGTAGGCGGTCATCTCGTCTCTCCCTTCTCGTCGTCTTGGGTCCCGAAGCTCTCCTTGATCAGCGCCTCGAACGCACGCGCCGCCCGGGCGTGCCCGAGCGCCGAGGGGTGGAGGCCGTCGGCGCTGAAGTTCTCCGCCTCGCACAAGCCGGGATGGCCCGCGATCTCGAGGCACGGGATCGCGTACGCCGAGGCGACCGCGCGGGTCGCCCGGTTGAAGCGGGCGAGCGCGCCGGACACCCTACGCTCGCTGCGCGGGCCGAGGCGGAGAAAGCCCCAGGCCTCGGGCGCGGTCGCGGTCACGATTCGAACCCGCGGGAGCGCACCTCGCAGCCGCCCGAAGATTCCCGCCAAGCGGCGGGCGTAGGCGGCGGGATCCGCGCGGCGCGAGCGGAGCACGTCGTTCGCGCCACAGATCACCGTGACGAGGTCCGGCTCGAGCTGGAGCGCGGGCCCGACCTGATCGGCGACCTCCTCGCTCGTCGCGCCGTCGACGGCGAGGTTTCGGTAGGCGAGCATGCCCCGACCGCGGTCGAGCCGGGGGGCGAGCAGATCGGCCCAGCCCTCGCCAGCCCGGCAGCCCGTTCCGGCGGTGAAGCTATCGCCGAGGGCGACGAAGGAGCCGACGTCGAGCCCGGAGGGCGCGCGGCGGTGCGCCGCAAGAGGGCGGGCGATGATCGCGAACGGATCCTGCTCGGTCACGAGCCACCTGCGGCGGCTTCGCCGCTGAGCCACTTGCGGCCGCTGCGCGGCCTCACCTGCTGCTGGCGAGACACTTTGTGTCTCGCCCCTTCACACCTGCCTGTTTCGGTGCTAAAGCACCCCATGAGACACCTTGCCCCCTCGGGCTCCCGCCAGAGCGGCGAGCGCCCCGGCGAGCCGATCCCGCGTTCGATCCGGCTCGATCACCTCGTCGACGAAGCCCGCCGCCGCCGCCGCGTCGGCGGTCAGGTGCTCGGCGGCGTAGCCGTCCGAGAGCGCGGCCAGCTCCGCGTCGAGGTCGTCGACCGCGGCGAGACGGCGCCGGTGGACGATCCCGACCGCCTGGCGCGCCGCCATGATGCCGATCTCTGCTTCCGGCCAGGCGAAGACGAGGTCCGCGCCGAGCCCCTTGGAGTTCATCGTGATCACTGCGCCGCCATAGGCCTTGCGAATCACGACGGTCAGCTTCGGCACCGTCGCCCCGGCGAACGCGCGTAGGAGCGAGGCGCCGTGGCGGATCACCCCGGCGCGCTCCTGTTGCACCCCGGGCATGAAGCCGGGCGTATCGACCAGCACCACGAGCGGCAGGCCGAAGCGATCGCAGGCGTCGACGAAGAGCGACGCCTTCTCGGATGCCTCGGCGTCGATCACGCCGCCCAGCCGCCGGGGCTGGTTGGCCACCACGCCGACCGCCCGTCCGTCGATCCGCGCCAGGGCGGTGACCATGTTGGGCGCCCAGCGAGCGGAGAGCTCGATCAGCCGTCCGCGGTCGACGACCCTCCGCGCCACGTCCCGCATGTCGTAGACGCGTCGGGCCTCCTCCGGGACCGGTCCATTGGGATCGCCGTCGTCGGGGGCCGCCGGCGAGACGAGCGGCACGGCCTCGCCGACCGCGCCCGGCAGGTGGGCGAGCAGCTCGCGCGCGAGCGCCGCAGCGCCCGCGTCATCGGGTGCGACGAGCGAGCAGACGCCATTCCTGGCGTGGACGTTCGGACCGCCGAGCGCCTCCATCGAGACGTCCTCCCCGAGCGCCTCGCGGACGATCTTGGGTCCCGTGAGGAACATCCGCGCCTCCTCGGTCATGACGACGAAGTCGGTCAGCGCGGGCGAGTAGGCGCCGCCGCCGGCCGAGGTCCCGCAGACCAGCGAGATCTGCGGGGCGACGCGCGAGAGCTGAACGCTCGCACGGAAGATCCGCCCGTAGCCGTCGAGGGCGACGTGGCCCTCCTGGAGCCGGGCGCCGCCGGACTCGATGAAGCCGACCACCGGCGCTCGCGCGCGGCCGGCGAGCTCCATCACGCGGACGATCGTGTCCGCGTGCGCTTCGCCCAGCGAGCCGCCGAGGTGGGCGGGATCCTGCGCGTAACAGAACACCGGCCGTCCCTGAGCGGCGCCGATCCCGGCGACGACGCCGTCGCCGGGAGCCGCGCGATCTCCGAGCCGGTGAGCCCTCACCGCGGAGCGGATCAGCTCCAGCGACCCAGGGTCGCAGAGCGCCTCGAGGCGCTCGAGCGGCGGGAGCCCCGCGCGTTCGCGCGCCTCCGGGGGAGCGAGCGTCACCGTCATGCCGCCTCCATGCACAGGACGACGTTGTGGCCACCGAAGCCGAACGAGTTCGAGATCCCGCGCAGCGGCTGGCCGTTTCGCTCCAACGGGCGGGCCTCCAGGGGCACGTAATCGAGGTCCAGCCCGTCGTCGGGGTCGGTGAGGTTGAGGGTCGGGGGGGCGACCGCGCCGCGGAGCGCCTGAAGCGTGGCGATCGCCTCCACGGCGCCGGCGGCACCCAGCAGGTGGCCGATCGACGACTTGAGCGAGGAGACGGGGATCGATTTTGCTGCCGGGCCCAGGGCGCGCTTCAGCGCCTCGGTCTCGGAGCGGTCGTTTAGCGGCGTCGACGTGCCGTGCGCGTTCACGTAGTCGAGCTCGGCCGGTTCGTCCCCCCCATCGCGGAGCGCCGCGACGATCGCCCGCCCGGCGCCGTCGCCCTCCGGGTCCGGCGCCGTGAGGTGGTGGGCGTCGGCCGTGGCGCCGTAGCCCGTCGCGTACCCGAGCGCCGTCGCACCGCGCGCCGCCGCGGCCTCCGCGTCCTCGAGCACGAGCACTCCGGCCCCCTCCCCCATCACGAAGCCGTCCCGAAGGCGGTCGAAGGGCCGGGAGATCCCGCTCTCGGACGTCGCCCCCATCTCGGCGAAGGCGGCGATCGCCAGCGGAGTGATCCCCGCCTCGGTCCCGCCGACTACGCATGCCGTCGCGTCCCCGTACTGGACCATTCGCATCCCGGCGCCCACCGCGTGCGCCCCCGCGGCGCAGGCCGACACGGTCCCGAAGCACTGCCCCTGGATCCCGTGGCGGATCGCGATCACCCCGGCGGCCGCGTTGGCCATCATCTGCGGCACGCAAAGCGGCGAGACCGAGCCGGTCTCGGCCAGGTGGGTGTGTTCGTTCTCGATCGTGGCGATGCCGCCGATGCCGGTGCCGATCACGCATCCGACGTCGCTCGGCGAGTACGGGAGCTCGCCGTCCCAGCCGGCCTCGCCGAGCGCCTCGTCCGCCGCGACCAGGGCGAGCTGGGTGAAGCGGTCCGCGCGCCGCGCCTCGCGGCGCGAGAGATGCTCGGTCGGCTCGAACTCGTGGCAGCGGGCGACCCCGTCGCTGATCCCGGATTCGCCGGCGGCCCAGCGCTCTTCGAGCGCGCGGGCGCCGACGCCGAGCGGGGTCACCGCCCCGACGCCGGTGATCGCGACGCGGCGGCTCATGACGCCCGCGAGGCCACCAGATCCACGACGTCGCCGACGGTGACGAGCTTGTCCATGTCGGCGTCGGTGATCTCGACCCCATAGTCGTCCTCGACGATCTGCGCCAGCTCGACCAGGTCGAGGGAATCGACCTCGAGGTCCTCGATTCGAGCCTCGAGGCTGATCGCCTCGCGCTCCTCGCCGAACTCGACCAGGGCGTCGATGACTCGGTCTGAGATCTGGTCCTTGCTCACCGTGGTCTCGGGCATTGGGTTCTCCTTTCGGTCTGGGTGTGGTTCACGCGGTCATGCCGCCGTCGACGGTCAGCACCGCTCCGGTCACGTACGAGGCCCGCTCGGAGGCAAGGAAGGCGACGCATGAGGCGACCTCCTCGGGACGGCCCGGCCTGCGCGCCGGGATCGCGTCGGCGAGGCCGCCGGCGATGTCAGTTGTGAGCTCGGTCTCGACGAAGCCCGGCGCGACGGCGTTCACGGTCACCCCGCGGCGCGCGACCTCGACCGCGATGGTCTTGGTCATCGCCACGAGGCCCGCCTTGGACGCCGCGTAGTTCGCCTGGCCCGCGTTGGCGCGCCGGCCGACCACGGACGCGACGTTGACGACGCGCCCAAACCTCGCTCGCACCATCCCCGGAAGCGCCCGGCGGGTGAACCTGAAGGCGGCGCTGAGATTCGTCTCGAGGACGCGGTCCCAGTCCTCGTTGGTGAGCCGCAGCGAGAGGGCGTCGGCGGTCAGGCCGGCGTTGTTGACCAGCACCAGGACGGGGCCGAAGGCGTCCTCCAGCTCCGCGAACGCGCCGTCCGGGGCCGCCGGGTCGGCGACATCGGCGCGGATCGCCAGCGCGGAGCCGCCGCCCGCCTCGATCTCGCCCGTGACGCGTTCGGCGCCTTCGCGATCCGCGCGGTAGTTGATCCCCACGGTCCAGCCCGCGGCAGCGAGCTCGCGGGCGATCGCCGCGCCGATCCCGCGCGAGGCGCCGGTGACCAACGCGCAGCCCTCGCGGGTCGGGCGGGCGCCGTTCGCCTCGGTCGTCGGGACCGCGACGGGGGTCGTGCCTGCGGCCCGGCTCATGCCCGCCCTCCCCATTCGATCACGCCGCCGCCCCACGAGAAGCCCGCGCCGAAGGCGCCGAGCAGCACGCGCGCGCCCGGGCGCAGCCGACCGTCGGCCGCGGCTTCGGTGAGCGCGATCGGGAGGCTGGCGGCGGAGGTGTTGCCGACGCGGGCGACGGAGTCGACGACCCGCGCAGGGTCCAGGCCGAGCCGCTGGCCCACCGCGGCCAGGATGCGGCTGTTGGCCTGGTGGTAGACGAACAGGTCGGGCTCGGAGAGCTCGAGGCCCGATGCCGCAGTCGCCTCGACGGTGACGCGGGCGAGCGCGGCGACTGCGCGCCGGAAGGTCTCGCGGCCGTCCATCCGCAGCAGCCGCTCGGCGTGGCTCGCGGTCAGAGTCCTCGCCGCGGCCCCATCGGCCCGCAGCAGGATCGGGCCGATCGCGCCGGGCCCACCCGCCGTGAGCACCGCCGCGCCGGCGCCGTCGCCGAACAGGCCGGCGGTGGCCCGGTCGTCGCGATCGACGATGCGGCTCATCAGGTCGGCGCCAACGACGAGCACGGCGTCCGCCCTGCGGGCCTCGATCTGCGCCGAGGCGAAGGCGAGCGAGGACAGGAAGCCGTTGCAGGCCGCGCCGACGTCGACCGCGCCGGCGGGCGTCGCGCCAAGTCGATCGGCGAGCTGCGGCGAGGCGTGGGGCAGGAGCTCGTCGGCCGTGAAGGTCGCGACCAAGACGAGGTCGAGATCCGCCGCGTCGATCTCCGCCAGCCCGAGCGCCCCCCGAGCGGCGCGCTCGGAGAGGTCGACGAGCGTCTCGCCCGGGGCGGCCACCCGGCGTTCCTGGACCCCGGTCCGCGAGGAGATCCACTCCGGGGCAACGCCGAGCCGCTCGGCGACCTCGGCGTTGGGCACCACCCGCTCGGGGAGCGCCGACGCCACCGCGGCGATGCCCGCCACCTCCACCGGCACGCGGCGAGGCTTGCCGTTGACCGCGGCGAGCTCGGGCAGGGCGGCTGTCTCGGCCGTGCTATGCATGGGCCGCCTCCAAGCCCGAGCCCGCCGCGGTCTGCGCCTCGACTCCCTCAAGACAGCGCTTCGCAAGACCCGCGAGGACCTTCCCCGGTCCCACGTCGATGACCCGGCCAACGCCTCGCTCGCCGAGCGCGCGCATCACCTCGAGCCACCTGACGGGGCCGGTGAGAGCGGCGGAGAGCAGTTCGCGAATGTCGGCGGAGAACGGGCGCGCGACGAGACCCGACATCACGGGCGCGCTCGGCGGGCGCAACTCGACCTCCTCCAGCGACGCCAGGAACGGCGCCACGGCGGGCCTCATCGCCGGTGAGTGGAAGGCGCCGGCGATCGCGAGGCGCTTGGCGCGAACCCCGTCGGCCTTCGCGGCCGCCTCGGCCGCCTCGATACCGCTCTCCGGACCCGAGAGCACGAGCTGGGCGGGGGAGTTCTCGTTCGCGACCGTCAACCCGAAGCGGTCGGCCAGCCTGGCCGCGCCGGAGCGGTCGGCCCCCACCGCGAGCATCCCGCCGGGCGGCGGCTTGGCCGCCGCGGCCTGCATCAGGCGCCCGCGCTCGGCCACGACCCGCAGGCCGGCGAGGTCGCTGATCGTGCCCGCGGCCGCGAGCGCAGCGAACTCGCCCAGCGAATGGCCGGCGAAGAAGTCGGCCTGGGGGCGGCCGAGACGCTCGAACCCCGCCAGCGAGGCGCAGTAGACCGCCGGCTGGGCAAAGCGGGTGCCCTCGGCCAGGCGCTCGAAGGGGTCGTCGCCGCAGAGCTCGCCGGCGAGGTCGAGCAGGTCGGGGCGCAGCTCCTCGACCGCGAGTCGTGTCTCGGGATCCCCGACCCCCTGGCCGGGAAAGAGCAGCGCAAGCTTGTTGGCGGATCCGCCCACGAAGGGGATCTACCTCGCTCGGGGGTGACGGTGAACCCGATCCGCCCTGATACCCCCCGATCGGGGGGATGGGTCCCCGCCGCCATGGGGCGCGGGGGCTAGCGGGTGAGTCCGAGGCGCTCGGCTCGCTGCACCGCCTCGGCGCGGTTGCGAGCGCCGAGCTTGCGGTAGAGCGAGCTGGTGTGCTCCTTGACGGTGTGCGGGGAGAGGTAGAGGCGGGCGGCGATCTCGCGGTTGGTCTCGCCCGCGGCCATCAGCTCGAGGACCTCCCGCTCGCGCTCGGAGAGGGGCGCGGCGGGTGCCTCTTCGCGCGGGGCGAACACGGTCATTCCCTTGCCGACCATGCGGACCGCCATCGCCACCTCCTCGGCGCGCCAGTCCTTGGAGACAAAGCCCGAGGCGCCGGCCGCCCTGGCCGCCTGCGGCGAGATCCAGCCGACCCCGGAGATCAGCAGCACCTTCGTCGTCGGGGAGGCGGCCCGGATCGATTCGCACACCTCGGCCCCGGAGCGCTCGCCCAGGAAGAGGTCGACGAGCGCCACCTGTGGAGCGTGCTGGCGCGCCAGCTCGAGCGCCTCGTCCGGGTCGGAGGCGACCAGGCAGCGATCGACCCAGCGCTGGCGTCCCAGCAGCACCTGGAATCCCCACTGGACGACCGCGTGGTCGTCGACGATCAGCACCCGAAGCCCCCTCCCCTCGGGCGTGCCGCCGTTCGCGGGCTTACTCATCCGGCCTCCCGGCGAGCGCCGCGGCGGCGTCGCCGACCGGCAGCACGAGCCGTACCCGCCACGCGCCCTCGTCGGGGCCGAACTCGAGCATCCCGCCCCGCTGGAGCGCCTCGTATGACGCGAGCCGCAGCCCGAGGCCCGAGACCGGCGGCCCTGCGGGCTTGCGGCCTCGAAGGCCGTCGTTTCGGATCTCGAGCGCCACGGTGCCGCCCGCGCGCTCGACCGTCACCCGCACCTCGGTCGGATCGGCGTGCTTCTCGGCGTTTCGAAGCGCCTCACCCAGGACCGAGACCGCGAGCGGCTCGAGCCCCTCGGGGACGACCGCCTCGGGCTCCCACCACACGCGCAGGGGAAGGTGCTTGTACTGGCGATCGAGGCGCTCGAGCTCGCCCCGAAGCGTCGTCCGCCGCGGCTCGTCGGTGGGCTCGAGCGAGCGCTCGAGCGCGTTGCGAAGCTCGCCGATCGCCGCCTCCACCTCGGCCGCGCCGCGCTCGCGGTCGTCGGCCGACAGCTCCCGGCCGGAGCCGAGCGCCATCGAGACGCCGAACAAGCGCTGGATCACCCGCTCGTGCACGTCGCGCGCGAGGTCGACACGCTCCAGGAGCAGGCGTCCGCGCTCGCGCTGGGCCGTGGCCTCGCGGACCGTCGTCGCGAGGGCCGCGGTGCGCCCGAGCGCCCGCATCGTGCGCGCCTCGTCGTCGCCGAGGGCGATCTCGTCCCCGCCCGCGTCGGCGAAGATCACCCCTAGCGGGCGCCCGCCCGCGGCGACGGGGGTGCACGTGAGGCCGATCACGGTCGGGATGCTCGCGTAGCGGACCGGCACGTCGCGGGCGAGGTCGGACGTGGTCATCACCGCATCCTCGGCGAGGGCCCGCTGCGCGATGGGGGTCTCCTCGAGGGAGCCGTACATGTGGGCGAGGAGATCCGGCTCCACCCCGTGGCTGCCGGTGGGAAGCACCAGCTTGCGCTCGTGGTCGTAGAGCAGCAGCACCGCCCGCTTCATCGAGGTCAGCCGGCACATCGCCTCGCAGATGCGGTCGTACAGCCGATCCGCCTCGGCGGACTCGTCGCCCAGCTCGAACAGGAGCCGGACGACGACGTCGAGGGATTCCGTGCCGCGTGGCTCCTTGTTCACGCCAGCGCTATCCCCGCCGAGGCCCCTGGGTTACGCCTCGAGGCCGCAAACCCCCCGACCGGCGGGGGTGGACCGGGGGCGACCGGACCACGCGGACCCGGCCCCGCCGGGCGGGGCCGGGTCCACCGCGCGTGGGAAACCGTGCGGCTACTCGCCCGGGGTGTAGGTGAGCAGCTCCTCGCGCCCCGTGGCGCCGGAGATGTCGAGGGTCAGCACGGGCCCCACGCCTTTGGCGTAGAACTTCTGCTCCTCGACCTTCGGCTCGAGCGGGTTGGTGTCCCTGGTCTGGAGCACGTCGGCGAAGTGCCCGTAGGGGACCTCCGCCTGGCCGTCGAGGCTCAGGACCTCACCCCGGTCCTCCGCCTCGCCCGCGTAGTACTCCTGGCGGTAGGTCTGACCGGGCTGCGGCTCGCCGGGCAGCGCGATCCCGGCCTGGGCGCCATCGACGCCGGCCTCGAAGGAGCCGGCGCGGGTGGCGACCTTGCCGTGCCCGTACTCGGCCGTGGCCTCGCCCAGGTACCAGATGTTGCCGTCGGAGTCCTGCGCGTAGTAGTCGTCGGTGATCTCCACCGGCTGGCCGTTCTCGCTCACGGCGTCGTGGACCACCCGCGCCTCGATCCCGTTGGCGATCCGCTTGGTCTCGTTGGTGATCGTGACCACGACCCGCATCACGGAGCCGTCCTCGGCCTCCCTGTACACCCACCTGCTGCCGGGCGTCATCGGCCAGTAGGGGTTGTCGATCCGGGTGGTGAAGTCGGCGGGATCGAGATCCACCGGCTCGCTTCCCTGCGGAAGGGCCGTGGATGCCGCGCCGCCGGCCGCGGTGACGGTGGTGGTGGAATCGCCCCCGCCGCAGGCCGCGAGCCCCAGGGCGGCGGCGAGCCCGGCGATGGCGAGGAACGCTCTCGGTTGGACGGACATGGTGCTTCCCTTCCTCGATTTGCGCCACCGTCCCGACCGGCGATGAAAGGCCGGTGAAAGGCGGGTGAACCGCCGCCGCGAGGGGCGCCGGATGGCGCTTTGCGATGGGGAATGCGGTCTTTCATCCTCCTTTCATCTCTCGCCGTAGGCTTGTCGACGGGAGCATTGGGATGCGAGTGCTGATCGTCGAGGACGAGGTGAAGATGGCGAGCCTGATCCGTCGCGGCCTGCGCCGCGAGGGAATCGCCGCCGACGTCGCGATCAAGGGCGAGGATGCGCTGTGGATGGCGGAGGCCACCGACTACGACGCGATCGTGCTCGACCTGATGCTCCCGGGCATCGACGGCCTAGAGGTCTGCCGCCGGCTGCGGGCGGACGGGGTGTGGTCGCCGATCGTGATGCTGACGGCCCGCGACGCCGTGCGCGACCGGGTGGCCGGCCTCGACGGCGGGGCCGACGACTACCTCACCAAGCCGTTCTCCTACGCCGAGCTGCTCGCGCGCCTCAGGGCCCTCGTGCGTCGCGGACCGGTCGAGCGCCCAACCGAGCTCGAGGTCGGCGACCTGCGTCTCGACCCCGCGACCAGGCGGGTGTGGCGGGAGGACGCCGAGATCGAGCTCTCGGCGAAGGAGTTCGCGATCCTCGAGACGTTCATGCGCCGCCCCGGCGAGGTGCTCTCGCGATTCCAGCTCCTCGAGCACGCCTGGGACTACGACTACGAGAACCGCTCCAACGTCGTCGACTCCTACGTCCGCTTCCTGCGCCGCAAGATCGACAAGCCGTTCGGGGTCCAGTCGATCGAGACCGTGCGCGGGGCCGGCTACCGGCTGCGGGAGGACGGAGGCCGGCGGGCGCGGTGATCGCGTGAGGCGCGTGCCGATCAGGATCCGTGTCACCCTCGCCTTCGCCGCGGTGATGGCGCTGGTGCTGGCGGGCGTCGGCATCTTCCTCTACTCGCAGCTCGAGGCGCGCCTCGACGAGTCGATCGACAACGGCCTGCGCTCGCGCGCCAGCGACGTCTCCGCCCTGCTCCGTGACTCCGATGAGCGTGGCCTGCGAGGCTCGAACGAGGGCGCCCTGATCGAGTCCGACGAGGCCTTCGCGCAGGTCCTGACCCCGGATGGACGGGTCGTCGACTCGACGCCGCAGCTCGGGGATGAGTCGGTGCTCGCCCCCGCGAACCTGGACGAGGCGACCGCCGGCACCACGTTCTTCGAGCGCGACGGAGTCCCCGGAATCGAGGACACCGCCCGGCTGCTGGCGACGCCGGCTTCCACCGAGCAGGGCGAGCTGGTGGTGGTCGTGGGCTCCTCGCTCGGCGACCGCAACGAGGCGCTCGGGAGCCTCGGCACTCGCCTCGAGATCGGCGGCCCGGCGGCGCTCCTGCTCGCCTCCCTGGCGGGCTACTGGATGATCGGCCGGGCGCTGCGGCCCGTGGAGGCGATGCGGCGCCGGGCGGCCGCGATCTCGGCCTCGGACCCCGACGAGCGCCTGCCGGTGCCGCCGGCCGAGGACGAGCTCCGGCGCCTTGGCGAGACCCTGAACGAGATGCTCGACCGCCTCGAGGCCGCCCTCGAGCGCGAGCGGCGGTTCGTCGACGACGCCAGCCACGAGCTGCGCACGCCGCTGACCCTCCACAAGACCGAGCTCGAGCTGGCGCTCCGCTACGCGACGACGGAGAAGGAGCTTCGCGCCGCCATTGCCTCCGCCGCGGAGGAGATCGACCGGTTGATCCAGCTCGCCGAGGACCTGCTCGTCGTCGCACGCTCGGAGAAGGGCGAGCTGGCGGTGACCCGCGAGAGGGTCTCGGTCGCGGACCTATTGGGGACGGTGGGCGAGCGGTTCAGGGCTCGTGCCGACCAGGCGGGGCGAGCGCTCGTGGTGGACGGAGCCGACGGGGCGCTCGACGGCGACCGGCTTCGGCTCGAGCAGGCGTTGACGAGCATGGTCGACAACGCCCTGCGCTACGGAAGCGGTGAGGTTCGCCTGTCGTCCAGGCGCAACGGAAGCCGGGTCGAGCTCCACGTCATCGACGAGGGGGCCGGGTTCCCGCCCGAGTTCATCGGCCGGGCGTTCGAGCGCTTTAGCCGCGCCGACGCCGCCCGGGCGCGCGGCGGGACGGGCCTCGGGCTCGCGATCGTGGACACAATCGCCAGGGCCCACGGCGGTCGCGCCGCGGCGAGCAACGTCCCCGGCGGCGGGGCCGACGTCTGGATCGACGTCCCAGCGGACGGGGCATAGACGGGCGCGAGAGCGGCTTTCATCGTCGTTTCACCCCGCCTCCCTAGAACCTGCGCTACAACTCATGCAAGGAGGTAGATAGTGAACAAGCGAACCAAGTTCCTACTCGCAGGCGGCGCCGTCCTGGCCCTCGCTGCGGGAGGCGCGGGGGTCGCGCTCGGAACCGGCGGGGGCGACGACGAAGGCTCCTCCCACCCGATCACGGGCAGCGCGCTCGACCGGGCCAAGGCGGCGGCCCTCGACGTGACCGGCGGCGGCAAGGTGACCGAGACCGAGGTCGGCGACGAGGAGGGCTACTACGAGGTCGGCGTCACGCTCGACGACGGACGGCAGGTCGACGTGCACCTCAACCGCGACTTCAGCGTCATCGACTCCTCGAGCGACGGCAGCGAGTCCGGCGACGGCAGCGAGTCGGCGGACGACGGCGCCGAATAGCCGCGAGGCGAGCGGCCGCGGCGGGCCGCCGCGGCCGTAGGCGTCAGGCCTCGACCGGGAGGCCGTGGTTGGCGACGACGCGGTCGTAGTTGAGCCGCATCAGCGCGATCACGTCGCGCACGTCGGCCTCGTCCTCGATCGCCCGTGAGGCGGGGCCCTCGCGGTCGGGGAACACGGGGTGGTAGTCGATCCGCCCCTGCTCGTGCAGCTCGGCCCAGACCTGCTTCGGGAACGAGAAGTGGGCGGCGTGGCTGCCGTGCAGGTGGCCGATCTCCCTGCGGCCTACCCGGAGCGAGAGCTCCCCTCGGCGGCCCGGCCCGGCGACGACGCCAGGCCACGAGGTGACCTCCTCGATGATCCGCTCGCTGGCTGTCTGCGTGTGTGTCATCGGTGTCTCCTTTGATCGGGGATCAGGGCAGGATCAGGTGGCTGTCGCCGAACTCGTGCCAGAGGTAGCGACCCTCGAGCGCAGCGTCGTATGACCGGCGCAGGAGCTCCTCCCCCGCTGCGGCCTCGAGGAGGCGAAGGTGCGAGGCCCGTGGCTCGTGCCAGCCGGTGAGCAGGCCGTCGACCGCTCGAAGCCCGCGCTCCGAGGTAACGACCAGATTCGTCCAGCCCTCGCCGGCCTCCACCGCTCCCTCGGGCCCGGCGACGGTCTCGAGGGCGCGCACCACCGTGGTGCCCGCGGCGATCACACGCCCGCCCCACTGGCGGGCGGCGTTGATGAGGCGGGCCGTCGTCTGCGGGACCCGGTAGCGCTCGGGCTGCGGGGCCTCGTCGCGCTCCGGAGAGGAGACCCCGGCGTGGAGCACGAGTGGCGCGACCAGGACGCCCCGGGCGACCAGCTCGGTGACCAGCTCGGGCGTGAACGGCCGTCCAGCGCTCGGCATCTCGGCGCTGCCCGGCTCCAGCGCGTAGGCGTTCTGGTAGGCGTCGAGCGGCCACTCGCGCGGCACGTAGCCGTAGCGGATCGGATGGCCGTGGCGCCGGAGGTACTCGTGGAGCGGCTCGCCGGAGGCAACGCGCGCCAGCCACAGCCGCGCGCCGGTGGCGTACGGAGCGGCGAGCTCGGCCAGGGCTCCGCCGGGAAGGTGAAGGCGCTCCCCCGCCGACGCGCCGCGAAACGGCGCCGACCCGTCGGGGCTTCGAAGCTCGACCACCCACCAGTCGGCGCCCGGCGGGCGCGGCGCCGGGGTCGCGAAGCGGAGCTCGACCGCCGCACCGTCCGCGCGGGTCGCGCGCACGGCGGCGGGAACCGTCGCTGAGGTGTTCACCACCAGCACGTCGCCCGCCTCGAGAAAACGCGGCAGCTCGCGGAAGCGCGCGTGCTCGATCCACCCGTCGTGGCGCGTGGCGACCAGCAGCCGCACCTCGTCGCGCGCGAGGCCCCGGTTCTCGGGGGGCTCGCGTGCCTCCAGCTCCGCCGGGAGCTCGAACTCGAGCTCTGCGGGCCCCTTGAGAGCGCGGGACATCAATGCGGCGGCTTCGCCGCCTGACACGCCTCTTTCGGCGCTAAAGCGCCTCACGACACACCCGCCGGCACCTCGGCGATCTCCGCGGCGCGGTAGCGGCCGCTGGAGAGCTCGCCCGCGATCAGCGCGAGCAGCCCCGGGACGCTGTCCTCGGGCGGCGGGCGGTCGGAGATGTCCTCGCCGGGGAACGCCTCCTGGTGAAGCCGGGTTCGCATGTCGCCGGGATCGACCGCGTAGATCCGCAGCTCGGGGCGCTCGGCCGCGAGCACGGCCGAGAGCTGCTCGAGCGCCGCCTTCGCCGAGCCGTAGCCGCCCCACCCCACATACGCCTCGACCGCGGCGTCGGAGGTCACGTTGACGATTCGAGCTCCCTCTCCGAGGCGCGGCATGGCGAGCTGGACCAGCGCCAGCGGAGCGAGGACGTTGACCTGGTAGACGCGCTCGAGCTCATCGAGCGGGTACGAGTCGAGGGCCGGCTGCGGGCTCGGGCCGAGGACGCTCGCGTTGTTGACGAGCAGGTCGATCCGGTCGCCGGCGGCCGCGATCAGGGCCTCGCGGTGCGCGGGATCGGCGACGTCGCCCGCGAGCGCGACGACCTCGGTCGAGCGACCGAGCTCGCGGGCCGCCCGCTCGAGGTCGTCGCGGCCACGGGCGTCGATCACCAGGCTCCAGCCGTCCGCTGCCAGCGCCCTGGCGAGCGCCAGGCCGAGTCCGCGCGAGGCTCCGGTGATCACGGCGGTGGGCATTTGTTCAGGTGAGCGCTTTAGCCGCGAAAGAGGCGCGTGTCGTTCCATTTGTTCGAGGCTACGCCGGGCGCGGTCCCGGTTTCCAGGGGAAATTGGTCCTAGGACCCGGGATCGCGCTCGTCGCCGAGTCCGGCCCGAGCGGCGTAGAGCGCCGCCTGAGTGCGATCGCTGACGCCCAGCTTCGCGAGCACCTGGCTGACGTGGTTCTTCACCGTCTTCTCGGAGAGCTCGAGCTCGCGAGCGATCAGCTTGTTGGGGAGCCCGCGCCCAATCAGGGCCAGGACCTCACGCTCACGCGGCGTGAGACGCTCGACGGGCTCCTCCGCGGCCGACTGGGCGAGGGCGTCGACCAGCCGGGCCGCCACCGCGGGGTCGAGCAGGGCCTCGCCCGCATGGGCCGCGCGGACTGCCCTCGCGAGCTCCTGCGGCTCCGCGTCCTTCAGCAGGTAGCCGGCAGCCCCGGCCTGGATCGCCGGCAGCAGCCGCTCGTCGTCGGCGAAGCTGGTGAGGACGATCACCCGGCTCTCGGGCAGGCGGCGGCGCAGCTCGCGCATCGCCCCGACGCCATCGAGCTTCGGCATCACGAGGTCCATCAGGATCACGTCCGGCCGCAGGCGCTCGGCCGCGCGCAGGGCCTCCGCCCCGTCGCCCGCCTCGCCGATCACCTCGATCCCTTCCTGGAGCTCGAGGAACGTGCGCAGGCCCTCGCGGACGACCGCGTGGTCGTCGACGACGAGGACGCCGATCGATTCAGCCATCGCCGACCTCGAGGCGAACGGTCGTCCCCGCCTCCGGCGCGGAGCGGATCTCGAGGCGCCCTCCCAGCCGCTCGGCGCGTTCCTCCATCGAGGTCAGCCCCAGGTGCCACGAGCGCAGTTCTGGATCGCGGGGCTCGAAGCCGGCGCCGTCGTCGACGACCTCCAGCACGAGCCGGCCGTCGGCCGCCGCCAACCGCACCTCGACGCGCTGTGCGGCGGCGTGGCGGACCGCGTTCTGGAGCGCCTCCTGGGCGATGCGAAGCACCTCGCGAGCGCGCTCCGAGTCCTGCGTGGCCGTGTCGTCTGCGACCTCGAGCTCGATCTCCACGCCGTGGATCCGGCGCAGGACGTCGACGTGCTTTCGCAGCGCGCCGCCGAGGCCGTCGCGATCCAGGTCGGGGGGGCGCAGCTCGAGGATCAGCGAGCGCAGCTCGTCGAGGGCCTCGCGGGAGAGCTCCTGGAGGCGGCCCATCTTCGCGCGCGCGGCGTCCGCGTCCTGATCGAGGAGGGCGCTCGCCGCCTCGGCGGTGAGCACGAGGCTGAAGAGCTTCTGGCTGACGACGTCGTGGAGCTCGAGCGCGAGGCGGTTTCGCTCTGACAGTGTCGACAGCTCCCGGCTGCGCTCGTACAGGCGGGCGTTGGTGATCGCGATCGCTGCATGAGCGGCCAGCAGCTGGATCAGCTCCTCGTCCTCGGCGTCGAATTCGTCGCCGTCCTCCTTCTCGGTCAGGTAGAAGGCGCCGATGACGCCCTCGGGAGCGACGATCGGCACGCCGAGGAACGAGCGCATGTCGGGATGCCCCGCCGGCCACCAGCCGCGGAAGCGGCGATCGGTGTGGATGTCGGGGGTGCGAAACGGCGCCGCGGTCTCGAGCATCGCGCCGAGCATCCCGTGCGTGCGCGGAAGCGGCCCCAGCTTGTGGATCAGCTCGTCGCTCATCCCCGCGACCAGGAAGCGGCTGAAGCCGCCGTCGCCGTCGGGGATGCCGAGCGCCGCGTAGCGGGCCCCGGCAAGCTCGCGCGCCCGGTCGACCAGGCGCTGGAGGACGTCCTCGACCGAGCGCTGGGACGCGACGGCGAGGACGGCATCGCTCACCGCCCTCAGCGCGGGATTCAGGTGCTCGGTCATCCCGATGGACGATAGAACCCGCGTTCAGGCAACTCGCGTTCGGACCCTTCCGCTACCCTGGGCCGGGTAAGCAGCCGGGAACCGTCCCGGCCTCAACTGTGTCAGCGCTCCTCGTTCTCGGTTCATAGCCTCCGCGGTCCGCGGCACAAACCCGTGGAGGAAACGCACATGGCAACAGGAACCGTGAAGTGGTTCAGCGACGAGAAGGGCTTCGGGTTCATCACCCCCGAGGACGGCTCGAGCGACGTGTTCGTGCATCAGAGCGCGATCAACGGCGAGGGCTTTCGCTCGCTGAGCGAAGGCGCCAAGGTCTCGTATGAGACCGAGGCGAGCGAGAAGGGCCCGCGCGCCGTCAACGTCCAGGCCGTCTAGGGCAACTCGCTAAGCCACGAATCCCGATGAGGACGCGCGCGCGGCTTGGCCGCGCGGCGCCTCCGGGGGTCTGATCGAAGGGCGCTGAGCCCGATGGCCGGGAGCTGGACGTGCGGTCGGTGCGGGGTCACGACGAGCTTCGCGCCCGGCTCCGCGCAGCCGGCGGAGCCGATCGGGTGGGCGCATGCCGATGGGGAGTGGCGCTGCCTCGAGTGTCGCCGCAACGAGGTAATCCAAGCGGCAGCACCGAGCAACGCGGGCGGGGGCGCGGCAATCCGGCGGCGGGCGCTGATGGAGTTCGAGCTGATGCGCGACCCCTCGGCGCCCGACTCGGTGATCGCCAAGCGCGTCAAGTGCCCGACCCGGACCGTGGCACCGGTCCGCGCCGCCCTGCAGGCGGACGGACGGCTGCACCCGGCGGCTTAGTCCTGTGCCCGCCGAGATCCGCTTAGCCGACGGCGAGGTTGTCGCGGTCGAGGGCAGCCTCGAGGAGGTCGAGAAGGCCCTCTCCGACGCGGCCCGCTCGGGACAATCCCGCCTGGCGTGGTTCACAGAGCAGACCAGCGGCGAGCAGCTCGGCGTCAACCCTGCGTACGTGGTGAGCCTGCGCGCGGCGTAGGCACCCCGATCAAACGGACTCGATCCGGTCGCGAAACGAGGCCGCGGGCTGCACCGTGGCCCCGAGGCCGTGCACGAGGTCGCCGAGCACGTGGTCGGAGGTGACGACCCGGATCGAGCGCGGATCGGGGTCGTCGCGAACGCGGCGGACGATCTCGTCGTCGGCGGCGTTCGGGCCCGGCTTGGGAGCGTGCGCGATCTCGACCATCGGCGAGCTGATCGGGGGCCGAGGCTCGCGCTCGAAGACGACCGTGATCTCGTCGCCCGTTGCCGCTCCCCACCGCTCGAGCCGATCCACCAGGCGCGCCATCGCGGCGTCGCGGTCGCGCCACCAGCCGTCGGCGCGAGTCCCGATCACGTTCATCCCATCAACCAACAGGCGCATCGGCTCCTGAAGATACGAGCGCCGGCCGTTCGCTAGCGGCCACGGCCGAGATGTCACCCTGATGGAAGTGCAGTCGACACCTGAGATCACGATCCCAGCGCCCTCGCCGGCGGAGCTCCCTCGCGAGTTTCAGGCGCGGAACCTGCGCCGCCGCTCCCTCCAGGCCATCGCCGCCCTCGGCGTGCTGGTCGCGATCGTCTTGCTCGCGCCGGGCCTGGGCGAGGTGCGCGAGCGGCTCGGGGACGCGAGCCCCGACTGGCTCGCGCTGGCGATCGTCCTCGAGGCCCTGTCGTGCGTCTCGTACGTCGTCATGTTCGGGCCGATCTTCTGCACGGGCCTGCCGTGGCGGCGAAGCTGGCAGATCGGAGGCTCGGAGCTGGCGATGGGATCGCTGGTTCCGGCGAGCGGCGCCGGGGGGCTCGCCCTCGGTGCCTGGATCCTCCACCGCGGCGGGATGGACGGCGGACGGATCGCGCGCCGCTCGGTGGCCTTCTTTTTGATCAAGAGCGGCGTCAACTTCGTCGCCGTGGCTGCGCTCGGAACGGCGATGGCCCTGGGCGTCGGGCCCGACCTGTCGCTGTGGCTGACCGCATTCCCCGCCGCGGTGGCGGCGCTGGCGATCGCCGCGGTGGCCGTGATCGCCCGCCTCGGTCCGGGGGATCCTGCCGCATCGGACGCCTCGCGCCCGCGGCGCGCCATCGTCGCCACCCGCCGGGCGGTCACGACCGGCTCCAGGGAGGCATTTCAGATCCTGCGATCCGGAAATCCGCGCGTCGTGGCGGGATCGATCGGCTACTGGGCCTTCGACAACGCCGTCCTCTGGGCGACCTTTCACGCCGTCGGCGTATCCCCTCCGCTCACGGTCGTCCTGATGGGGTACCTGATCGGCCAGCTGGGAGGACTGCTGCCGATCCCCGGCGGGATCGGGGGCATCGACGGCGGCCTGATCGGGACGCTGATCGTCTACGGGGCCCCGGCCGCCGGCACGGCGGCCGCCGTGCTCGGCTACCGCGTGATCCTCTTCTGGCTTCCCCTGATCGCCGGCGGGATCGCGTTCATCGCGCTTCGGCGCGACATGCCCGGCGGCGGCGAGCTGGCGTCGTGCGCGCCGGCGATCGCCGCGCAGTCGGCGTGATCGGCGGCGGCGAACGGCCGCCTTCAGGCCGGACGCGGCGAGTGCGCGCGGCAGCCCTTCCAGCCGGCGTAAGTGTCGGCGAGGATCAGGGTCGCGACGAGGCCGGGATGGTGGCGGTAGAGCTCCTGCACGACGGTGCCGCCCCAGGAGAGGCCGACGACGTGCGCCGGCCCGAGCGCGAGCGCCTCGATCAGCGCCGCGAGGCAGCCCCGTAGTCCGCTAGGCCGAAATCCGGGGGCAGATCGGAGGAGCGGCCCGCGCCCGGCTCGTCCCAGGCGATTGCCGTCAACTCGTCCGACAGGGCGGCGAGCTGTGGCTGCCACGCGCGGCTGTCGTGAGTGGCGCTGTGAACGAACACCAGCGGCGGCCCCTCGCCGACCCGCTCGTAGGCGATCTCGAGCCCATTCGCCCGGACGACCTCCACCGTCCCAACATAGACCCACTGCCGGGGCCAGATGGGATGCCCGCCGTTAGCCGCCCAGCGGTGAGGGCGGGATCCGGGTCTCGCCTCGAACCTGCGGGAGCTCCATACCGATGTCGTCGACGAAGCAGAACGACCAGATCTCGCCCTGCTCGAGGGAGCGGATCAGCGGATGCCCCGCCTCCGCGGCGTGCCGCGAGGCGTGCCGGCCGGGCGAGCTGTCGCAGCAGCCGACCTGGCCGCATTCGAGGCAGATCCTTAGGTGAAGCCACCGACCGCCGGTCTTCAGACACTCCTCGCAGCCATCGACCGCCTCGGGCAGCTCGGTGATCTTCACGTGGTCCAGGTGATCGCAGATCGCCATCAGGTAGAGCATCCCAGAGTCGTCAAGATAGGAGTCGAATGATCGCTGTCGAGCAACTGGCCGACCCCGTCGTTCGCGGGTTCGTGCCGCCGTGAACGCGGGCGACCGCGATGCGTTCTTCGCTCTGCTGGCGCCGGGCGAGACGATGTCCGACGACGGTTCGGAGCCCAACCTGAGGAGTGGGTCGATCGCGAGATCTTCTCCTCGCACGGGCGCATGGAGCTCGAGTGGGAGTCCGACGACGGCCGCTCGCTAGTCGCCACCTGCACGAACTCCACCTGGGGCGCGATGCGCACCGCCTGGAGGTTCGTCGTCGAGGGCGACAAGGTCAGCCGCTTCGAGACGGGGCAGGCCGGGAGCAGGTCGTGATCGTGTCCTCGTGGGCACCCCAGCCCCTACTGCGGGCAGGCCGAGCCGTCGTTCGCGAGCTTCTCGACTTCACCGACGTGCGCCACGTCTGGCGTCACTTGCCGCTGACGGACGTCCACCCCCATACGCAGCTGGCGGCCGAAGCCGCCGAAGCCGCCGCGAATCAAGGTGCATTCTGGGAGATGCACGACAAACTCCTGGACCCACCAGGACGCACTGGAGGACGCGGACCTCGTCAGTTACGCCGAGGAGCTAAGGCTCGACTCGGACCGCTTCTCCGAGTACCTGCGCGAGCACCGGGGGCCGCCTGGATCGCCGATGATGTCGATAGCGCGGACCTCAGCGGCGTCACCGGGACGCCTACCTTCTTCATCAACGGCCGTCGCCACTGCGGCGCGTATGACATCGCCACCCTCTCCGATGCGGTTCTCGCAGCCGGGGCGCGGGCACGTGTGGCGGGCGACCTGACGCCTCGAGCCACTGGCGCCAATCGGCGAGGCTTGACCTGTTACGCCTGGTCCTCGCCCAAAGCCGCGGGTACTAGCTGCGCAAGCTGGCGCCAGTGGCCCCGCACCAGCTCGCCGTTGCTGAAGAAGGTCGGCGTGCCGTGAACACCGGCCCTTCGCCCACCGGCCACGTCCGCACGGACGCGCTCGCAGTAGAGGCGATCGCCAAGCACCGACTCCACGTCCGCCGGGTCCAGATCGAGTCTCGCGCCAACCGCAAACAGGTCCGCAGGCGAAAACCGTTCGCGGCCGGCCAGGAGGAGGGCATGCGCCTCCCAAAATTTTCCATCGGCCGCGGCTAGCTCCGAGAGCTCTGCGGCGAGATCCGCTCCGGGATGCAGGTCGGGATCTGGAAAATGCCGCCAGACCAGACGCACGGTGGGGTACCGCTCCAGGAGCGAATTCACCGGCCGGCTGGCGACGAAGCAGAACGGGCATCCGAAGTCGCCGTACTCAACGAGCGTCAGCTCGGGCTCTTCGGCGCCGAGGACGTGGTCGGCCTCTCCGACTGGGATCAGCGCGCCAGCTGCCGGGGCACTCACAGGTTCGGCAGCGGGGGACCCGGCGTCGGCGGTCATCCTCGCTGCTCGCTCGCCAGCAGCAGGTCGGTGAGGCCGAAGCGGTCCCCGCGTGCCGGCAGCCTCGGAGTCCAGCCCGGGTCGTTGGCTCGGTAGGAGCCGCGATCGGCGTCGAGAATGCCGATCAGGACCTCGGCGACGATTCGACCCCCGGTCGGGCCGAGCCGCTCGCCGCGGCCGCGGCCGGCCGACTCGGCCAGGAAGTAGAGCCACAGCGGCGTCTCGCCCGACCAGCCGGCGGCGCGCAAGCCGAGCGGGTCGCCGTCGAGCGGCGTCTCCCCCATCGCCTCAGCCACCGCCTCGCCCGAGGGCAGGCCGTAGGCGTGCCCGCGCTCGAGGTCACGGCCGGCGAGCGACTGGTAGGCCTCGACCTCGACGTCCCCCGTGATCGCGGCCGGGAGCTCGATCAGCGAGCGGGCGAGGCGACCGTCGATCAGTTTTGCGCGCTGGGCCGTCCGCGCCCCGTTCGCATCGAAGAGCCTGCCCCAGTCGATGACGAGCTCGGCGGGAACAGGCCTGAAGCCGATCAGGTCGGGAAACAGCCTCAGCGCGGGCGAGCCGGTGTTGAGCTGGAAGGAGTCGCGGACCTGGCTGTGGCCGTAGCGGAACGCCGCGTCGGCGAACTCGAGCGGGATCCGCGGTGCCCCGTTGGGGCGGTAGAAGCGCGGGCCACGCTCGAGGATGGATTCGACCAGCTCGGCGCCGACCAGCCGGGGGAGGTAGTCGTTGACGATCACCCACTGGTAGTGCCAGATGGTCTCGCGCCGCGCGGTCTCGAAGATGTCGGGGCCCGCGACGTCGCGCTCGCGGGCCAGCTCGACGAGCCGGTTGTGGACCTTGATCATCGCCACGTGCAGCTGGGAGACGACGATGTGAACGTCGTTTCTCGGGTCGCCGATCAGCGCGACTCCCTCGGCGTTTCGCGGGACGTCGGCCTCCTCCCCCCGGTCGTTGCGACCCAGCAGCAGCAGAGCCGGGTCGTCTCGGCGGTAGAGGAACGGGCTTCCGACCTGGCCCGACCCGTAGAGGCACTCGAGGTCGGCCCTCGGACTGCGGAAGTTGAGGGCGTCCGAGAGCTCGGCGCGGTGGGTCAGCGGAGAGCGATCGGCGGTGATGTCGTGGGCGATGAACTGCCCGAACAGCGGCCAGCCGGCGGCGGTCTCGCTTGCGTCCTCGCAGCTCTCGCCGCCGTCACAGATGCCGCCGGCTGTGCCGAGCGCAAGCAGCGCGTCGCTTTCGCCCGCCAGCGGAGGCAGATCCGGGAAGAGGCGCTCGTAGCGTCCCGCGGCTCCGTCGACCGGGGCGTCGACCGACCGGGAGGGAGCCAGGCAATGGTCGCCACCGAACCCGCACGACTCACCGACCTCAACACGCCGAAGCATCGTTCCTAAGGTAGCTGACCGCTCGATGCGTCCCGGTCAGGTCGGTGGCCATCGAGCCCCGCGACCAGATCGCGTGGACCGCGATCGCGATCGCCGACGCGAAGGGCTTCGACGCGGTCTCGATGAGCCGAGTCGCGCAGCGACGTCGTCTCGCCATAGCCGAAGGCTTCCATTGAGTCCTCCGGGCCGGCGATGAAGCCGTTCAACGACATCGTGTGGTGACAGATCGTGCTCATCGGACCTCCGCGTTCAGGGATCAGCGGCCTGTTGGTCCGGCCGGTGACCGTCTAGCGCCGCCGGCGCCAAGCATTCGCAATTTCAGTCTCGCTCCACGGCGCGTCGGATCGGCGCCACGGTTGGGATGGGCTCCTGGGTGAGGAACTCGATGATGATCCGGTTGCAGAGCTCCGGTTTCTCCTGAAGGAGGAAGTGAGAGGTTCCGGGGACGATTGCGAGCTCTGAGGCCGGAATGCCTTCGTAGGTCGCGTTGATGTGCTCGAGCGTCACCAGGTCGTCGTCGCCGAACACCAGCAGCGTTCTTGGCTTGACCTCGCGGAGCTTCTCCTCGGCCAGGGCGGGTTCCCTGCTCTCGAGCTCGGCGGTCTTCTCCACGACAACCCGGAAGTGCTCCTCGCCGTCCGGAGATACCTCGCCGTAGGAGCGGCCGAGCTCCGAGACGACCGCGTCCGGGTCGAACTCCCCGGCACCCGAGATGAACCCGTCACGATGAAAGCCACCGCTGACCATGACGAGGCGCCTGACCAGGTCAGGCCGCCTCAGGGCCGTCAGCAGCGCGACGAAGGCGCCGTTGCTGTGGCCGACCAGATGCGCCGAGCCGCCGATCACCTCCTCCAGCATGGCAACGGTGTCGTCCGCATCCGCCTCGAAGCTCATCGGACCCTCGACGTCCGGGGTGCGGCCGTGACCGCGCCGATCGGGGGTGTAGACATGAAATCGCTCTGAGAGCGGGCCAACGTTCTGCTCGAAGAAGCGGGCGTCGGAGACACCGCCGTGCATCAGCACGAGGGGATCGCCATTTCCCCGCTCCTCGTACCAGGTGCGTACGCCGCCGAGGTCGACGTATGGCATGAGCAACTCCCTCAGGCGTCGGCGGCGGCGAACTAGCTCGCCCGCTCGTAGATGAGGACGATGATGCCGTCCGGTCCGATGGTCTTCGCGTCGGTGAGCTTCAGCATGCTCAGCTCGGACTGCTCGCCAAACATGTGCTTGCCCTCCCCGACGATGATCGGGAAGATCATCAGACGCCACTCGTCGACCAGATCCTCCTCGAGCAGCGTCTGGACGAGCTGGCCACTACCGGCGACGAGGATGTCCCCGTCGACCTCCTTCTTCAGCCGCTCGACCTCCTCTGCGACGTTGTCCCTGATCACTGTGGTGTTGGTCCAGGTCGGGTTCTCAAGAGTCGTCGAGACCACGTACTTGGGCATGCTGTTCATCCTGACCGCGAACTCCCCCTCGGTCTCCTCCATCTCGGGCCAGGCCTTGGCGAAGCCCTCGTAGGTCACCCGACCGAGGAGCTGAGCGTCCGCAGCCATCAGCTCATCAAATTTGAACTTGTCGAACTCGTCGCCATGCTCGGACTTGAACGACCAGCCGCCGCGCTCGATCTCTCCGACGCCGCCTGGATCTTGGAAGACGCCGTCGACCGAGACGAACTGAGTTATCGCCAGCTTTCCCACCTCTTGCTCTCCTTTCGTTGGTCTTGCCCTGACGGCCGGGCTGCAACCGGAGCCGCCTGGGTCGATGGAAGCTCGAAGCGCATGGCCATCGCGCCAGCCAATTACTATCACAGCGATAGTATGAGCGTCGATCGAGAAGCGGGGTCGACTGAATCCGTCAGTTTCCGAGGAACTCGACGAGCACGGGTCCGATCACATCGGGAGCGACGTCGTGGCCCTGACCGTCGAGCAGCCGAAAGCTGCCGTTCGGGAGCGCCCGCGCGAGCGCCTCGGCGCCGCTTCTCATCCACGGCGCCTGCCCGCCGGCCATAACGAGCGCCGGAGCGCTAACGGATCCGAGCTCATCGGTTCGCAGCCTGAATCCGTCGACGATCCTGCCGTCGTAAGCGAGCGTGTGGGCCACCTCCTCCATGCCTGGCCACATCGGCGCCTCGCGCATGGGCGCGACGAACTCGGCTGGGAGACCGATCGCGGTCGTCAGGAAGTACTCGACCGCATCGCCGCGGCGGCCGGCCGCGACGCGCGCCTCGAGCTCGGCGACGTAGTCGTCCGGCGGCGGCGGCCGGCTGTCTTCGACGAGGAAGTTCGGCTCCCACAGCGCGAGCTTCCCGACCGGCAGACCGCGGAGCGTTCCGGTGAGCGCGAGGTTGCCGCCGGACGAGCTGCCGTAGAGGAATGCCGAGCGGCCGGCTTCCTCGATTAGGGCCTCGAGATCCTCGAGCTCGCGCTCGACCGTGTAGGGCGCGGTATCCCCGGAGTCGCCCCCCGCCCCCGGCGGTCGTAGTTGGAAACGGTGAAGTGCTCGGCCAGGAGCGCGGCCAGCTCCGCAGTCCTCGGGTCGAACGCCCTGTGCTTGAACGCTCCACCGACCAAGATCACGGCCGGGCCTTCGCCAGACCGGTCGAACGGGATCATGGTGCCGTCGCGCGAGGTCACCGTTTCCATGCGGGGCTCCTTTCGCTGCTCAGATCAGCCCTACAGCGATATCTGGGGGTTTACTATCGGCGCGATACTATCGTCCGCCGACACGAGATCGAGGAACGACATGAACGACACCCAGGAACTGGTCGATCGCTACGTGACGGTCTGGAACGAACCCGACGACGGCCGACGGCGCCACGCAGTCGCCGAGCTTGGAGCCAGGCGACGACGAGGTCGCTGGGGTCGGACTCGAGTTCGTGGTCCTCGACGCCCATGGCCAGATTCGGGCCGACTACCAGTTCATCGAGAGCTAGGCGGCGGTCACTCCTTCCGCATGAGCCGGCCGGACCTACTACGAGGCGGTTCATGCCCACCGTCCCTCACCGCTAGCGTGAGGGAACTAGCCAGCGAGCTTTGCGCGGAACGTCTTGGCAAATGTCCTGATGTCCCTGCGGGATCCCTCGAGCCTGATGCCTTTTGCCGGAAGTCGGCGCTTCTGCCGCGGCGTGGTGAGGAAGGTGGCCCAGGCCTGCCGCGTCGCGTCCACCGTCAGCACGGCCCCCTCCTCCCTGCCGCGCGTCAGCTCCCATGCTCCATCCCTCACCCGGAGGGTGTAGTAGTCCTCGCCGGGGAAACGCCAGACCCAGGTAAGCCCGTCGGGGGACCCGTCGCCGTAGCGGTTGAGCCAGACCTTGGTTCCGATCATCACCGGCTCGGGATGGATCGGCTGATCGGCCGCCGGCGGCTCGCGAGCATGCTCGATTCCCCACAGTGTCAGCGCGTCAATTACGGGGGCGAGCGCGAGTCCGGACTCCGTCAGTCGATACCAAACCTCCCGTCCTCCCCGAGGGAATTCCCGCGCGACGAGCCCGGCCGCCTCCATTTGTCGGAGGC
>JBKPFS010000049.1:0-18902 GCA_046728935.1 Actinomycetota bacterium | reverse complement strand
CGCCTCCTACGAGGAGATGAAGGATCGGATCATGGGCGAGCTGAAGAAGGTCTTCCGGCCCGAGTTCCTGAACCGGATCGACGAGGTCATCGTCTTCCACAAGCTGACCAGGGACGAGATCAAGGAGATCATCGACCTGATGATCTCCCGGGTCCGCGCCCAGGTCGCCGAGCACGAGCTGCAGCTCGAGCTGACCGACGCGGCGAAGGAGCTGCTCGCCGAGAAGGGTTGGGACCCGGCGATGGGCGCCCGCCCGCTGCGGCGCGCGATCCAGCGCTACATCGAGGATCCGCTCGCGGACGAGGTGCTCCGCCAGGGCGCCGACACGATCGAGTCCGGGACGTCCGTGGTCGTCGACCGCGATCCGTCGGGCGACGACGAGGAACGCCCGCTGTCGCTCGAGATGGTGAAGCCCACCAAGCGCGGGCCGCGCAAGAAGGCGAAGGAGCCCGTGGGCGTGGGGGCGAAGAAGGCAGAGGGCGACGAGCCCCCGGCGCCCGACCAGCCCGCCGACCCGCTGCCCGAGGACGGCGGCGGCGAGCCCGCGCCAAGCGAGTCCTAGCCGCGAGCGTCGCGTTGCCGGTGATTATCACCGTCAACTCGACACTCGCCGATTGATCAGTTTTTGGCGGGGAAGCTGGGCGGCGCTGCGGGGCTCCGGCGCTCGTTGCTCGCTCGCGCGGCCCGGGGTCGCGATCGCGTCGGGAGGGGTTCTTAACCTCATGGAGTGAGCAAGAGCGGGTCTGCCTACGTCTGCCAGTCGTGCGGGCACGAGTCCCTCGCCTGGTCGGGTCGCTGCGCCGGCTGCGGGGAATGGAACACGCTGGTCGAGACGCCGCGGGATCCGCCTCGCGGCGGCAAGGGAGCCAGGCGCCCGGCGGCGGGACCGGTGCCCAAGCCGGTGCGTCTGCGCGACGTCTCCGCGCCCAAGACGCCCCGGCTCGAGGCCGGGATCGCCGAGCTCGACCGCGTGCTCGGTGGCGGGCTCGTGCCGGGCTCGCTGGTGCTCCTCGGCGGCTCGCCCGGGATCGGCAAGTCGACGCTGACCGGGATGGCGCTCGGAAACCTGGCCGCGTCCGGACGCAGCACCCTCTACGTCTCGGGCGAGGAGTCGGCGGCCCAGGTGCGAATGCGCGCCGAGCGGCTGGGCTCCGCCGCGCTGGCGGTCCCGGTGCTCGCGGAGACGTCGCTCGAGGCCGTACTCGCGACGCTCGACGCCGAGCGGCCCGGCGCCTGCGTGATCGACTCCGTGCAGACGCTCCACGCCGAGGGGATGACCGGAGCGCCGGGCTCGGTCGGCCAGGTGCGCGAGGCGGCGACCAAGATCATGGAGGTCGCCAAGCGGCATGACTGCGCCGTGATCCTGGTGGGTCACGTGACCAAGGAGGGCGCGGTCGCCGGGCCGCGGGTGCTGGAGCACCTGGTCGACTGCGTGCTCCTCTTCGAGGGCGAGCGCGAGCGCAGCTTCCGCACCCTGCGGGCGCTCAAGAACCGCTTCGGCGCGACCAGCGAGGTGGGGGTGTTCGAGATGCGGGCCGGCGGCCTGGTCGAGGTCGAGGACGCCTCGGCGCGCTTCGTCGGCGAGGCGAGCGCCGCGCCCGGCTCCTGCGTGCTGTGCGCGATGGAGGGCACCCGCCCGCTCCTGGTCGAGGTCCAGGCCCTGGTCGCCCCGACCGAGATCGTGCCGCCCCGAAGGGTCGCGAACGGGATCGACCGCAATCGCCTGGCGATGGTGCTCGCGGTGCTCGCCCGCCACGGCGGGCCCTCGCTCGCCGCGGCGGACGTGTTCGTCAACGTCGCCGGCGGCGTCCGGGTCGACGAGCCGGGCGCCGACCTCGCCGTCGCGCTGGCGATCGCCTCCGCCCATCGCGGCGAGGCGATGAGCGCCGCGGACGGCCGGCCGCTGGCCTGCTTCGGCGAGATCGGCCTGACCGGCGAGCTCCGCCCGGTCGGGCACCCCGAGCGGCGGGTCGCCGAGGCGCTCAAGTTCGGTCTCAGTCCCGTCCTGGTCCCGCCGTCGTCCGACCGGGTCGAGGGCGTCGCGTCCGTCGAGACGGTCAGACGGGCGCTGGCGCGGGCCAGCGATCGCCGTGTCGCGCGAGCCGCGTAGCGGCCCAGACTTGACAGCGACTAATCCGAGCTATCCACACGGGATTTGGCGGAATACGCCGAGTGCGGGGCGTTTGCCATCATGGCTCGCGTGGCGCCGCACGTCGGGGACGAGCTGACAGAACTGGAGGCGCGCCAGGACCCCCGGCTGATGCGGGCGCTCGACATGGTCGCGCCCGGCACGCCGCTTCGCGAGGGGATCGACAGCATCGTCCACTCCCGCACCGGCGGCCTGATCCTCGTGGCCGAGGCCGACGAGGTCTCGTTCCTGTTCTCCGGCGGGATCAGACTCGACGTCGACTACACGCCCGGGCTGCTCTACCAGGTGGCGAAGATGGACGGGGCGATCGTGCTCGACCCCGCGGCGCGGAAGATCTGCTGGGCCAACGTCCAGCTGATGCCGGACCCGACGATCCTCTCGATGGAGACCGGCACGCGGCACCGCACCGCCGAGCGCGTCTCGAAGCAGACCAAGGCGGTCGTGATCGCGATCTCGCAGCGGCGCGACGTCGTCTCGCTCTACGTGGAGGGGATCAAGTACATCCTCCAGGACATCCCGACCGTGCTCTCGAAGGCCAACCAGGGCCTCGCGACGCTGGAGAAGTACCGCGCCCGGCTCGATCAGGTCTCGGCGCGGCTGACCGCGCTCGAGTTGGCCGGCGGGGTGGCTCTCCACGACGTGCTGTCGGTGATCCAGCGGGCGGAGCTGGTCACCCGGATGGCATCCGAGGTCGAGCGCTACATCATCGAGCTCGGCACCGAGGGCAGGCTGATCGAGATGCAGCTCGAGGACACGGTCGTCGGCGTGATGGCGGAGCGGGGGGCGCTGGTGCGCGACTACATCGCCGTCGACTCCGAGCCATCGGTCGACCGCGCGCTCGGCGAGCTGGCGGAGCTGGCTCACCAAGAGCTGCTCGACTTCGGCCGCATGGCGGAGCTCCTGGGTTACGACCGCAAGACCAACACGCTCGACTTCCGAGTCGCGCCGCGCGGCTATCGGGCGCTCTCGGCGGTGCCGCGCCTGCCGCGCCTGGTGGCGCAGAAGGTGGTCAACCACTTCGGCGACCTCGAGGCGATCCTGTCCGCCACGGAGGAGGAGCTCGCCGCGGTCGAGGGAGTGGGGGAGGACCGCGCGATGGAGATTCGCGAGGGCCTGCACAGGCTTCAAGAGGTCGACCTCATTGACCGGGACTGATGACAACGACGGCCGCCTATCGGGCGGCCGTCTCGACGAACGGAGGCGGAAATTCCCGAGCTAGCTGTCGAGGAAACGGAAGAGATCGCCGTCGATCTGGAGCCCGTCGTGTGCGAGTTCGAGGTCGGCGACAACGTCGTCTATCCGCATCACGGGGCGGGGGTCGTGCTGAAGAAGGAGACCAAGTCTCTCCTGGGAGAGAGGAGGGATTACCTCACGATCAAGATCCTGCACAACGAGATGACCGTGATGGTCCCGTGTGAGAACGCTCAGCGGGCAGGGCTCCGCCGGGTGATCGACGAGGAGCAGGTCAAGCGGGTGATCGACGTGCTCACCGGCGAGGTGTCGGAGATGCCGAAGAACTGGAACCGTCGGTTCAAGTACAACCGGGAGAAGATCAAGACGGGGGACGTGTTCGAGCTCGCCGAGGTGGTCCGCAACCTGGCCATCCGCGAGTGGGAGAAGGGACTCTCGACGGGGGAGAAGCAGATGTACACCCGGGCGAAGAAGATCCTCGCCTCGGAGTTCATGTACGCGCTCGACAAGGACGAGGGCGGCGCGGAGGAGTACATCGACGAGCTCCTGGAGGAGCGCTTCGGCGCCAAGGCGACCGCCTAGCGCCAGCGCCGCAGCGGTCATCGCGGCCGCCGGCTCCGGAGAGCGACTCGGAGCCGGCGGCCCGAAGGCCCTGGTCGAGCTCGCCGGGCGTCCCATCGTCGCCTGGTCGCTGGATGCGTTCGCCGCGGCGGGAATCGAGCGGGTGGTGATCGCCGCGCCACCGGGGCGCGAGGACGATCTCGCTGCGGCGGCCGCAGGCCACGAGGCGCTCGCCCTCGAGGTCGTCGCCGGCGGGGAGACTCGCGCCGAGTCGGTGGCGCGGGGGCTCGAGCTCGTAGACGCCGAATTCGCCGCCGTCCACGACGCCGCGCGGCCGCTGGACACGGCGGAGCTGATCGAGCGGCTGGTGGCGAAGCTGGCGGAACGCCCCGACGCCGCGGGTGTGATCGCGGCCGCCCCGCTCGCCGACACCGTGAAGCGGGCGCGCGAGCCGCGGCCCGCGAAGGGGGAATTCCAGCGGGGAGGGCCGACGGTGGCGAAGACCGAGAGCCGCGAGCACCTGTGGGCCGCGCAGACGCCCCAGGTCTTTCGCACCGAGGCCCTGCGCGAGGCGCACGCCGCCGACCCGCAGCGGGTCGCGGCCGCCACGGACGACGCGATGCTGGTCGAGAAGGCGGGCGGCAAGGTGCTGATCGAGCCCGCTCCGCCCGAGAACCTCAAGGTGACGACCGCCGCGGATCTGCGGCTCGCCGAGCTGCTCCTCGCCGAGCGCCGCTAGCGGGACGAGCGTGGTTGACGGTGCACATCACCGTCAACACGACATTCGACTTGGCGGCAGCCGGATCTGGCGCCTAATTGGGCATGGCGGCAGAAACGCGCCAACGGCAGGGTCTCTCTCACGCCGCTGCCATACCCAGCCCGGTGCGGCCCGGGGCCCGCCGCTAGCGGCGCAGGAGGATCGCCACCAGCGTCGCCGCGAAGGCGAGCTGGCCGAAGGTGAGCGCGGTGCCCATGTTGACCGCACCGAAGAGCTCGGCGAGGCCCGTCGCGGCGAGGAAGACGCCCAGCAGGACGCCGATGTCGCGGACGGCGCTAGACACGGGAAGTGGGGCTCT
Source organism: Actinomycetota bacterium (assembly GCA_046728935.1). Taxonomy (GTDB): domain Bacteria; phylum Actinomycetota; class Thermoleophilia; order Solirubrobacterales; family 70-9; genus DATAFO01. The sequence continues at coordinate 13,925 of JBKPFS010000049.1, read as the reverse complement.
CTGGCGAGGCCGGGGAGCCCCTCCTGGAGCGGCCGAGGGGCAGGCCGGCCGCCTCGCGAGCCTCGTGGTGCAGGTGCGCGCGACGGCGACGCAGGTAGAGCCGGCGCTGGATGAAGAGGGTTCCGATGCAGGCGAGGAAGATCGCGCCCAGGTTGAGCGACAGCTGCTCAATCGCCCCGAGCCACTCGTCACCGTCGCCGAGCGCCGCGGCCACCCCGATGTTTGCCGCCGCCGGGATCGTCGTCACCGAGATCAGGACCCCGACCAGGGCGCCCGACTTCGCGTTGGTGAGCGAGAGCACGCCCGCCGTGCCCGCGAGATACGCGACCAGGAAGCTGTAGAAGTCGGGATTCGAGATGAAGTCGGTGAACGGGTGACCCTCCTGGGCGAAGTCGCTCGGGATCAGGTCGAGACCGTCGAGCGCGCGGGTCATCAGGAACGCCATCGTGATCCCGAGGGGGAAGCCGATCGCGAGCGCGATGGACGAGCGCCGGGCGAGGTCCATGCGCTTTTGCACGGCGGCGACCGAGAGCCCGGCGATGGGGCCGAACTCCGGCCCGACCACCATCGCGCCGATGATCAGGATCAGCTGATCGGTGAGGATCCCCACGGCGGCGATCATCATCGCCAGGACCATGAAGGCGAGGAAGCTCGCCGAGAGCTCGATGTTCTCCGAGGTCCGCGACTCGACCTCTTCCCAGACCACGGCGTCACCGACGGCACCGACGGCCGCCTTCTCCGCGAGCCTCGCGGCCGCCGAGATCTGCGAGTCGATGTCCTCCATCGCGATCGACCCCTCGGTGTCGACGTTGAGCTCGCGCAGGTCGGAGACGATCACGCTCGCGTCCTCGCGGGCGACGTCGCAGAGGATCACGTCGCCCTCCGGCTTGTGAGCGGCCCGCTCGAGGTAGATCAGGTTGCAGACCGACGGCGTGTTGTTGAGCAGGTCGAGCGCGTGCTCGGCCTGGTAGCTGGGGACGACGATCCGGAGATGGACCATGCGTGGCTAGCGTACAACCCCACTTGCGGCGGCTTCGCCGCCTCACACGCCTCTGCCGGGACACTCTGTGTCCCGGCCTCGAACACATGCTCACCGACTACCACGTGCACCTTCGACGCGACGACCTCGACGCCACGGCCGAGGCTCACTTCACGCAGGAGAATGTCGATCGCTACCTGGAGGCGGCCGCTGCCGCCGGGATCGGGGAGCTCGGCGTGTCCGAGCACGTGTACCGCTTCACGGAGGCGCTTGAGGTGTGGGATCACCCGTTCTGGATCGAGAACGCCAGGGACGATCTGTCGGAGTACTGCGACTTCCTGCGGTCCACGCCCCTGCGGGTGGGAATCGAGATGGACTTCATCGCCGGGCGCGAGGACCGGATCGCGAACCTCCTCGACGGCCAGGACTTCGACTACGTGATCGGATCCGTCCACTTCATCGCCGAGGGCGGGATTGATCACCACGGCTACGACGTCTGGGAGCGGATCGGGGACGCGGACCGGGTCTGGGCACGGTACTTCGAGACCCTCGCCGAGGCGGCTCGCAGCGGCCTCTTCGACATCCTCGCCCACCCCGACCTGGTGAAGATCTGGGGCCGGGGTCGCCCGGCCCCGCAGCGCGACCCGCGCTTCCACTACGAGCCCGCGGTCGAGGCGATCGGCGAGAGCGGGGTCGCGGTCGAGGTGTCGACGGCGGGCCTTCGCAAGCCGGTCGGCGAGATCTACCCGTCGACGGAGTTCGCGGCGATGTGCGTGGAGGCCGGGGCCGCGTTCTCGCTTTCCTCCGACGCACACGAGCCGGGCCACGTGGGGTATGAGTACGAGCTCGCCGTGGAGACGATGCGCGAGTGGGGAATCGACCAGGTCGCGGTGTTCGAGGGCCGTGACCGGCGCCTGGAGCCGCTGGGCTGACCATGGCCGTGCGCGTCGGCGTCGGCTACGACAGCCACCGCTTCGCGGAGGGCCGCCGCCTGGTCCTCGGGGGGGTCGAGATCGAGCATCCGCGTGGTCTCGCCGGTCACTCGGACGCCGACGTGGTCGCCCACGCACTCTGCGACGCGCTGCTTGGCGCCGGCCGGCTCGGGGACCTCGGCACTCACTTCCCGTTCGCCGAGGAGCGCTGGCGTGACGCCGACTCGCTCGATCTCCTGCGGACCGTCGTCGGGATGCTCCAGGGCCGGGCGCTGAACGCGGACGCCAGCGTGATCTGCGAGGAGCCACGACTAGCCCCGCATCGAGCCGAGATGGAGCGCAACCTGTCGGCGGCGCTCGGGGCGCCAGTGAGCGTCAAGGCGACCAGCAACGAGGGCATGGGATGGATCGGTCGCGGCGAGGGGATCGCCTGCCTCGCGGTGGCCCTGATCGAGGTCGACTAGAGGGCTGATGGGGCTATCCGCGCGCGCGGATGACGCCGCATGCCGTCGCTGGATCCGCACCCACGACCTCGCAGGTAGCGCTGCTACCCGCTTCGGCCGCGCGCACCGCCCAGCTCGCCTGCAACGCCCCCGCGCACGCGCCTAACCCCCATCAACCCTGCTTGAGCCGCCGAGCGGCCGTGCCACGCGAATAAGCTAGGGCCAATGGAACTGGGGCCACTGGGCACGCCGCTCTCGCTCGCGCGCCGGGTGAAGCTAGGCAAGCTCGGCCCGGTGCCCGACCTCCCGTTCACGGTCAAGACCCTCGCCGAGGCGGGCGTGATCCGCCCCGTGCGACCGGACAAGCTGGTGCGCGTCGCCCGCGAGCTGGCGCGCTGGGGCGCCTCGCCCGCGGCCGGCATCACCGGCGCCGCGATCATGCACCCGGAGCGGACGATGCTCGAGGACGAGGCCGGCGAGCTGAGCTACGGCGAGGTCCATCGCCGTTCCAACGCCCTCGCACATGCCCTCGCCGACGAGGGCGTCTCCGAGGGCGACGGGGTGGCGACCATGTGCCGCAACCACCGCGGCTTCGTCGAGGCCACGCTCGCGGTGGCGAAGCTGGGCGCGAACGGCCTCTACATGAACACGGCTTTCTCGGGGCCGCAGCTCGTCGGGGTGGTCGAGCGCGAGGAGCCGAGGGCGCTGATCTACGACGCGGAGTTCGCGGGCCTGCTCGAGGATGCGGCCGGGGGGTTGACGCGGTTCGTCGCCTGGCGCCCTGACGAGCCGGCGCGCGATGACACCAGCGAGGAGGCCGAGGCTCGTGCCGCGTCCGACCCCACGCTCGAGGACCTGATCGCGTCCGGTAGCGACGGCGACCTCGATCCCCCGGAGCAGTCGAGCCGGTTCGTGATCTTGACGTCGGGTACGACCGGGACGCCGAAGGGCGCCCAGCGTGGACAGCCCGACACCCTCGGTCCTCTCGCCGCGATGTTCTCGAAGATCCCGCTCCACTCGCACGAGAAGACGATGATCGCCGCGCCGCTCTTTCACTCCTGGGGCTTCGCGCACTTCATGCTCGGCCTCGCGCTCGGCTCCACGTACATACTGCGAACCCGCTTCGACCCGGAGGACACCCTACGCGCCACCGCGGAATCGGAGGCGACGACGCTGGTGGTGGTGCCGGTGATGATGCAGTGGATCCTCCAGCTGCCCGAGGAGACGCTGCGCGAGTACGAGCTCCCGCAGTTGCGCGTCACCGCGGCGAGCGGCTCGGCCCTGCCCGGGCCCCTGGCGACCGAGTGGATGGACCGGTTCGGCGAGAACCTCTACAACCTCTACGGCTCCACGGAGGTCGCCTGGGCCACGATCGCCACGCCGGAGGACCTCCGCGCCGCGCCCGGCACGGCCGGCAGGCCTCCGCGGGGGACGGTGCTCAAGATCGTCGACCAGGACGGGAACGAGATGCCGCAAGGCGAGACGGGCCGCATCTTCGTCGGCAACGAGATGGCGTTCGAGGGCTACACCGGCGGCGGTGGCAAGGAGGCCCTCGGAAACCTGCTCTCCTCGGGCGACGTCGGCCACCTCGACGAGGAGGGGCGGCTGTTCATCGACGGCCGCGACGACGAGATGATCGTGTCCGGCGGCGAGAACGTCTTCCCGCGGGAGGTCGAGGACCTGCTGGCGGGCCACGACGACGTCAAGGAGGTGGCCGTGATCGGTGTAGACGACGAGGAGTTCGGCCAGCGGCTGAAGGCGTTCCTGGTGCTGAACGAGGGCGCTGACCTCGGCGAGGACGACGTGAAGGCCTTCGTGAAGTCAAACCTGGCGCGGTTCAAGGTCCCGGGTGAGGTCGAGTTCCTCGACTCGCTGCCCCGCAACGCCACCGGGAAGGTCCTGAAGCGGGAACTCGCTTAATCCTCCACGCCGGTCGCCTCGTGGGGGGCGCCGACCGGCTTCGACTCGGGCGAGCCGCGCTGCCGGAGGTAGATCGCGAGCACCGCGAAGGAGCCGATGGCGAGGAACTCCGACTGCCAGTTCTGGAGCGTCGCCTCCCAGAAGCTCGCGCTGCCGACGTAGGAGAGCCACGAGACCGTGTCCTCGCCGTGCGCCCGCTGGGCGGCGTTGAACTCCGTCCAGCCGGTGACCGATTGGGCGAACCACGAGCCGAAGAAGATCACCGCCATCACGATCAGCAGCGAGTTCGAGTAGACCCAGGTCCGGATTCCGCGGACGCTCGCCCAGGCCGGCGCCTCCGGGCCCGCCCAGCCGCCGATCCGTTGCCGGCGGTCCGACTCGGTGCCCTCCTCCCCGACCCGCTTCGACTCGGGAGAGCCCCGCTGCAGGAGCCAGACCGTCGCCAGCATGAAGAGGGTGAACTGCAGGTACTCGGATTGCCAGTTCTCCATCACCGCGTTGCCGAACTCCGACGAGGTGACGTAGCTCCACAGCGACACCGTTGCGCCGTCGTGCGCGAGCTGCTCCTGGTTGTAGAGCTGGTGACCCGCGATCGCCTGGCCGCCGAGGGCGCAGACGAAGATGACGAGGAAGAACAGGGAGAGGGAGTTCTCGCGGACGAAGCGGCGCAACTTGGCTCCTTTCGGCGGCTCAGCCGTGCGTGAGCCCGATGATCGAGAAGAGGACGATCCCCGCGGCGATCAGCACGATCCAGATCACGAACATTGCTCGCACGGGGCAAGCGTACGCGCCGGCGCGGCCAGGACGGCGTTTTTCGCCCCGGCCCGTGGGTAGCCACTTAGAGAACCCGAACGAGGAGGTTTCCATGCCCCCGCGTGGGATCAAGAAAGGCACGAAGCGTGCCCGTCAGTACGAGCACGTGAAGAAGAGCGAGAAGCGCCAGGGCCGCTCCGAGGGCCGCGCGAAGGAGATCGCCGCGCGCACCGTGAACAAGGAGCGGGCGCGCCACGGCGAGTCCCGGACCCGTTCGCGCAGCTCGACCCGCGACATCTCCTCCGGTCGTCGCGGTGGGCAGCGCTCGGGCAAGCCGGGCCCCCGCGGCCGCACTCGCGAGCAGCTCTACAACGAGGCGAAGAAGCTCAACATCTCGGGCCGCTCGAGCATGAACAAGCGTCAGCTCCAAGCGGCCGTCAACCGCAAGAAGGGTTGAGCGATGCGCCCGGGCCTCAGGCCCGGGCGCCCTCGCGCTCGCGGCGCCGGCGCGCGGCCTCGGCCCGAAGCCGCTCGTGCTCGACCTGCCGCTTGAGCTGGTGCAGCGAGCGGCGCACGTGGCTCGAGAGCGTCGGCGAGGCGACGAGCTCGGAGATCAGCCCTGAGATGCCGGCGCCTGCGACGCCGTAGGCGAAGCGGAACTCGACGCGGGTTCGTCCGTCCTCCGTCTCCCGCAGCCGCCAGCGGCCGCGCTGGTCGACGCCGGTCACGGACGACCAGGCCATGTCGCGCTGCTCGCGCCACTCGACGATCTCGATCAGCCCGCCCAGCTCCGCGGAGCCCACGCGGATCAGCATCCGGTAGCGGGCGCCGAGCCCGCTGCGCTGCTCGGAGACCACCTCCCACCGCGTCACCCCGGACATGAAGTGGAGGTAGTTGTTGGGCTCGGCGAGGTAATCCCAGACGAGCTTCGGCGGCGCCGAGACGATGACGGATTCCTTCAGCCGCATCCCTGCACCTCGTGGGGCCTCTCACGACGTTTGGCCGGAAATGACGTCCCCAGCTCGCCGCCATGCTGCGTCCTCGGCCGCCCGAGTAGCGCTGCTACTCGGGCTCCCTGCGTCCTTGCCTGTCGGCGCCTGGGTCTCGTCATTTCCTGGCCAACGTCATGAGACACCGCACTAGCCGATGACGGGGAAGCGACGCTCCGCCGCCAGGGAGTCGAGGGTCTCCTGCATCACGCGGGTCACGTGGTCGTAGACCTCGTTGCGGTCCGGCCTGCGCCCGAACTGCTCGATCAGGTCGATCGGGGGCAGCACCTCGATCGTGATCTTCGCCGGCAGCGGGATGTGGCCGAGGAAGTCGCCGACGTTTAGGCCCCAGGGAATGGCCAGGGAGATCGGCAGCACCTTGAGGCGCAGCGTGCGATCCAGGCGCAGGGCGCGCGCGATTCCGTTGCCGCGGCTGAGGAAGAGCGCCGTCTCCTGGCCGCCGATCGACACTACCGGGACGATCGGCACACCCGCCTCCAGCGCGAGGCTGATGAACCCCTTGCGGTCAGCGAAGTCGACCCGGTTGCGCTCCCAGACGGGGCGGTGGACCTCCCAGTCCCCGCCGGGGTAGACGAGCAGCGCCGCTCCGGACTCGAGCGCGGCCCTGGCGTGCTCCTGCGAGGCGGCGACGGTGCCGAAGTTGCGCAGGAACTGGCCCACCGGCGAGGCGAGGACGAGGTTGTGGGCGAGCTGGTAGAAGGGCCGCTCGACCCCAAAGTAGGTGGAGAAGGCGAGCGTGAACAGCCACGTGTCGGGGGTCAGGTTGCCGCCGGAGTGGTTGCCCACGAGGAGCACGGGCCGGTCCTCGGGCACGTTGCCCATGTTCCGCACCTCGCCCCGGAACCAGAGCGTGGTCAAAAGCCAGCCCAGCGGCAGCTGCTCGCGGATGTAGTCGGGGTCCCGGTCGTCGAGGTCGGCGGTCAGCCGGCGCCGGATCCGGCGTCCCAGCCCGGCCGCGATGTCGCCGACGAAGGTGCGGCCCGCGTCGATCGCGTTGCCACCCGCCCGTGCGACTCCGCCGAGCGGCGCGAGTCTGCCCGACAGCACGCGCCGGCCATCCTCCTCGGCCTCGCCGCCCCCGTCTCGCTTCGCCTGCTCGGCGAGCGTCGTCGAATCGGCCATCGACGGGATCATATGGATGGTCGGCCGGGCGGACGCCGGGCGCGTCGTTGAGACGAAGGGGAGAGGGTCGAGAGGGCGAGGCGTCAGACCGCGGCGCGGCGCAGCAGCGAGCGGGCCCTGCGGCCGATCCCCGGCTCGGCGACGCCGACCGACGCCGGCGTCGCCTCGGCGGCGATCATCTCCCTGATCAGCCCGTTGGTCAGCTGCGGGAGCTCGACCTGCGGCACGTGGCCGCACTCCGCCAGGGTCACCTGCCGGGCGCCGGGCAGCGACTCGGCGACGTGCTTGGAGAATGCGGCGGGAACCAGGCGGTCGGTGTCCCCCCAGACGAACAGCGCCGGCGGGCGAAGCTCCGCGAGCCTGGTCCAGAACCCGTTCTCGCCGTGCGGGCGGTCGAGGTAGATGTTGCGCGCCGCCGCGAAGAACGCGACCCGGGCCGAGCGGGAGCGATAGGTGCGGCAGAACTCGTCCGCGGCGATGTCGGCGGCCGCGGGATCGAGCCGCTCGGGGCGCGCGAACAGGCTCCAGAAGTACTCGCGCACGCGCGCGGCGCGGAGGGGATGGGGGATCACCGCGAGCTCGGGTCGCACCATCTTCACCAGCGGCACGAGCTCGCGTCTGCGGCGGAAGGCGACCGCGGGCGCGAGCAGGCTCAATGTGGCCACCCGCTCGGGCTGCTCGAGCCCAAGCTCGATCGCGATTCGCCCGCCCATCGAATTGCCGACCAGGTGCGCGCGCTCGATCGCCATCGCGTCGAGATAGCCGCCGACGGCCCCGGCAAACCAGGGCGCGTCGTAGCCCGCACGGGCGGGCTTGTGCGACGAGCCGAAGCCGGGCAGGTCGATCGCGTGCACCGTGTGGTCCGGGGTGAGGGCGGCGACGGTCTCGAAGAACGAGGTCTTGTTCGAGCCCAGGCCGTGCAGGCAGACCACCTGCTCCGGGCCCGAGCCCGCGATCAGCGCCGAGATCCGGCCCACGCCGGTCTCGACATCGATGATGCGGACCAGAGGGGGTCGGCCGCCGGGGAGCCTGAACAGCCCCTCGAAGCCCACCGCCAAGTCGAGGTCGCCGCGCGCGTACAGGCGCCGCTGGGCGAAGGCGTCGAGGCCCGAGAGGCGGCCCTCGCGCAGCGCCAGCCAGGTGGCGGCGTCGGTGCCGATCACCACGTCGGGCTCGCGCGTGGCCGAGGGGCTCACGCAGCAGCGGTCGCACCTGAGGCGGGCCTCCCAGGTCCGGCCGACGTCACCGAGGCGGATCTGGACCGTGGCGTCGAAGCCGGGCTCCGCCCCGAGATAGCGGTCCGAGAGCGAGGCGAAGGCGTCCCGAACCCGGCGATCCCGCTGCTCGCGGAGCGAGATCGCTCCCTTCCCTTCCGCGGTGGCCATCCCTGCGGGCACGTTATCGGCGGGCCCGGGCGGGTTGTGTGACCTGCCCCGGATGAGCGCCGCAAATTAGGCGGATAACTCCGGCGCATAGCATGCGCGGCCATGCGCGAGGTGGCGATTCGGGACACGCTCAGCGGCGAGCGCCGGACGATCGAGCCGGGGCCCGACGGCGAGGTGGGCATCTACGCCTGCGGGCCGACCGTCTACTCGCGGGTCCACGTGGGCAACGCGCGGCCGTTCGTCGCCTTCATGCTCCTGCGCCGCTTACTGGCCCACGAGGGGTACCGGCCGCGGCTGGTGATCAACGTCACCGACGTCAATGACAAGATCTACGATGCCGCTCGTGAGGCCGCCGTGCCCTCGACCGAGTACGCGGCCGAGATGACCCGCCTCTACGTCGCCGACACCGACGCGCTCGGTCTGGGGCGGCCCGACGCGGAGCCGCTCGCCACCGAGGCCATAGCCGAGATCGTCGGCCTGATCGAGGAGCTGATCGAGCGCGGGCACGCCTACGAGTCGCAGGGCGACGTCTACTTCCGCGTGCGGAGCTTCGATGGCTACGGCCGGCTCTCGAACCGTGATCCCGAGGAGATGGATCAGGGCGAGGAGGCGGGCACCGCGCGGCTCAAGGAGGATCCGCTCGACTTCGCCCTCTGGAAGGCGCGCAAGCCGGACGAGGACTCAGGGTGGCCCTCGCCCTGGGGCGAGGGCAGGCCCGGCTGGCACATCGAGTGCTCCGCGATGGCCGAGAAGCTGCTCGGCGCGGAGTTCGCGATCCACGGGGGCGGCTCCGACCTCGTCTTCCCGCACCACGAGAACGAGCTCGCGCAGTCGCAGGGCGCGGGCCGGCCCTTCGCCCGCGTTTGGATGCACAACGGGATGGTGCAGCTGGACGAGGAGAAGATGTCGAAGTCGGTCGGCAACATCTTCCAGCTCTCGGAGGCGGTGGAGCGCTACGGGGGCGAGGCCGTGGTCAACTTCCTCATCTCCGGCCACTACCGGCAGCCGATCGCTTTCTCCGACGAGGCGCTCGAGCAGGCGGCGGCGCGAAACGAGCGGCTGCGCGACTTCTTTCGCGACGCCGTGCGCGTCGACGGAGAGCCGGAGGAGCGGGTGGTCGCCGCCCGCGAGGCCTTCCTCGACGCCCTCGCGGACGACTTCAACACGCCCAAGGCGATGGCCGAGCTCTACGACCTCGTGAGCGAGGGTCACCGCCGGCCGGTGGCCGGCGCGCACGTGGTCGCCGAGGAGCTGCTCGGGATCGTCGGTTTGGAGGGGCTGGCGCGGGTCGAGGAGGCGGCGGACCCCGACGCCGAGCGGCTGGCAGCGGAGCGCGAGGAGGCGCGCGCGGCGGGCGACTTCGAGCGCGCCGACAGGATCAGGGACGAGCTGGCGAAGCGCGGCTACGAGGTCCGAGACACGGCGGCGGGGCCGCGACTCGTGCGGCGGCGATGAGCGCCGGCGAGCGCGGCGTCGAGATCGTCTACGGCCGCCGCCCGGTCGCGGAGGCCAAGCGCGGGAGGCGGCAAGTGCGTCGCGTGTGGACCACCTCCGACGCCTCGGCGGACGAGCTTGCCCGAATTGCCGGCTCGCCAGACCACCAGGGGGTGGTCGCGGAGGTCGATCCCTATCCGTACGCGGATCCGGCCTCGCTGCTGGCGGCGTCGGATCCCATGCTGGTCGCCCTCGACCAGATCCAGGACCCGCGCAACCTCGGCGCGGTCTGCCGCTCCGCCGAGGCGGCAGGGGCGACAGGGGTCGTGATCCCGCGCCGGCGCTCGGCGGCCGTGACCGCGGTCGCGTGCAAGGCCTCCGCCGGGGCGGTGGAGCACCTGCCGGTCGCGAGGGTGACCAACCTCGCGGACTGGCTCGGCCGGGCGAAGGAGGCGGGCATGTGGGTGTACGGGGCGGAGGCGGGGGCCGAGGCGCCCTACTCGCAGGTGGATCTGAGCGGCAAGGTGGTGCTGGTGCTGGGCAGCGAGGGCAAGGGCCTGCGGCGGCGGGTCGCCGAGAGCTGCGACCTGCTGGTCTCGATCCCGGTCAGGGGGCGCGTGGCATCGTTGAACGTGTCGGCCGCGGCGGCGGTGCTGCTGTTCGAGGCCGCGCGTCAGCGCGGAGTGGTGTAGATGAGTGATTCCACGACATCATGCACCTGGATGACGCGCCTGCCCTTCGCATCTCAGCGTCCTCGGTCGCTCGCGTGCCTAACGGCACGCCACGCTCCCTGCGTCCTCGACCTGCTCGGCCAGTCGCGCCCCCAGGCGCGCAAGGCCGTGGAATCAATCATCTAGGCGGAGGCGAGCGATGACGCCTCATCCACCGCAGGTCCGCGTGGCCGCGACGGGCGACTACGCCGAGCGGTACAAGACGATTCCGATCAAGCGTCCCGCCGACCGGACCAGGATGGTCGTGATTTCGCTCGGACCGGGCTCGGACCCCGATCTGAGCCTCCCCGATCTGCGGCCCGGCGACCGGCTCTGGGTCGGGGCGGAGCTCGAGGTGACCACCGACGTCGAGCCGGGCCAGAAGGGCCTGATCGGCCGGCGCGCGTACCGGTACGCGCCGGAGGTCGAGGCGCGGCTGCTGCTCGCCAAGCATGCAACCACTACCGAGCGGCGCAGCGGCCGGGCGAGGGAGCTGGCGGCGGACCGGCAGACGGTCAGCCACCGCAAGCACCACCACGTGGTCGTGTTCGTGGGCGCCGAATACGTCATCCCCAGCTCCGGGCTCGGCTGGCGCGGCCGCTCGTACCTGAACCTGGCGTTGAGCGCGACCAGCCGCTTCGCCAAGCCGGGGAACGTGCTTCTGGTGGGCCAGAACGACCAGAATCCGGCGACGGGGCGCTGGAGGGTCGGCCAGGACATGGGTCAGCTCTCCGTCGTCCGCCTGCGGCCCGCCACCCAATCGGCGCCGGTCGAGGCCGGTGCCGCGGTCCGGATCGCCACCCGCATTCCGATCCGGACCTCGAAGCGAACGGTCGTCTACTCGCGACCGCTCGAGGGTCTCGAAAAGGGCGAGCAGCTGGCGGTCACGGCCAGGCTCTGGGTCAGCGCCGCGCACCTCGGCTACGCCGCGCGAATCTCGACCAGGTTGTTCCTCGCCGAGAGCGAGACCCAGGAGGAACCGGGGGGCTGGTCGAGGGACGGCGCCTCGTTTCGCGGACGCGTGACGAAGCTCAATGGCTTCAACTGCGTGCCCGAGACCGGAGGCACGGGGCGCCCCGCGAAGGTCGGCGTGCTGCGGATGCTGAAGACGCCGCGCAGGCGCCTATATCTCAATCTCGTCGCCGTCGGCGGTGACCCGGAGACGCGCGCGAAGGCGGGTGACGAGCTCAAGGTGCTCGACGGCGCCATCGAGGTGACCCGCTACCCCCCCGAGCTCGAGGGGTAGTCGCACCACGCCTGAGCCGTGCCTAGCAGGGCCTCCGGACGGAGGCTCGATTCTGCAACCGATCTTGCGCCCGCCGAGGGCGGGGTTGACAGAAGAACGCCCGTGGGCTTAGACTGCGCCGCATAAGGGTGAACTAAAGGTCGAGCTTCGGCCTACCGATCACTCAGGAGAGGGGCGCCCAGGGGAGGTACGGGCGCCACAGGATCCGACCGAGATGGAGGACCCCGTGGCCGTGCCGACCCAAGAGTTCGCAGCCGTCGTGTCCAATCCCGCCGCCTCGCGACCGCGGCGATCTGACTCTCAAGCTGAGCTTGATGATGCATATCTAGTGGCGCTCGCCAAGCGCGGCAGCGCCGACGCGTACGACCGCATCGTCAAGCGCTACCGCGGCTTCGTGCGCCTCAAGGCGTCGTCGTACTTCCTGCTCGGGGGCGACCCCGAGGACCTGATCCAGGAGGGGCTGCTCGGCCTCTACAAGTCGATCCGCGACTTCCGCTCCGATCGCGAGTCGAGCTTCCGCAACTTCGCCGAGCTCTGCATCACGCGGCAGATCATCACTGCGGTGAAGACGGCGAGCCGCAACAAGCACGCGCCGCTCAACCAGTACGTCTCGTTCGCGCAGACGCCGGCGGCGTCCGGTGGTGAGTCGGAGACGACGCTCGAGGAGATCCTGCCGGGGCCGGGAAGCAACGAGCCCTCGGAGCGGGTGATCGCGAGCGAGGAGCTCCAGGCCCTCGTTGCCTCCCTGTCCACCGTGCTCTCCGAGCTCGAGAGCCGCGTGCTCTCGCTCTATCTCGACGGCCATTCGTACGAGGCGATCGGCGAGCGCCTGGAGTGCGACACGAAGACGGTCGACAACGCGCTCCAGCGGGTGAAGCGCAAGGTCGCTGCCCACCTCTCCAGTCGCGAGGTCCTGCTCTAACGCGCGGTCGCGCGCGCCGGCAACTGCATCATGCTGGCGATCCTCGACGGGTAGGCGCGCTTCGGTCCCCTGTCGAGGATCGTGTCGGTTCCGGTGCGATCTCGTAGCTAATTCGGCGCGTTCCGCGGGCATCACGCACGAGGTTTCGGGATAGCTTCGACGTGTGGACGCCTCGAAGCTACTTACTAGGCCCGAGCTGACGAACCACCCCGTCGACGTCGGCCAGCGCACCGAGGCGGCGATTCTCTCCGAGCTTGTGCGCCACGGCTATCGGGTCCTTCTCCCCTCGTGTACTGCCCTCAGAACGAGCAGATCTATGCTGTCCCCGTCGAGGAGGCACCTGGCGACACAATGTGTCTCCGCATCGAAGACGCTCGCAACGGGCAGATTCAGAGCATCAACCCAGCGACCGACTTCGAGCTGCCCGTCTAGCTCAACTGGTAGAGCACCGCTCTTGTAAAGCGGACGGTCCCGGTTCGAATCCGGGGGCGGGCTTGGGGTTGGATACTGCCCCGATGGCGTCGCGCTCGAGTGATCTGCCTGGAGAGCGCGAATTCACCTGGCGTGACGGCGAGCGGACGATCATCTTCCGCGGCGGCGTCATCGCAGAGGCGGGGGAGCTGGTCCTCTCCCAGGACTGGGCGCCCTACGAGCTGCTGACCACGCAGCGCGCGCTGAACAGCGCCCCGGTCGAGCTGCCCGAGCGGGCGCGCGCCGTGCACTACGTGCCGCCGGGCCCGGTGACCGAGGCCTCGGCGGGCCTGCTCGGCGAGGTGTCGACTGCCTCTCTCGTCGCCCTAGGAGGGGGCCGGGTGATCGACACGGCGAAGGCGATCGCCGCTGTGCGGGGCGGCCGCGTTGCGGCGCTGCCGACGACGCTCTCCGGCGCCGAGATGACCGCCATCCACCGCCTCCCCGAGGGTCGCCACGCCCCCGCGCTCGTCCGTCCCGCGCTCGTGATCGCCGACCCCGAGCCGATGACGAGCCTCCCCGAGGGGTCGCTTCGGGCGAGTGCGATGAACGCCCTCGCCCACGGCGCTGAGTCGCTCTACACGCCGCTCGCCAACCC
>JBKPFS010000048.1:0-6352 GCA_046728935.1 Actinomycetota bacterium | reverse complement strand
GGACCGCGACGGTGGCCTGAACGTGACCGGCCGGGCCTGGCAGGAGGACGGCACCCTGTCGGCCCGTTACTGGAGCGAGGCTGCGAAGGAGCGCAGGGATCCGGCCAGCATCTTCTACTTCTGGAAGGGCGAGCGCCCTCGGGCCCCGAATGCCCCGCAGCTCGAGGGCACCGGCGAGATCAGGATCGAAACCGCCGACCGCGCCACCGGGTACTGGACGACACGGTCGGATCGCGACGCCGGGCTGAATGCCCGAACCGCCGGCGTCTACCTTCGAGCCGACCCCTCAGACCTCCAGGTGCTCGACGGCGGGAGCGAGGAAGAGCGGGCCGAGCTCATCGCGCAGCGCCTCCGGGAGTGGAAGTCGGTCTCGAACGCATTCTGAGCACCGACCGCGCAGCGTGAACGCCATGATGCGGGCTCACGACCGGAGCTGTCAGCGGCTTTCTCGGACGGCGAGTCGCAGTACGCCTATGTGATGACGCGGCGCATCGAGCGTGCGATGGCGCTGCTGCGTCGGGGCGACCTCAGCGTCACCGAGGTCTGTTTCGAGGTCGGCTGCTCGTCGCTGGGCACCTTCAGCACTCGCTTCACCGAACTGGTCGGTGTGCCGCCCAGCACCTACCGGCGCCAGGCGGCGCGCGCGACGGCGGGGATGCTGTCGGGTGTGGCGAAACAGGTGACCAGACCGATCAGGAATCGAGAACGGCGCGTTCTCGCCGATCACCGACGAGGACGCCGCGGCGCGCGGCGTGACGATCCTCAGCGGTCCCGCCCAGCCCCGAGCTCCTGCGGGGCCTGACGCGGAGCCGCTGGAGCTCGCCGCGCCCGGCACGCTGCGCCCCACGATCGCCCAGACGTTCCCGCTTGATGCTCTCCGGGTAGGGTCCGGCCGGCTTGAGGTGGTCGCCCACGAAGATGCCGTCGAGGCCGAGCCGCTCGGCGTGTCGGGCCTGCTCGCGCGTGTCCGCCGCTGTCCCGTCGGCGCAGCAGATCGCGCACGGCGCCCGCCAGCTCCCCCAGACGGCGCAGATCGCCGTTGGCGCCAGCGCTCTGCTCGGCGCCGACGCGACGGACCCGCGCATCGACCAGTTGGTCGCCTCACTCATCGACGGCCGCGGCATCCCGCCCGAGGACGCCGTTGACCTTCCGATCACGGGCACACCGGCGCAGGCTGCCGAGCGGTTCGCGGCGTACGCCGACGCCGGCGCGACATGGCTCGTCCTGGGCACGATCGGCGACGACTGGCACGCCCAGTGGAAGCTGATCGCCCAAGCCGCCACGCTGCTCGACTGACGTCCGACGGTCTCGACGAGTGCGCGCGGGTCCGCGTCGATCATCGGGCGGCCATGCGGGTGCCGGGTCTGTCGTTCAGCGGCTCTGGGAAACGCTCGCTTGGCTCAAACAGCGATCGTCTGAAGCTGGCTTGCATTGCCGGCAAAGCGGGTGGATGCGAGGCCCGGTCCGGCGCCGTCAACACTTCCGAGTTGGACGAGACTCAGGAGCCTCGCCTCGGTGGAGTTCGCTCTCGCTTTCGGCACGGTGCAGGGCGGGCGACGCAGGATCTCCTCCCGGCGGCGCTGGCGCCCGTGGCGTCTACCGGCATCCCAACGGAATCGCCGTTGGGCTGGGTAGGGGGGAACGCCACTGGGTGCACCGGCGACGTTCTGCCTCGGGCGTGGCGCGCCCGGTCATGAACTCCGAGCACCCGGGACCTACTCGGAGGCGGCCGCCCCGGCCTCCACACCGCACCTCACATTGTCACTTTCATTGTCACCCCCGCCGTTCTCGCCGCCGGGGAACGGCCCGTCAAACCCAGAAACCGCTCCGTAGAGCGGCATCCGGAAGATGGGCGCTGCTGGGCTCGAACCAGCGACCTCCAGCTTGTCGAGCTGGCGCTCTCCCGACTGAGCTAAGCGCCCGAACGGCTTGGTAGAGCCGATTCTACGTCTCCACCGTCTCGGGCGGAGACTCCAGAACAGCTCTCTGTGCCCTTTCCTGTGCCTTTTGAACTTGACTGGCGCTCTCTGCGGCGTTCGGGCGCAGAGACTGGCGCTCTCTGAGACGCCCACTCTAGAGCCCTCTCGAACTCGTCCAGATAGGCCCCTGAGAGCCGCTCCCGACGCCTCACGGCCGAGGCGTAGACCTCCATGCTGAACGTGGGCTTCGAGTGGCCCAACTGCTCGGAGACATAGACCGGATCGTCGCCAGACGCGAACCGCAGGGAGGCATAGGTTCGGCGGAGCGAGTGCGGTGTCACCCGTTCGCTGATCGGCGCGATGCCCAGGTCCGCTAGCCGCTCGTTCGCCTCGCGGATCGCTCGTTTGAGGCGAGCCTCCACGTTGCGTTTTGTCTGTCGAGAGGCGTTGCCATTCCTGGGCTCGGACGTGAACACCGGATCGCTTGGCCCCGTCCTGGGACTCCGCGCCTTCCACTCGGTCAGCTCCTCGACTAGACCGATTGGCAGCTCTACGTCCCGGCCCCTGCCTGCGTCCGTCTTGGAGTCGCGGACGGTGAGCGTGCCGGTGGCGAGGTTCACGTCGCGCCAGTCGAGAGCGCACGCTTCGCCGATCCGCAGCCCGGCCCCGGCGAGAGTCGCCACGATCGGACGTACACGCGGCCCAGCCGACTCGATCAGCGTTAGGAACTGCTCGGGCTCGACCCGCAGCCGCTCCGGTTTGGTGCCCTTCGCTCGACGTCGCCGACCGCTTGCGGGGTTGCGGTCGATCAACTCATACTCAACGGCATCCTCCAGAATCTGAGCGAGGCGAGTCAGCGTCTTGTTGATCTGATTCGCCCCGAGCTTCCCCTCTCGGAGCTTCGCCGTCTTGTAGTCGTCTACCTCCCTCCGCGTTATCTCCGACAGCCGGTGGCCGGCGAAGTAGGGCAACAGGTGGCTCTCAAGCGCCATTGATAGTCCGCCGCCGTCGAGTCCTTCCACTCCGGGCGGTGGCGGTCCCACTACTCGTCGGCGAACTCGTGGAAGGTCGGATCGACGCGCTTGGTCTGCTCGACCGGCTCGGGCGTTGGCGGTCGCCAGATGCCGCGCTCACGCTCGACGATCTTGACGCCGTCGTCGAGCTGACGCGGATCGCCCCCAGACCGGCCGTTGGCGAGAGCTTCTCCGCCTGGCTGAGGCAGCGGAAACGACGCTTTCGACGACACACCGCGTCGAGGAGTGGGTCGAGATCGTCGAACGCCGCCGCGAAGCGGCGCAGGCCCTCGACGACCGCGACGCGGCCAGACGCGCCGAGCGGGAGCTCGAGCGCCTTGGGGCGAGAGCACCAGACTGGCGTCGGTGTGGGATATCTGATTGCCGACGGATCCTCGGGGGGTCGACCGAGACCGTCACCGAGACGCAGGCCGCGGCAACGGAGACGGTGACCGAGACGACGGCGGCCGAGACCGAGACGGTGACCGAGACGATCACGACCACCACGACGACGGTGAGCACGGTTACGGAGCCGGGGCCGCAGTGAGCGCGATCGCCACGGCTTGCGGACTTGCCCCGTTAGCTCCAAGCTCAGATCCTCAGCCCGATCGGCCACCTACCGGAGTAGGCTGCCAGGGAAATCGCGGGCCACAGCATCAGGGATCGATTCGATGAGGGAGGATCCGCGCTTCCAGGAGTTTGGTTCCCACGGCGCCAGCCTGCGGGACGAGTCCCACGAGGGGGCGGAGGCGACGGCGCGGAGCCTACGGCGCGGTTCGACCGCGTGGGACGCAGCCGGCAAGGTGCATACCGACTTCCAGGTAGGGTTCGTTCGCGCCGAGGTGATCGGCTGGCGCGAGCTGGTCGAGGCGGGCGGCTACGCCGCCGCCCGCGAGCGCGGCCTGCTGCGAACGGAGGGGCGGGACTACCTGGTTTCCGAGGGCGACATACTCACAATCAGGGTCTAGTCAGCCCGGCCTGGCGCGATTAGCATGGCCACATCACCCCGGTGGACCACACGGGGGGACTCGCTGCGTTACTCGCCAGCGTCGCAGTGCTCAGCGTCGCAGTGGTGGCGCAGGTCGGCCTTGCGCCGGCGGCCAGCGCGATGACCCCCGCGGGCCCTCCGGGGGCGGTGCACCTGATCCGCAACGCCACCCCGGCGTTCGAGCCCTGGATCCGCGCCGCCGAGGACGACCCCGGCCTCCGGAGGTGGATGCGCAGGCACTACTGGGAGCTGCGCGGTTACGCACCCTGGTTCACGGACCACACCTTCGCCGCCACGCCTCCGTGGACGCCGCCGCCGACACAGGAGTACGAGGACCTCTACGCGCTGTATCGCGACAGCCCCGCCGATCAATACGTGATGGCCCTGCACCCGAACTGGGTGCTGAAGAGCGCCACCAACCCGAGCGAGCGGCTCTACATACCCCACGGCTGCCACGACCCCGCCCCAGGGTGCCCGCAGTTCGCGGCCGACATCGGCAACCCGGCGTTTCGCGCCTCGTGGATCGCAGCCGCGAGGGCCCAGATCGCGCACGGCTACGTCGGGCTCGCGATCGACGACGTGAACCTCGCCTCCCCGATCCGCACCGCGC
This sequence comes from Actinomycetota bacterium, assembly GCA_046728935.1. Taxonomy (GTDB): domain Bacteria; phylum Actinomycetota; class Thermoleophilia; order Solirubrobacterales; family 70-9; genus DATAFO01. The sequence continues at coordinate 1,822 of JBKPFS010000048.1, read as the reverse complement.
ACGCCGACGGCAGCGCCGCCACCCCGTTCGATCCCAGGACGGGGCAGGCGATGACCCGCCTGAACTGGCGCCGCTACACGGCCGAGTTCGTGGAGGCGATCAAGGCGGCGCTGCCGGGCAGCGAGGTGGCGTTGAACTCCAACCAGTGGTGGGTCCCGCACGGCCCCTTCACCACCCGGGTTGCCAGGGCGGCCGACTTCACCTGGCTCGAGCGGGGCGTCAACGACGCGGGGATCACCGGCGGGTCGGGCCGGTTCGGGTACGAGTCCTATCTCGCCAACGTCGATTGGCTCCACAGCCACGGCAGCGCCGTGATGTACGAGCCACCGAACGGGACCGGTCCGGTCGGTCGCCAGTACGAGCTCGCGAGCTACTTCCTGGTCAAGGAGCCCTCCGACGCGATTGTCTCCGACTCCGGCTCGGATCCGGACAACTGGTGGTCCGGCTGGGGGACCGACCTCGGGCGGCCCGCGAGCAAGCGCTACACCTGGAACGGGCTCCTGCGCCGCGACTTCGTCGGCGGCATGGCCCTGGTCAACGAGCCTGACTTCCCGGCCCGAACGGCGCCCCTTCCCGCGGGCGTCGTCTGGCACGACCTCGGCGGGAACCGGGTAACGACAGTGACGTTGGGCGAGGCCCGCGGCAAGGTCCTGCTGACGCGAATCGACACCAGGCAGCGGAGGCTGCGGGTCAAGTGCACGCGGAGCCGCGGCAAGCGCACGCTGCGCGTGCGGGGCCGCGTGGTGGATGAGGTCGGCGACCCGCTGACCGCGGGCTCCCGGGGCAGGATGCTGGTAAAGGTGCAGCGCGAGAGGCGCGGGAGGTGGGTGCAGGTCGCCAGGCGGGGGCTTCGCCTGCGCAGGGACACCGAGTTCAGGGGCGACGTCAGAGTCACCGACTCCGGGCCGCAGCGCTATCGGGCCGCGGTGACGTTCACCGGGACGGAGCGCTACTTTCCGTCTCGCCGGCGCCTGGACACCTGTGCGTACTAGGCAAGGTTGATGAGATCGGAGGCAGCGACCAGTGGCATACTGGTGGAGCAGCGATCCCGCTCAAAAGTACTGGGTTGTCGGTGGGCTCTTCACCGATGAGCGGTTGCAGGAGTGGGCCGGAGATTCCGCCGAGCGCCGTAACTTCCTCGCCGACACGATCCTCGGCACGATCAGACTGCCGCGGCGGCGGCCGCCGCGAGCACGGAGAGCGCAATTCGCGGGCCTCCGTCGACGCCAGTCTGGGCGAAGGCGTTGGGGCGGCCCGCGAGCACCCAGACTGCACGAGGGATTCGTCGTCGAGCACGCGTACTGCCACGTGGAGATCGAGCAGGGGCCGGGGGGGCCGGTCACCCACCGGGACTGGAAAAATCTCGACCCGCCGGCGCTCTGGGACGGAACGGAGGACGCCGGGCGCTCCTACGTCGGCTTCTTCGACGCCGTGACCGGGAGCCTCGACGAGAAGATCGTCGTTCGCTTGGCCGACCGGGACTGGGAGGAAGGAGAGCCCTTCTCGGGGACTCGGCGCGTCGAGCCTAGCGAGCTCACGGTCGGCGAGCCGACCGGGCGTCCGGTCCGGCTCAGCTTCACGGTCGTCGCAGAGCCGCACTTCGACGCGCAGCGAGCCGGTGGCCCGCTGGCCGGCGGCGGCGGGGGCGGGGGACACAGCGGCGGCGGCGGCGGGGCTGGTGGTCAATAGCGCCCGGGGCAGCGGCAGCGAGTAGGCCGACCCTTCGCTCGTCCCCTCCCCGTCCCGTCGAGCCGATCACAGACCAGTGAAACGGCCACACCGTGGCCACATCCGACCTCAAGGATGCGATCGTCCGGGGCCA
>JBKPFS010000047.1:0-6622 GCA_046728935.1 Actinomycetota bacterium | reverse complement strand
GCTCGGGATTCGCCGCGAAGGCCCGCGCGCACTCCATCGAGCAGAAGTAGAAGACCTGTCCACCGTGGCGCAGCGCCCCGGCCGCGTCGTCCGGCCCGACGCCCATCCGACAGACCGGATCGGTCGGCAGGCCCTCGCGGTCCGGGCCCCGGTGACTCGCCCGGTAAAGCGCCACCTCCTCCCTGACGTTCTTGAATCGCTGGACGCCCCGCGACTCCAGCTCGACGCTCTCCAGCTGACCGGCGGCCTCGCGCGTCGCCGCGGTGAGCAGCACCTCGTCGCCCCGCGCAGCGCCGGACACGCGGGCGGCGATGTTGACCGCCGCTCCAAACCAGTCGCCTCCGCGCTCCGTCGCCGGGCCGGTATGCATGCCCACCCGCACGATCGGGAACTGCGGCTTCGCGCCGATCTCCCCGACGATGCGCACGCCCAACTCGACCGCGGCGCGCGGGTCGCCGCAGCGAACCATGACGGCGTCGCCGATCGTCTTCACCTGCTCGGCCTCGTACTCCGGCAGCAGTCCCGTAACGAACTCGCAGAACTCCCCCGCGAGCTCCGCCGCCTGCTCGTCCCCGTGCGCCTCGGTCAGGGCCGTGAAGCCGGCCAGGTCCGCGAACAGGAACGTGGGCTCGGCTTGCTCCTCCCCCATGCGGGTCTCAGCCTAGCCCCTCACGGCCTGATCGATCCACGGCCGACCGCGTGGCTAGGCGCCCCGGCGTCCGACCTAGTCGTGGCCGCCATGCGCGCCCATCGCGGACATCATTTGCGTCCGCGTCTCGCCCGACGCTGCGCGAGCTGATCCGCGCCAGCTGCGCGTCGAGCGCGACCAGGGCGCCCGATCAAGTCGAGGTCTACTCGCGCCGCGGGAAGCTTCACGCCGGCGGCGCTCGGGGCCATGGGAAACCGATCGCGCACGCAGAGCCCGCTGACGGACTGCTCCCAAGTCAGTTAACGATCGCGGCGACGCTCCCGAAGTCATCGCGACGATCACGAACAGGCTCAGGCCAGCTGTGTCCGAGACGTACGCGGTCGCGATCTCGAGCCCCTCCGGAAGGCTGTGGACGAGCAGCACCACGAAGACCAAGACCGAGGTTCGAAGCCCAGCGCTCAGAGCCCGCTCGACGTGCCGCTGTCGCGCTTCCAGCGCGCCCTGGATCAGGACCAGGAAGATCGCCCCGGCTGCGAGCCCGGTGACGACCGACCAGGCCGAGCCCTCGTCGAGCCCGGGCAGGAGCAGCCCCGCTACGGAGGCGACGCCCATCGCGCCGGAGGCGATCCCGGAGCAAGTGCGGCTGGAGCGCCGCGGCCCGTGCGCCCAGGGCGAACACGGGAATTGCGCCGAGTCCCGTGGCGACGGCTGTTGCGGTCGCCGCGAGCAGCAGGATCAGCACAAGGCGGGCCAGCGCCCTCGTGGCGGGGGCACGGACCGGCAGGCTACTGTCCGGCCGTGGCGGCGATCAAAGAGGTCACGGTCAAGCCCGCGTCGCCGGAGCGCTTTCGTGCCCTCGTGGGGCGCGACTACGCGGCCGTCGAGGAGGCGATTCGCAGCGCGAGCCGGATCCTCGCCGGACGCACGATCTGGCACGTGAACTCCACCGCTCGAGGCGGTGGTGTGGCCGAGATGCTCCAGTCCTTGCTCGCGTACGCGCGGGGCGCTGGCGTGGACGCCCGCTGGTTGACGATCACGGGCAACGAGGAGTTCTTCAGGATCACGAAGCGAATCCACAACAACCTCCACGGTTCGGAGGGAGACGGGGGCGGGCTCGGGGAGACCGAGCGCGCGATCTACGAGGACACCCTCGAATCGAACGCCAGGGAGCTCGCGGGGGTGGTCGCACATGGCGACATCGTCTACCTCCACGATCCTCAGACCGCCGCCCTGACGGGCCTGATGCGGTCCGACGGTGTGCGTGTTGTGTGGCGCTGCCACGTCGGGCTCGATCGCCCGAACGAGCTCGCGCGACGAGCGTGGGCGTTCCTCCTGCCCTACGTCCGTGAGGCGGACGCGTGCGTGTTCTCCCGGCGCGCCTTTGCGTGGGAGGGACTCGATGAGGCGAGGCTGTGGCTCGTCCCGCCCTCGATCGATGCGTTCTCGGCCAAGAACCAGGAGCTGGAGCCGGCGGTCGTGGCGGCGATCCTGGCCAAGGCCGGGCTCGCCGAGGACGGTGGCTCCGACCCCCTATTCGCGCGCCAGGACGGGAGCGAGGGCCGCGTCGGCCGCGCCGCTGAGCTCGATCAGGAGGGCCCGGTGCCGCGCGCCGCGCCGCTCGTCGCCCAGGTTTCGCGCTGGGACAGGCTCAAGGACCCGGCGGGTGTCCTTCGCTGCTTCGCCGAGCGTTGCCGGCACCCGCGCGCCCACCTGCTGCTCGCAGGGCCGGCTGTCGCGGACGTGGCCGACGACCCCGAGGGCGCGGAGGTGCTGGCGGAGATCCGCGCCCAGCGCGAGGCTCTGCCCGCCGCGCTGAGAGCGCGGGTGCATCTCGCCTGCGTCCCGATGGACGACGTCGAGGAGAACGCGGCGACCGTGAATGCGATTCAGCGTCGCGCCGACGTCGTGCTCCAGAAGAGCCTGGCCGAGGGTTTCGGGCTGACAGTCGCGGAGGCGATGTGGAAGGCCCGCCCGGTGGTCGCCAGCCGCATTGGCGGGATCCAGGATCAGATCGTCGACGGCGAATCAGGGGTGCTCATCGACGACCCCACCGATCTCGACGCGACGGCGGCGGCCGTCGACGAGCTGCTCGACGATCCTGATCGGGCTCGCGCGATGGGGACCGCGGCCCGCGCCCGTGTACGCGGATTGTTCCTCGGCACCCGACACCTGGTGCAGTACATGGAGCTGATCGAGGAGATGCTCTTCGACGACTAGCCCGTGTGCGCGAAGTCCCTCTCGCTCCCGGATCGCGGCGTCCCCGGCCCGGGGTCCCACCTCTCCTGGACGGCGAAGGCGCTCGCCTTCGGGGCGTGCCGCGGACCTCGCGCCCGCGGAGGGGCCGCTCTCGCATGGGAGCGCGTTCGGTGTCGGACGGTGTTCACGGTCGGTGTCATCGCGTCAATCGTCTCCCGGTCGGCTTGCGTGTGCATCGGTGCCGCCTACGCGACTGAATCCGTGGCGACCACGTAGTTGCCGTGTGTCTCAAGCCGAGAGGTCGAGGCCGAGCCAAACGATCGCGAGGGTCGCGACGAACACGGCGGCCTGGATGGCGTGGGCGCGCGGATGGCGGAGGTGAAGCAGCGTGAGGAGGATCACGGCACCGACCAGACCGAGCTTGACGCGCAAGGTCGTCGATCCCCACAGCCCGTGGTGTGATGCCAGCGCCGCGCCGGTGGCAAGGAGGACCACCAAGGCCGCGGCCGAGCCGATGCCGAACCTTCTCGCGATCGCCCGGAGCCGCTCCGCGTCCGGCGCGCTGCGCTCGACGGGCACTACGGCGGTCGCAACGACGATCTGCCCACCGACGAAGAAGGCCATCGCCAGCACGTGGACGTAGAGCATCGCCTGCCAGAGGTCGGTTTCGCTCATCGGAGGATCAGGCCGGTCGCGCACTCCGCCCGGGCTAGACGAGTCGACATACTCGCGACGTGGGAAAAGACGGCCGCGAGTTGCTCGCCGGCGATGCCGCCGGCCGCGGGAGGGCCACTGTCGACCTCTACTGGCTGCCTCTCGGCGCGGGTGGTCACTTCGTGAGGCTCAACGGTCGCGTCTATGAGGCGCTCGCGGCGCTGCTGGAGCGACGTCCACGGCGCGATCTCTACCACTCCGGCCTCCAGGTTGAGGTCCCGGAGGGCATGTTCGTCATCGAGCAGACGCCGGTCCCGGACGTGAGCGGCCAGCGGCGTGGCGTTGTCGCCGAAGGCGCGGTCGGCAGCCGCTGGGCAGGCCGATTTCGGGTCTTCCGCTACGAGATCCGGTTGTGGCGCGGTGGGCGCATTCCGGATATCGCGGAGGCGGTCGACAGCCCGCGCCGCCTGTGCAGTGACGAGGATGGCGCGCGGCGCGTACTCGACCTGGTCGCGCGGGTCCCGACCCCGGTGTGGGGTCGGGATGAACTCGGGACCGGTGAGATGTGGAATTCGAACTCGGTGATCGCGTGGGTGATCGAGCGCAGCGGGATCGACGCCGGAGCGATTCGGCCGCCGGCAGGTGGACGCGCGCCCGGCTGGCAGGCCGGGGTTGTGGTTGCACGCAGGAGCGCTGGCTCTCCTCTCCACGTCGGGGCAGGTAGAAGACTGAGGACATGACCGCGCCCCGGGACTAGCTGCCGGATGGTTCTGAACCGGGCTCGAAGCGCACCGATCGGCGCCGCCGGCCTCGTCGCCGCGGCAGTCGCGGTAGAGGCTGTCTACCGGCGCTACCTTCGGCGCTGGGTGCTGAACTGGGGCGCAACCGCCGCTGAGGCGCGAGGCCGCTCCCCGGGGACGAGCTGCTGGAGGCCGCCGACGTCGTCGCGACCGGGCGATCTCGATCGACGCGCCTCCGTCGGCGATATGGCCCTGGCTGGTCCAGATGGGACCCGGTCGAGCCGGCGCCTACACCTATGACTGGATCGAGAACCTGTTCGGCCTCAACATGCACAGCGCGGATCGGATCCACCCGGAGTGGCAAGACCTCAAGGTGGGCGACGTCGTGCGCAGCCGCGAGGACCGTCCCGGCATGCGGGTGGAGATCCTCGAGCCCGAACGGACGCTCTCGAACCGCTCGGAGGCAGGCGACTGGGTCTGGACCTTTCACTCGTCCCCGACAACGGCTCGACCCGTCTGATCAGCCGGAATCGGATCGCGATGAAGGGCGCGGCGGCAGGGCAGCGCCTCGGAATGTTGGTGATGAAGCCCGGCTCGCTTGTCATGGAGCGAAGGATGCTGCTGGGGATCAAGCAACGCGCAGAGCGGCTCGCTGCGGAGCAGGTCTCCCACTAGCGCTGACGCGGCAGCGATAGGCCTCGGCATCGGCGGCTGAGTCACCCCGGGTGTCGCTCGGCGCGCTCCTTGATCCCGAGGAGCATGCGCCGCTCCATCAGGAAGTGCGGGATCTCCATCAGCGTTGCGTACATGGCAGCGCCCACGCCACGCGCGACCCCACCGCGCGCGATCAGGCGGGTTCGACCCTCCGCGACGGGCTCGAGGGCGAACGTGCCCCAGCCCTCGAGCCCTAGCGCGCGTCCCGGCTCGAATACGCTCACCCTCAGTCCTCCCGCCGGGTGCAGGTGGACGGTCTCGCCCAGCTCACGATGCTGCCATTCCGGATGGATGCGGTCCGCGTTCGTCATCTCGCATCCGGCCAGGTTCTCGAGCCACTCGTAGCTGTAGAACCCGCTGCGATCCTGGCCGAGCTGGGCGAGCCAGGGCCACACCTCCTGGACCGGTGCATCGATCGTCACCACGTGGAGAATCTGCGTGCCGTCTTCCGGAAGAAACTCGTCGCCAGGCAGCTCCCGCTGCTCGTCCTCGGGTTCGGCCCCCCAGCGCACGTGCCAGGGCCTGACCACAAACGCGTAGAGCGCCGTCGCGCCGGTACCGAGGGCCGCGAGCGGCGGGGGGCGGCGACGCGAGATGACGGCTCGGGCGAACGCCCCGATGCTTGCCGCGGCGGCTGCGGCGAGGGCGATCGAGCCGCCGAGCATCACTCCGAAGGCGCGCACGACCTCCAGCGGCCCGAACGGCCGCGTCTTGACGAAGCCGCCTTCCATGCGGCCCTACCCCTCCCCGTCGCCCTCGGCCGCGCGCCGCGCCGACTCGAGCAGGGAGCCAACCAGGATGTGGGCGCCGGAGCCGACGCCGAAGGTCCAGTAGCGGCGAAACCACCGCCGGGCGTGTTCGTCGGTGGTCGCGGTACGCATGAGGCCGGAGAGGAGCGTCCTGTTCGAATCGAGCCCGCGCGCGGAGAGGGCGTAGACGATCTTCGCGAATCCCGGCTCTTCGAAATCGTGGAACTCGGCTGCGCTGCCGATCCGCGCGAACTCGATCACTGGCCGCCAGAACTTGCCCACAAGGCCCAGCGCGATCTCCTCGCCCGGCCGCTCGCCGAGCAAGATCCACCCGCCTTCGTACATCGGGATCGACGGCAGGTCGCGCAGCCGCATTGACTCCGGCGGCTTCGCCGGACGCTCCCCGTGTAGGAGGTGGCCGACGACCTCCGGCAGCATCCGCAGAGCACCCAGCATTCCGACCAGCGGCGCCTCCCGCCCCAGCTTCAGCAGGTCCACGTCGAGGAGCGCTCGCCAAGCCGTGTCCCTGTCGGCCTCCACGGCCGCGGCAACCCCGTCGGACACGTCATAGACGGGCAAGAAGTCGTCGGCGAGCTCGGATTCGGACATCCCGGGCAGCCTACGCGCAGCCCAGGGAACGGTGGGGCGGCTCCGCTAGTCGCGCGCTCTTCGTCGCGCTAGCGACGATCTCGATCTGGTCGGGCGCGCGCGCGGCCGGGGGGGGAACGACCGGTGCAGCGGCGGGCGCGCCGCCGCGATCACGCGCTGCGAGAGCTAGATGTAGGACCCGAGCGCGTTGTTCAGCTCGACGAGCCGAGCTGCCGGTGGCCTTCGACCGAGGGCGCCGTGCTTGCGCCGGTAGTTGTAGCGCCAGAGCCAGCCCTCGAGCGCGCCGGTGCGCTCCGCGGAGCTGCGGTAGA
>JBKPFS010000046.1:0-3763 GCA_046728935.1 Actinomycetota bacterium | reverse complement strand
GGTCGCCAGCATCGCAGTCGGCGACCACCCGCAACGGATGCGCCTGGGGTCATCGACGCCGCCTTCCTGGACGCCGACGTGGGTTCAAATCGCCACGTATCGGATTGACCTACGACGCACGGATCTAGGCATGCAAGTGCTCCTTGCTTGAGCCAGTGCCAGCTCGCGCTGCTGCTCTTCGCACAAAGCGGGAGCCGGGCACCACGCCGCTCATCATGCGGCGCTCCCGCCTGTCGCTCAACGTGGAAACGGGCGAGCGTCGAGCGAAAGCGGGTGGCTGCGGCCCCGACCGGGGCCGTGCGGAGGCGTATCCGCACCTGTTGTGATCGCGATCTTGGCCGAGGTGCAAGCGCCTACGATGGGCGCATGAGGCCCGAAGTTCGCTACGCGAGGAACGGTGAGATCGCCATCGCGTATGCGGTCATCGGCGCGGGTCCCGACGATCTCGTCTATGTCTCCCCTTATAACAACCTGGACATCGCTTGGGAGAACCCCCTCTACGAGCGCTTCCTGCGAAGGCTCTCCTCCTTCGCCCGGGTGGTTGTCATCGACCGGCGCGGGACTGGAGTCTCCGACCGCTATTCGCCCCACGATCTCCCGCCGCTGGAGGACCTTGTCGACGATCTTGCTGCCGTGCTCGACGAGGTGGAGTCACGGCGCGCCGCGCTCTTCGGCTTCTCCAACGCCGGGGCCCTGTGTGCGATGTTCGCCTCTACCCGGCCGGAGCGAGTCTCGGCCCTGATCTTGTACGCAACCGCTGCCCGGGGCACGCGGGCGCCCGACTATCCCTGGCAATGGTCAGAGGAGGAGTGGCGGGACTACCTCAACCGGGTGAGGGCCGGTTGGGGAACCCGGGAATACGCGGAGGAGTCGCTTGCCTTCGTCAATCCGAGCCTGGCGGGCGACGAGCGCATGCTGGCCTGGTGGGAGCGGTTCCAGCGCCTATCCGCGAGTCCAAGCGCTCTCTATGCCCAGGAGCAGGTCTTCCGCGAGCTGGACATTCGTCGGCTCCTCCCGGTGATCAGCGTCCCCACGCTCGTCCTCCACCGAGTACACGATGTGATCGAGCCCGTAGGGGCGGGGCGCTACCTGGCAAGCGAGATAGCTGGCGCCGAGTACGTTGAGCTGGACGGCGCGGACCACTTTCCCTGGGCGGGGGACCAGCACTCTCTGATCGCCGAGGTCGAGCGGTTCGTCGGCATGGTTCGCAGCGACGAGGAAACCTTCGATCGCGTCCTCGCGACAATCCTGTTCACCGACATCGTTGACTCGACCGCACAGGCGGCGTCGATGGGCGACCACCGCTGGCACGACGTTCGCGAGCAACACGACCGTGTGACACGCGCTCAACTGGCCCACTTCCGCGGCCGTGAGATCAAGACCTTGGGCGACGGGTTCCTTGCCGTCTTCGATGGACCCGCCCGCGCCGTCCAGTGTGCTCGGGCGATCTGCAAGTCGATGAGCCGGCAAGGGGTTGCGCTTAGGGCAGGGGTGCACACGGGTGAGGTCGAGCCGGACGGTGATGACGTCTCGGGAATCGCCGTGGCAATCGGAGCTCGTATCGGGGCTCTGGCGGGAGCCGGCGAGGTCCTCGTGTCCTCCACCGTGAAGGATCTCGTCGTGGGCTCAGCGCTCTCCTTCGAAGATCGCGGCGTCCACAACCTGAAGGGGGTCCCGGACGCCTGGCACCTTTACGCGCTGACGGGCTCACCGTCAGGTTCGGGCTGAGTCCGGGGCCGGCAAGCGGGTTTTGGCTGAAGTTGGGCGGCCGGATTTGAACCGGCGACCTTCGACCCCCAGCCGTCAGGAAGCGGCTGTCGATGCGTCCTCTGCGTCCCCACCGTCCCCGCGGAGGACACTCGGACGGGACGTAGCAGGCGGTACCAGAGCGGTACCAGGTGCAAGGGTGCCGCGGAGCCGCTGGTTCCGCACGGCGTTCCCGTTTGCATGGGAAGCAGTACTGCCTGTCCGAGGTCACCGGTTCGTTACACCGTCGACTCGTCCGGAACCTAGTCTTTTGCTGGGGCTTGTGAGCCGATGCTCCTGACCAGGGTGATCGCGAGGGTCGAGCCGGGCGGGGCTCAGCTCGCGGTGATCCGCCTGACCGCGGCGCTCGAAACGCTGGGCGTCGACTCCCGCCTACTCGTCGGCGAGGCGACTCCCGAAGGACGCAGGTTGCTCGTCGAGTCGGGGGTCGAGTTCGAGCTCTGGCGCCCCGACCGCGGGACGCTCCAGTACGGATGCGACCCGGCGTTCGCCGCCTGGCTTCGGCCGAGGCTCGCTGGGGCCGAGATCGTTCACGCGCACATGTTCGGCGCCTGGTGGGCTGCCGCCGAGGCTCTCGAGGGCTCCGTTCCGCTAATCGCGAGCGAGCACAACGCCGTCCGCTGGCCCGGACGCCCGCGGCTCGACGAGATGCGCCGCGCGCTCGCGCGGGTCGACGCCTGCCTCGCTCACAGCGAGTCTGCAGCGTCCCTGTTCCGCAGCCTCGGGCTGCCGGCCCGACGCCTCCATCGGGCGAGCTCGCCCATCGAGGTACCCACGGCGCACATGACTCGCCGCCTCCCGCGCCCGCGGCTGATTTTTGCCGGGCGGCTGCACCCCGAGAAGGGGCCCGACGTGCTCATCGAGGCCCTGGCTCGGCTGGCCCCGCCGGTCCCCGCATACCTGCTCGGCAGCGGACCTCTCGCGCGGTCGCTGCGCCGGCGCGCGGCGGCGCTCGGGCTCGCGGAGACGGTCGCGCTCGTCGGCTGGCAGCCGCGAATCGGCCCCTGGCTCAGCGGCGCCGCGGCCTGCGTCGTGCCCTCCCGCCACGAGGCGTGGTCACAGACCGCCGTCACCGCGATGGCCCACCGGGTCCCGGTGATTGGCACGGCGGTCGAGGGTCTGCCGGCGACGCTGGCTGAGAGCCGCGGTCTCCTCGTTCCCGCCGAGGACCCGGAACGGCTCGCGGGCGCCATGTCCGCGGTCCTCGCCGGCAACGGCGAAGTCGATCTCACCGGCGCACAGCGCTACGCGTCGCGCTTTACCCCGGAGGCTGTGGCCGCCTCCAGCCTGAGTGTCTACACGCGGTTGCTGGCGCCGAACGCGGATCTCGCGGCCGCGGCCTGAACCAGTCGGCCGCCGCCGAGCACGAGCTATGGCGCGCGCCGCGCTCGAGCTCGTCGAGGATCTGTCCTCAGTTACCCCGACGATGAAAATGCCGTGACAGTGACCCTCGAGTCGACTGCCTTGCTTCACTGGCGGACAGACTGAGGCGCGCCACTGCCGGGTGACAAAAGCGCCCCGCGCAAGTCGTTGCGCGATGACGGACGTCTGCGGATGCACGGGTTCAGCGACTGTGGCCCGTCGCTCACCCTGCGTCTTGACGGCCCCTTCCTATAGCGCTTCTCGTCAAACGCGACATTCCGAACTACCCCGCAGCCGACGCTTCGGGGCAGCCGGTGAAGGCCGGGCGATTAGGCGACGGCGGCGCAGAACACCGCTTCGGCCTCCTCCGGGTCCTCAGGGATGTTGGTGTGACCGGCGCGGAACACGATCTCGCCGGTGTCAGGGTCGAAGACCTTCCGGCCGACGTCCTGCAGCAGGATTGGCCCTCGCCCGTCGACTTGCCCGTGGAAGTCGAAGCCGCTGACCGTGTGCGTGAACCTATCGGTGCCGTCGATGCGGGTGAAGAAGTTCTGGAACACGGCACGATTGACCACTGTCTTGCCGGTTACCGAGTTCGTGAGGTTCTCCTTTATCCGGCCGCGGATGATGGCTT
>JBKPFS010000045.1:0-7812 GCA_046728935.1 Actinomycetota bacterium | reverse complement strand
GTCGGTTCCACGAGATTCCCCTCGTCTAGCGGGCGGTTATTCCAAGCCGAGACACAAGGGTGTCTCGGCACAGACGTGTACGGCGGGCAAAGCCCGCCGCAAGTTGTCCGCGAAACCGTACACCGAGCCGCGGTTCCCCATGTCCACAAGGGCACGGGCGCTCGGGCGTGCCCCTCTATGCTCAGGCGCCGCGTGAGCTACTACGTCACCACACCGATCTACTACGTCAACGGCGAGCCCCATCTGGGGCACGCCTATACGACGATCGCCGCGGACATCCTCGCGCGCCACATGCGCCAGCGCGGCGAGGACGTGTTCTTCCTCACGGGGACCGACGAGTTCGGTGAGCCCGTGGCCGAGCAGGCGGAGCGGGAGGGCGTGACCCCGCGCGAGCTCGGCGATCGGCTCGCTCCCAGGTTCAAGGAGATGGCGGCGCGTGTCGAGGCCACGAACGACTTCTTCATCCGGACGACCGACGAGGGCCACCAAAAGCGGGTGCAGGAGGTCGTACAGCGCGTGTACGACAACGGCCACGTCTACGAGGGGAAGTACGAGGGCTGGTACTGCCCGCGCTGCGCCGACTTCAAGACGGAGTCGGAGCTCGGTCCGAACAACAGCTGCCCCATCCACGGCATCGAGCTCACCCGCGAGCAGGAGGACAACTGGTTCTTCCGGCTCTCGGCGTTCCAGGAGCCCCTGGAGCGGCTGTACGCCGAGCGGCCCGACTTCGTCCAGCCCGACTTCCGGCGCAACGAGGCGCTCGCGTTCATTCGGCAGGGCCTCAACGACGTCTCGCTCTCGCGTCGGACGCTGAAGTGGGGGGTGCCCGTTCCCTGGGATCCGGACCAGGTGATCTACGTCTGGTTCGACGCGCTGCTCAACTACTACACCGCGCTCGGCTACGCGCGCGACGGCGAGGACCTTACGGACCGCTACTGGCCGGCGAATCACATCATCGCCAAGGACATCCTCAAGTTCCACACGATCTACTGGCCCGCCTTCCTGCTCGCCGCGGAGATCGAGGTGCCCCGCACCGTCTACGTGCACGGCTACCTGCTGATGGGGGAGAGGAAGATGTCGAAGTCGCTGGGCAACGTCCTCGACCCGATCGAGGCGATCGACCGCTTCGGCGCCGACGCGCTTCGCTTCTACTGCTTCCGCGAGGTCTCGTTCGGCCAGGACGGGGCCGTCTCCGCCCCGGGATTCGAGCAGCGCTACGAGGCCGAGCTGGCGAACGACTGGGGCAACCTGGCCAGTCGGACGCTGGCGATGATCGACCAGTTCCGCGAGGGCGTGGTCCCCGAGGGCGAGCCCGATCCGGAGCTGCTCGGGGGGGATGATGGCTTCGAGGGCCTCGACGGCCTAGTGCGCGAGCAGCTCGACCGCTTCCAGATCACCGCCGCGCTGGAAGTGATCTGGTCGCGCGTCCGGCGGCTGAACCGCTACGTCGAGGAGCAGCGGCCGTGGGATCTGGCCAAAGAAGAGGCAGCGGACCGGAGCGGACCCGATCGCCCGCGGACGCGACGCGGAGCAGGCGATCGGCTTGATGTGGTCCTCTACAACCTCGCGGAGGGCGTGCGGGTGCTCGCCCTGCTCCTCGTGCCCTACATGCCGGAGACGAGCGGCAGGCTGCTGGAGGCGCTCGCCGAGGGCGACCGGGAGCTGTCGGCCTTCAGCGCCCGCGGCGGCGGCGCCCGGATCGAGCGGATCCCGCCCCTGTTCCCCAGGATCGAGGCGGTGACCGCGTAGGACGCGCTCGTCGGAGGGGCCGGTAGGTTCCGGGCATGGTCGACACCCACGCCCATCTCGGCCTCTGTGAGCCCGACGACGGCGAGCTGGTGGGCACCGCCCGCGCGGCCGGCGTGAGGCGAATCCTCACGGTCGGCATCGACGAGGCCTCGAGCCGCGACGCGATCTCCGCCGCCGACGCGCACGAGGCGGTGCGCGCCGCGGTGGGCCGGCATCCGAACGGGTCGTCGGGGTTCGACGATCGCGCCGTCGCGGAGCTCGGCGAGCTCGCGGCGCATCCCCGCGTCGCGGCGGTCGGGGAGACCGGGCTCGACTACTACCGGGACCGCGCCTCTCGTGAGGACCAGCTGCGGGCGTTCGAGGCGCAGATCGCGATCGCGCGGGACGTCGCGAAGCCGCTGGTCATCCACGTCCGCGACGGCGCCGAGTCGACCGGCGGGGAGGCGCTCGCCGAGACGTTCTCGATCCTCGCCGGCGAGGCGGAGGGGGTGACGGTCGTGCTCCATTGCTTCTCCGCGCCGCCCGAGCGCGTCGGCGAGGCGGCAGAGCGCGGCTGGCTGTGCTCCTTCGCCGGCAACCTCACCTATCCGCGCGCGGAGCACCTGCGCGAGTCGGCGCGCCTGGTCCCCGACGACCTCTTGCTGGTCGAGACCGACTCGCCGTTCCTCGCCCCGCAGCCGGTGCGCGGGCAGCCGAACCAGCCCGCCAACGTCGTCGCCACGGCTGAGCGGCTGGCCGACGTTCGCGGTGTCTCCTACGCCGAGCTCGAGGCGCTGGTCGAGGCGAACGCGGAGCGGGTCTTCCGATGGTGAGCACGGCAGACAGCAGCCCCGGCCGCCCCCGGACGCGGAGCGGAGGAGGCGGCCGGTGGTTCGTTTAGGCCAGAACTTCCTGCGCGACCCGAACCTACTCCAGGCGATCGTCCGCGACGCGGATCTGGGCCCGGGCGACGTGGTGCTCGAGGTGGGTGCCGGCGAGGGGGCGCTCACCGCGGAGCTCGCCCCGCGCGTGGCGGCGGTTCACGCGATCGAGATCGACGCGGGGCTCCGTCCGGCGCTCGAGGCGGTCGTCGCCGAGCACCCGAACGTGGAGGTTCAGATCGAGGACGCGATGCGGGTGGACCTCGCCGGGTTGCGCCCGGCGCCGACGCAGCTGGTCGCAAACCTGCCGTACTCCATCGCGACGCCGCTGATTCTGCGCACGATCTTCGAGCTGGGCCGGGTGGAGGCGTGGACGGTGATGGTCCAGCGGGAGATCGCCGATCGCCTGCGGGCCGCGCCGGGATCGCGCCAGTACGGAGGGCCGAGCGTGATCGCGCAGCTCGCCTGCGAGGTGCGGCTCCTGCGCGCGGTCGACCCGGCGGTGTTCAGCCCCAGGCCGCGCGTTGAGTCGGCGCTGCTGCGCCTGGAGCGGCACGGCCCGGCGCCGCCCGAGGCGGTGGCGCGGCTCGTGCGCCAGGCGTTCGCGCACCGGCGCAAGTCCCTGGCGCGCTCGCTGGAGCTCTCGACGCCGGGCTCGCGGGAGGCGGTTCGCGCCGCGCTGGCCGAGCTGGGGCTCCCCGAGGACGCGCGCGCCGAGCAGCTCTCCCCGCCGCAGTTCATCGCCCTGGCGAAGGCGCTCGGATGATCGTTCGGGCGCCGGCGAAGCTCAACCTCTGCCTCTATCTTGGCCCTCGCCGCCCCGACGGCCCGCACGAGCTGCGCTCGCTTTTCTGCCCCCTCGTCCTCTCCGACCGGATCGTCGTGGTCGACGCGGAGGGTGAGGCGGACGAGGTCGTCTGTCCGGGCGTCAAGGGGCCGAACCTGGCCGCGGTCGCGCTCGAGGCGCTGCGGGCCCGGGGTTGGAGTCGCTCGCCGCTCTACGTCGAGATCGAGAAGCGGATCCCGGTGGCGGCGGGGCTCGGGGGCGGCAGCGCGGACGCCGCCGCGATGCTCCGCCTCGCGGCCGGCGAGGTCGGCTCGCTCGAGGAGGTCGCCGCGGCCCTCGGCGCCGACGTCCCCTCGCAGCTCGAGCCGGCGTTCGCCCTCGTCGCCGGCGCCGGGGAGCGGGTCGAGCGCCTGCCCGATCCCGGCGAGCTCGGCTTCGTCCTGATCCCGGGCGAGGCCGGATTGGCCACAGCGGACGTCTACGCGGAGGCGGATCGGCTGGGCCTCGGGCGGAGCGCCGATGAGCTGGAGAGGATCGCGGGCGAGCTGCGCGCCGCGGCCGCGGGCGGGGCCTCGCCCCTCGAGTACGCGGAGCTGTTGCTGAACGACCTCGAGCAGGCCGCGCTGTCGCTGCAGCCGGAGATCGCCGAGGCCCTCGCTGCGCTCGAGGAGGTGGGCGCCGTCAGGGCGCTGGTCACGGGCTCGGGGCCGACGGCCGTTGGCCTGTTCGAGGACATCGTCCGCGCGGACGAGGCGGCGTCTGCGCTTTCGCCTCGCTACGCCGATGCGATCGTGAGCGCCCCGCAGCGGCTCGGATGATGGCCGGGTCGTCTGCCATCAATTGCCTGCCTTGAAGCAGGAGGCCTCAAACAGCGAGCGCCTGCGCCTGGTGGTGATCGTCGGCCTCGTCGTCGCTGGCTTCATCGCCTTCCAGCGCCTCGTCCCGAACCTCGACGTCGAGGGGTTCCTCGAGGACGTCGGCAGCGACCTCGGGGACTGGACGTACGCGCTCGTCGGGGTGCTGGCGTTCCTCGAGACCGGGGCGTTCGTCGGCCTCGTATTCCCCGGCGAGACGGCGGTGATCCTGGGCGGGGCGATCGCCGGGCAGGGCGAGACGTCGGTGGTGATCACGATCGCGGTGGTCTGGTTGTGCGCCTGGGCAGGGGACAGCGTCAGCTTCCTGATCGGGATGCGGCTGGGCCGCGGCTTCGTGATGCGCCACGGGCCGAAGGTCCGGATCACGCGCGAGCGCTTCGGGCAGGTGGAGGACTACTTCCAGAGGCACGGTGGCAAGACGATCCTGGTCGGCCGGTTCATCGGCCTCGTCCGCGCCCTGGCTCCATTCGTCGCCGGCAGCTCGCGGATGCGCTATCGCGCGTTCCTCCCCTTCAGCGTCCTCGGCACGGGGCTGTGGTCGGCCGCCTTTGTCCTCGTCGGGTACTTCCTCTCCCAGAGCCTCAACCAGGCGGCCGACGTCGCCGGCCGGGGGACGTTCGTCTTCGGGGTGACGGTGGCGGTGATCGTGGGCGTGGTGCTCGCGGTGCGGTTCGTGCGCGAGCCGAGCAACCGTGCCCGGATCGTCGCCAGGCTCGAGGCGACGCCGCTGATCAGGCGGCTGGTGCCGGAGCTGCGATTCCTCTGGCACCGGCTGACCCCGGGGGGTCTCGGGCTCGAGTTCACGAGCCTGCTGGCGATTCTGTCGGTGGCGGCCTTCGTGCTCGTCGGGTACACGTCGATCGTCTCCGGCGACCCTGGCCCGACGCCCGGCGATAGGGAGGCGTTCGACGTGGTGAACGATCTCCAGGCCGCGTGGGTGACCGACGTGGCCAAGCTTGTGACGGTCCTGGGCTCGACCGCGGTCACGCTGACGGTGGCGCTCGCGGCCGGGGCGGTGCTCGCCGCCAACCGCAGGTGGCCCGAGCTCGTCGTGCTCCTGGTCGCGGTGGCGATCGCTCACGTGGCGGTGCCCGAGCTGAAGGATGCGGTCGCCCGTCCTCGTCCGGCGGGCGGGCTGGTCGACGCGAGCGGGTTCGCCTTCCCGAGTGGCCACGCCACGTACTCGATCATCTATCCCTGGCTGGCCCTGACGCTCACCGTGCGGCTGCGCCCGCGGATGGCGCACGCGTCCGCCCTGATTGCCGCAGGCATCGTGTTGGCCGCCGCGGTCGGGCTCAGCCGCGTCTACCTCCACGTTCACTACCTGAGCGACGTCAGCGCGGGTTGGGCGCTCGGGACGTGTGCCTTCGCGACCTGCGCGGCGCTGGCGATGCTCATCCTGCACTTACGGCAGAATGGATCGCCCGATGCCGCTCGCGAAGATCGGTAGCGAATACCTGCTGTTCGGTGGCGCGGGCCTGATCAGCCTGGCCGCCTTCACCGCCCTCATCCTGGTTCCCGCGATGGGCGCGTTCGGCCGCACGTGGGAGAAGGCGACGGCGGTCGTGGTGGCCGTGTTCGTGCTCGCCGCGCTGGTGCTGCTCGGGGTGGCCCTTGGAGTCACCATCGTTTACTTCTGGGACGACATCGCCAAGACGTTCTCCTAGGCGCGTCTGCAAAGCGTCCCTCGCTGTGTCCTCCTGAGCGGGCCGCCCTAGAATCTCCCGGTGAGCTCGAAGGCGCCGGCGAAGAAAACCCCTGCAAATAAGCAGTCCGAGGAGGCGAGTCTCGATGCGCTCTCCGAGGCGATCGAGTCCGGGGCGGGTCTGCCGGCGGTGGCCCGGGCGGCGGGCAAGGCGCTCGCGGCGAGCGTGGCCCTGATCGACCGCTCGAGCGCGGTGCTCGCCGTCGCCGCGTCCTCCTCGGCGGAGGAGGGGAAGCTGCTCTCGGGGGCGGAGCACGTCGCGATCCTCGAGCTGCGGGTCGCCGACGCCGCGGTGGGGGAGCTCCGTTACCGCCCCAGGGGCGATGCCCCGCCGCCCACGACCTTGCGCATGGTGTCGACGCTGCTGGCGCTCGAGCTCGAGCGCTCGCGGGCGCCCGAGTGGGCGAGCGACGAGGCCGCGGGGGAGTTCGTACGGGCGGTTCTCCGGCGCGGGGTCACGGATCGCGGCGACATCATCGCTAGGGCGGCCGAGCTCGGGGGCCAGATCGAGAATGGGGCGGGAGCCCTGGTCACCAGGGCGGCGCCGCGCTCCGCGCAGACGGGCGATTGGCGCGCGCGGGTGCTGGTGGTCGCGCTGCGCGCGCTGCGCTCGGCGAGCAGCGGCTCGATCGCGGGGCTCGATCCCGATGCGGAGGCGGCCGACGTGGCGGCGATCATTCCGGCGGCGGGCGATGAGGATCTCGCCCGCGCGGCGCTGGGGCTGGCGCGCGAGCTGGCGGCGTCGCTGCCGGGTTTTCATGTCACGGTCGCGCGGAGCAGGTGGGTCCAGGACCCGGTTGATCTCTATCGGGCCGGGAAGGAGGCGCTGCTGGCGGCCAACGTCGCGGAGGCGGAGGGGATCGAGCTGCTCGCCTTCGAGGACACGGGCGCTTACCGGCTGCTGCTCCCGGCGATGAGCGAGGACCCGGGCGAGCTGGAGCGGTTCTACGAGGAGACGGTGGCGCCGCTATCCGCCTACGACGAGCAGTACGAGACGGAATTGGTCGCGACGATCGAGGCCTATCTGGACAACGACGGCAACGTCACCCCGACGGCCGAGCAGCTGTTCACCCACCGGCACACGGTCCGGTACCGGCTCGAGCGGGTGAAGGAGCTCTCGGGTCACGACATCACGTCGACCGAGGGTCGGGAGAAGCTCGGCCTGGGCCTGAAGGCGATGCGCGTTCTCGGCATCGCCCCGCCACGCGGCCCGGCCATGGAGCCCGGCACGGAGGCGGGGAAGGTCCGCCGTCAGGCGGATTCGTGAGCGCGGTGGCCGTCGGAAGCCAGCCGGCTTCAAGGGAGGGGGCGAGCGGGTACGACCTCGAGCTGTTCGAGCGTCTGAACGAGGAGTACCGATCCAAGCCGCTGGTCCCCGCTGCGCCGCGCGTGGACCCGCAGGGCCGCATGGTTCGCGCGCGAAAGCGGCTGAAGGTGGTTTCGCGCGACCTCGATTTCGAGGGCAAGGAGGTGCTGGAGATCGGGTGCGCGCAGGGCCAGATGACCCATCTGCTGGTGAAGAAGGCGGATGCCAAGCGCGCGGTGGGCGTCGATGTCGTCCCCAGCGATCGCTGGGAGGAGTTCAGCCGGGAGCGCGTCAGCTTCCACGTCGCGGACCTGGCGAGCGATGAGCTGCTCCCCGAGGCGTCGATGGATGCGGTCGTCTCCTCAGCGGTGCTCGAGCACGTGCGTCGCCCCGTGGCGATGCTGGCGGCGATCGGGCGCGTGCTGCGTCTGGGCGGGCGCGCCTGGCTCTATTTCAATCTTCATCGCGGGCCGAAGGCATCGCACCGGTACCGCGAGGTGTTCTTTCCGTGGCCGCATCTGCTTTTCGAG